>CAJUQZ010000024.1:11161-23634 GCA_910588755.1 uncultured Lachnospiraceae bacterium | reverse complement strand
CTGCCATGCAGTCAGGTTCTGATCTAAAACGGGATCCACATCAGCGCCCACCGTCAACTTCCACAGGAAATCATTGTTTGGATTGAAGTTTGGAACGATCGCGTGCCAGTCATCGACACCCCGTGTCGTCATCATGTCAATCGTCTCGTCAACGGAACGCGTGTCTTTCATGCCGCCGTAGAGATTATCGAGTATTTCATAGTATCCCTCAAAACCCGGAACATCGTCTGTCCATACGTCATAGGCAAACATGATCATGCGTGCCTTCTCATCGCTGTAGGAAGCAGGCAGACAGTATAAGTTGTTGCCCTTGTTTGTCACATTGTCTCCTTTAGGTCCCTTAGGGAACATGACAAATCCGTAGTCAACACTCTGATCCAGCGTCACACCGTTTACTTCCACTGGATTCTGGCCTGTGAGCCAGCCGCCCTCATATGCGATGTACGCGTCATCAAGCATAAAGGCCGCCTTGCCGCTCATGAAGAGGCTATTGTAATCCTCCCAGTTTGTGCCTTCCTCGTTGACATACTCCAGGAAATAATTGGCAGTGACGGTATCGATGGCAAAATGCACCCGTGTATTGGAATGCAGGCACGCATTTGCGCGTGAAGCCTTAACCACGCGCGCAAAATCTATGATTTATCCAATGATCCATGCAGTAAGGTGAAAAAGATCGACGTACATTCGCTTAGGCACAGCCACTGCGCCTGTCTGATCCGGCATGGCGTACAGCCGTTGGTTATAAAAGAGCGGTTAGGCCATAAGGATATCCGAATCACGCTCAATACCTACGGGCACTTATACCCAAACGAACAGAAAAAGGTCGCGATACTGCTTGATCGCCTGTTTATAGAGGGCAATGAGAAAAATGCCGCGGAGGGTTAGCGGCGCTTTGGCCATACTTCAAAATTGTGCTTCTAAAATGCTTCTAAAATTACCGGACAGGCCACTGTGTAAGTTTTGCGATAATCTGGGACTGCTCTAAGCTTTGAGGATGTACAGTCTTTGTGTTAAGATGCCTTCTTTTTTGCGCAGCCCTGTGCGGAGGAAATATGCCGCTAGTGCGGCACAAAGGGCGCAGTGATTGGAGAAAATATGTTCTGCTATATGATTCAGTAAAAACAGAAAAAACGTGTCTAGAATTTTTGTTATTTTTGAACAGAACCGCATGTTTTTTTATAGAATTATTGTTACTTATGTGGTAAAATAAATCTAGAAGTGTTTTGCAGGCAAAAAGCTTAAAAAATGGGGCTAAAAACCGTGAGGACACTGAATATTACGAAGGGAAGATCAATAAGGATGGAGGTTAATTTTCATCTGCCGGGACTGCGGCAGAATTTACCGCTGAATATGGTGCTGCTGTCGATGCTCGAGAGGAGGCCGTATTATTTCAGGGAGGGCGTGCGGATTGCGTCTTTTTTCGGGGAGTTTCCCATGTCGCTCTGGAACGGCGGGAGACGCTCGCCAAACGACCAGTGCGACGCGGGCTTTATCCGGAATGCCATCAAAAGCATCAATGACAAGGGCGTGTCCGTGCGCTATACATACACAAATATGTTCCTTGACGAGGAGGACTTAAAAGACCCTTACTGCAATTTCTGTATGAAGGCGGCGGACAATGGAAAGAACGGGGGGCTCGTCGTGTCGCCGCTTCTGGAGGAATATGTGCGCACAAATTACCCAAATTATAAAATCAACAGCTCCACCTGCAAGGAAATCCGCGATATTGATGCGGTGAACGAGGAACTGGAAAGGGACTACAATCTCGTAGTACTGGACTATAACTTCAACAACCACTTTGATTTGCTGCAACAGATCGAGGACAAAGGCCGGTGCGAGATTCTCGTGAACGCGGTGTGCGAGCCGAACTGTCTAAGGCGGGGGAAACACTACGAGAATGAGGCGAAAAACCAGCGCATTATGCTTAAAAACCGTACCCGCACCCCGGACAGGCAGATACCGCTAGAACCCTGGCACTGCGATTATGGGGAGCACAACGAGTTTGCCACGATACAAAAGTACTGTACCTATGTGTCGCCCGAGGATATCTGGGAGAAATATGTGCCGATGGGCTTTACCAATTTCAAGCTGGAGGGAAGGACGGCAAACCTCTTTTATATCATGGAGGTCTACTGCCACTATCTGATCCGCCCCGAGTACCGCGTGGACGCCGCGACGACGCTGCTCAACAGCCTGACGGCAAACAGGCTGATCACAGTGGCAAGGCCAAAGCCCGCCAAGTGGCCATAATGGCGGGAAGGGAGGTAGGATATGGCAAATGAGGATTCAAAAAACAGGGAAGTTTTCTGGCATCTGCCGGGGTTTTGCTATTACCGGCAGTTAAATTATACGATCATCACACTGATGGAGCGGTATCCGGACTATTTCCGGGAGGGCTATAAAATCGGCTCGGTCTACGGGACGTTTCCGGGTGCGATCTGGAACGGCGGGCGGGTTGTCATGGGAATCGCCGGGAAAAGGGACATTCAGGCGACTTTGGCGCTGTATAACGATAAGGGTGTGCCGGTGCGCTTTACATGGACAAATTCTGTCCTGGAGGAAAAGCATCTCCAGGATACATATTGCAATCTTATCATGCGGCTTGCGGACAACGGCATGAACCAGGTGCTCGTCAACACCCGTGTGCTGGAGGAGTATATCCGCCGCGAGTGGCCGCGCTTTCCGGTGATTTCTTCCACCACGAAGCGGATCGTGCAGACCGATGGCGTGCTCGGAGAGCTGGAAAAGGACTATTATCTGGTAGTACTGGACTATGACCTGAACCACAACGAGGCTGCGCTTGCGGCGCTGGAACCCCATGCGGGGCGCATCGAGCTGCTGGTAAACGAGGTGTGCACACCAGGCTGTACTAAGCGCGCGGAGCATTACGAACAGCAGTCCAGGGCGCAGCTTGAGTTTGACGTGAAGGACGTTTTTCCGTGTCCCAATGCCAATCCCAACAAGACCTTTGAGGAGTGCACCAGGCGTCCGGCGTTCATATCAAATGATGAGATTGGACGCTATATTGAGCGGGGCTTTGTGAACTTCAAGATCGCAGGGCGCGGAATGCCGATGCAGTATGTTGCGGACGCGTATCTGTATTTTCTGGTAAAGGACGGGAAGCAGGCGCAGGTCAGGGAGAAGATCGGGCAGATCATGAAAGGGACTGCAAAAAAGTGAAGGGGAGAAGTGAAGTGAAGAAAAGGGTAGGATTATTGACAGCGCTGCTTGCGGGCGCTCTGCTTGTGGGCTGCGGACAGACGCCGGCAAACGCGTCCGTGCAGACTTTGGAAACGGAGGGACAGGAGTCGGCCAGCGAATTAGAAACAGAAACGGAACAGAAAACCAATACGGAAACGCCAGAGAGCGTAGTGGAAACGGAGGAAACACAGATGGAGACAACAACACAGATGCAGGGGACAGTAGTGGAGCAGAAGGATGACGGTGTGCGGTGGCAGGATTTTGTGGCGGATATGGGCATGGGCTGGAATCTGGGCAATACCTTTGACGCATTTGACTGCAGCGGACTTTCGGACGAGCTTGACTATGAGGGGGCATGGTTGCCCGGCAGTACGAAGACGACAAAGGAAATGATACAGCTTGTAAAAAAACAGGGCTTTCGGACAATCCGGATCCCGGTGTCATGGCATAACCATGTCGATATCACGACAGACGGGAATGGAAACAAGGTGTATACCATCAGAAAGGCATGGATGGACAGGGTAAAAGAGGTCGTGGATTACTGCTATGACGAGGGGCTCTATGTCGTCATCAACATTCACCATGACGATCATGACAAGAATTTTATCTATCCGACAGGGGACTGCCAGGAGCAGTCGATTGATTATATCACGCAGATATGGACACAGGTTGCGACAGAGTTTGCCTCGTATGACCTTCATTTGATTTTTGAGGTAGTCAACGAGGTGCGGCTTGTCGGTACACCGGACGAGTGGACGCCGGACACGCCCAATTCCCAGCTGGCGCAGCGCATCATCAACACCTACTCGCAGGCGGGCGTCGATGCGATTCGCGCGGTGGACAGCGGATACAACGCCTCACGCTTTATCATGTGCACAGGGTACGCAGGAAGCCTGTATTCCTACAGGGAACAGGTGCTTCCGACAGATCAGGGCGGTTATCCCAATCGGATCATGGTGTCAACCCATCCGTATTCTCCGTACTTCTTCTGTATGGACGTGTCGGAGAACGGCAAGAGTGTGTATGACGAGCAGGTTCAGAAGGATGTGCAGGAGGTATTCCGTGTGATCAACCAGCAGTGGACCTCAAAGGACGTGCCGGTGGTCATCAGTGAGTGGGGTACGATCCTGAAGGCGGACAATGAGGAATCCCGTAAGGAACACGCATCGTACTATGTAAACCAGGCGGTTACGGCCTGCAAGGATTCGGCGGGCGAGACGGTGCAGATCCCATGTATTCTCTGGGACAATGGCAGTATTGCGGACGTGACAAAGGGGGAGACCTTTGGCTATCTCGACAGACAGAATGTGACATGGTTTGACCAGGGGTATGTGGACGCGATTATTGATGCATGCGGCCAGCAGAATTAGGGTCTGTTCTGGAATTTTGGGTAGGGCCTCGTGATAAAGCAGAAATAAAGCAGGAAAAATGATGGTAAAGTAAAGAGAGGAAGGATAAGACGATGAGTGAGACAATGCAGTCAATACCGCGCAGGCAGGCATTGAACCCCTATCTGCCGTCGTGGGAGTACATACCAGACGGCGAGCCGTATGTGTTTGGTGACAGGGTATATGTGTACGGATCGCATGACTATTATAACGGTTATGTATTTTGCATGGGTGATTATGTGTGCTGGTCAGCGCCGGTGGACGATCTTGGAAACTGGCGATATGAGGGCGTCATCTATCCAAAGGATGCCGACCCGCTCAACAGGGACGGGAAGATGTGTCTTTACGCCCCCGATATTACGGTCGGGCCGGATGGAAGGTATTATCTGTACTATGTACTTGATAAAGTATGTGTCGTGTCGGTGGCAGTCTGCGATACGCCCGCGGGGAAATTTGAATTTTACGGATATGTGCACTATGAGGACAACACCCGCCTTGGCGAGCGGGAGGGCGACGAGCCGCAGTTTGACCCGGGTGTATTGACCAAAGGGGACAAAACGTATCTGTATACAGGATTCTGTTCGCGGGGGGACCGCACAAGAAGCGGCGCTATGGTCACAGTGCTGGGGGCGGATATGCTCACGGTTGTGGAGCCTCCGCGCATCGTTGTGCCGGGTTGTGAGTACAGTGAAAATACAGGTTTTGAAGGGCATGAATACTTTGAGGCGGCCTCGATTCGCATGGTGGGGGAAAAATATTATTTTATCTACTCGTCCATCGTGATGCATGAGCTGTGCTATGCGGTCAGCGACAGGCCCGACGGGGGATTTGCCTACGGGGGCGTCCTCGTCAGCAACTGTGACCTGCACATAGACAGCTACAAGCCGGCGGACCGCCCGATGGCGTATGGCGCGAACAATCACGGGAGTATTGTTCAAATTGGCGGGGAATGGTACATATTCTACCACCGTCATACGAATGGTACATGGTACAGCCGCCAGGGCTGCGCGGAGAAGCTTGAGCTGCTTTCGGACGGGACTTTTGTGCAGGCGGAGATGACCTCCTGCGGTCTGAATGGAGGGCCGCTTGCGGGCGAGGGCGAGTACGGCGCGTATCTGGCCTGCAATCTCTTTACTGACACGCCGTCCGTATATGTGGGGGACGACCGTTTTCCGAAGATTATGCAGGACGGGCGCGACGGCGACGAGAATCCGGGGTATATCGGCAATATGAAGGATTCCGCTACGGCTGGGTTCAAGTACTTTGACTGTAAGCATGTGACGGCGATTTCGATTAAGACGCGCGGTTATGCGGAGGGCTGCTTCGAGGTGCGCACGAAGTGGGACGGGGAGGTGCTTGCGTCAATCCCGGTCCACAATACCAATGTCTGGGAAGAGTACAGTGCGCCGGTTGCGCTTGATGATGGTGTGCACGCGATTTATTTAACCTATCGGGGTGGTGGGAATGCGTCGTTGTTGTCTTTTACATTGAGATAGGAAAGAAATTATTTTGGTGTCATGAATCTGATATATGTTACATGGAAGTGATGTTCAGGCGTTGAAACACGCAGTATGCTATCAGGGTCGGAAGAAGGCAGCAGAAATCAGATACATAAAAGAAGGTCATAGGAGGATGAAATGAGATGGGAAACTCAGGGATATTTCAGACAATCAAGAGCAAGATACTGCTGATGGGTATTTTCTCGATTCTGGTGGCAGTCTGCATTGGCGTGCTGGGAATCAATTCGCTCAACAAGAACAGCAGCAACAGCGAGATCAGTTCGATGGTTACGGAGATTGACGTGCTGCAGGCGAAAAACCTTGCATACGATGCACAGTACCAGTATTATATAGACCAGAAATATCTGGACAATATTATGGACAATCTGGGGCAGATGATATCTAACGTGGAGCAGCTCCAGGGCATGGCGGGTGCCGCGTACAGGGAAAAGACAGACAGGATGCTGGAGGGGCTGACAAAGATTCAGTCCAACTACAGCGAGATCCGGGAGAAAAGCGGCACGAGGGGATTTGACGGTGCAAGCGGGCTGTACGGGCAGTACCAGGAGGCAAACAGCGCGCTCTCGGAGAGTCTTTCCGCGCTGATTGACAAGCCGGAATGGATTGAGATTAAGTGGATGGATGCCACGATGTGGACGAGCGGAGAGCATGTTGAGATTGACGGCACGGAGTACGTGAAGCTGGCCTATACAGGACCCGTGCCACATGGTGTGAGAAGAAATTCGCTGCTTTTCAGGGTTGGAGGGACGTTCAACTACAACGATGACTGCTATATCACGGATATCAGGTTTACCAAGGGTGCCGATCAGGCAGAGGTTGACCTGGACGCAGCCGACGTGACAGGCTCCAATACAGCCTATGTGGACAGTGAAGTCATCACGTTTGACGGGCGGCGGGCAATCCGTGTGGGCTGTAATTTTAACGATGTCGGTGATGGGGCATGGGAGGAGTTTGTCGTGCAGATTCCGGTCAGTGAGTACGATCCCCAGAATTACGCCAACATAGAGTACACGCTCTATATGAAACCAAATGGTATGTCATACGGCTACAAGTACGGCGGCGCTTACTCGGGCGTATACAGCTTTGGAAGCAGCCTGGAGCAGCTTGATAAGAAAGTGGAATCATACAGCAAACTGGTGGTCGAGGGAAAAGATGTGGCGGAGGTATACGAAGGGATTGTGCAGCTGCTGCTGGAGATGGGCACCAACATACCTTTATATACTACGGACAGCGGACTTGCGGAGGATTCAATCGCAAAGCTCAACGCCAAGAAGGAGACCCTCTCACAGATGAAGGCGATTGACGACAGGATTCTCACATTAAAGAAGGAAAACTTAGCGCTGAATACAGATCTGTCAACGCTGTGCGGGGAGATCAAGGACATGGCTTCCACGGATATGGCACAGGTCAAATCAATGGTGGAGAAGCTAAGCGTGATTGTGCTGGTGGTGGCATCGATGGTACTTGTCGGCATGACGGTGCTGATTGGCAGCGGTATTGACAGGAGTGTGACGAATTTCAAGAAATCGCTGGACCAGATCGCGCAGGGAAATATCTCTGTCAGGATTAAGGCGAATCAGAATGACGAGTTCTCACGCTTTGGCAGGAACCTGAACGGATTTCTGGATAAGCTCGAGGGCAGCATCAGGCAGCTGAAAGGAATCTCGACAAACCTTGCGGAGGCGGGCACCAAACTTGAGAGCAAGGCCAACAAGACCAAGGGTGCCTCAGAGGTGGTGAGCACGGCCCTGGATGAGATTGCAAAAGGTGCAGCAATACAGGTGGGTGACATCTCAGAGTCCTCCCAGCAGGTGGCGATTATGCAGGATAATATGTCCCAGATCGCAGAGAGCGTGAACCATCTGTCAGATACAGCAAAGGAGATGAACCAAAAGGGCGCGGAAGCGGCAAAGATCGTCCATGAGCTGACCAGCACGAGCGACCAGACGACGGAGGCTTTTATGCGGATATCCGACCAGATTCACCAGACAAACGGGTCTGTCGTGAAGATTCAGGAGGTGGTGAACCTGATTGCGCAGATTGCGAGCCAGACCAACCTGCTGTCGCTGAATGCCAGCATAGAGGCGGCGAGGGCCGGCGAGGCCGGAAAGGGGTTTGCTGTGGTGGCAAGTGAGATCCAGAAGCTTGCGGAGCAGACCAATTCTTCGGCAAAAGTCATTGATGATATCATTCTGACCTTGTCGAAAGAATCCCAGGAGACTGTGCAGTCCATCAGTGAGGTTACGGAGATGATCCTGAACCAGAAGAAGGCGCTCGATGAGACCAAGGAGAAATTTAAGGTGGTCGATGACGGGATTTCTGACGCTGTTGTTGGCATGGGCGTTGTGCAGGAACAGGTTGATACGTGTAGTGGTTCTGGAGAACATGTGGTTGGCCTTATGACGAACCTGTCTGCCATCGCGGAGGAGAATGCCGCAACGACAGAACAGACCAACACTTCGATGAACGAACTAAACGACGCTACAGCATCGCTTGCGAAAACGGCAGTAGAGCTCAAACAACTGTCAATTGCAGTGGAGCAGAACCTGAATTATTTTACGACACAGGAGCAGTGAGCGCGGCCTGGTAGACTGGAAACTGTATTGAGGAGATGGGTAGATTAATGGGAAAAAAGATTGCAGTATTTTCTACTGCATGGAACGGCGAGCACATTGGCGGCATATTAAGGGGTATGCAGCAGAAGGTCATGGAGACTGGCAATGATCTGTATATATTTAATACATATGGGGGATTTGAGGAGGAGAAGGAGTTCAATGACTGCGAGTACCGCATCTTCAACCTGGCCCTCCAGTCGGCGTTTGACGGGATGCTCATATTATCCAACAATATCGCGTCGTACAACAGGATTGAATCGCTGATGGAGCAGATCCGCAGCAGAAATATTCCCTGCATCAGCCTGGAACAGGACGTGCCGGATTTTCATTTCATAGGAACAAACAATTATGCCGCAATGTCAGAACTGGTCGAACATCTGATCACGGTACACCATTGTCGCACAATGAATTTTGTCGGGGGATTTTGTGACCATATAGAAAACAAGGAACGGAAGAAAGCGTTCATCGATGTGCTCACCCAACACGGTATTCCTGTTGAAGCTGCCCGGATACGCGATTACAGCTTTTCCAGATCGAGCGGGGAGCAGGCATTTTGCGATTTTTATGAGATGGGGTTTGCCATACCAGACGCCGTTGTCTGTGCAAACGACGATATGGCGATCGGGTATATCAAGAAGGCGGAACAGTATGGGTACAGAGTTCCGGAGGATCTGCTCGTGACGGGATTTGATGATCTGTCGCAGGCCTACTGCAATATTCCGGCGATTTCCAGTGTGGAGCGGAGCAAGGAGAATCTAGGGGAGCAGGCCGTTGAGCAGCTGCTTGGCATGATGGAGGGCAGGCAGTACCCACATGCGGTGTATGCAAAATCGGCGTTTCGGCCAAACTTAAGTTGTGGCTGTGACAGGGGGATCCAACTGTTTAAGGAGGTACAGAAGCAGAAGTCCGATATGGAGTATGACAATGTCGGAAAACGATGGTGCATTAATATTATGCAGAAGCAGCTGCTCTCGTGCAGAGATGAACAGGAGTTCTGCGCTATGCTTGAGGGTGAGCGGATTCGGTTTGCATTTTCACATCTGTGCCTGATGATTGACCAGGAGGAGTACAGCGCAGACCATTATATGGACGAGACGCCGCCGAGCAGTGGCAGCAGGGACTATCCGCCGCAGATGCGACTCATGTACAGGGAACATATGGATCCGTGCAAAAAAGAGGACCCTGTGATGATACCAACCTCAATGCTGGTGCCGGAGGATTATCTGAAGGACGGGAAAGAGTATCATGTATTTGTGTTTCTGCCCATGCATCTTCACGGCAGGAATTTTGGATACTGCATCTTACAAAACTGCATGGACTATATCTTTAGCGGCAATCTGTTTTACTGGGTCAGCGTGCTCAACGCGGCGATCGAGCACATCAAGCAAAATGCCTGTATCAGAAGGCTGAACAAAAATCTGGCTCACATGTACATGCACGATTCGCTCACTGATCTCTACAATCGGTTTGCCATAAAGAACTTAGGAGAGCCCATGTTGGAAAAGAACAGGGGCGAGGGCCTGCAGACAATCTTTCTGTTTGCCGACCTCGATGGACTAAAGTCGATCAATGACATCTACGGGCATGAGACGGGCGATGCTGCAATCAAGGCAGCAGCTGGCATCCTGAAGCAGTCCCGCCCAGACAGCTCGTATCTGTGCATCCGCTATGGCGGGGATGAATTTCTGATGCTTGGCACCTACAGTGAGGCGTGTAACGCCGAATACCTAAAGCGTGAGATTGAGGACCGGGTGGCCGTATACAACACAGGCCATGAGCTCCCAGTGCAGTTAAGCATGAGTGTGGGCACGGTCATTGCCTCCCCCACGGATGTGACACAGGGTATTGACTACTATATTAATCAGTCAGATACGATGATGTATCAGATTAAGAGGAAGAAAAAAGGGCATAATTGACCAGAGTGTTGTACAACGCTTGCCTTTTGTGAAAATAGACAAATTATTTAACGGCGGGTTGGATTTTCCAATACCGCCGTTAGGACTGTCAAGGCAGTTCTGTTGCAAGTCAAAGCTTACTTTATCTCATTCCCATCAAAGCGTCGAGAAAATGCGTTTATGGCATTGTCGTTTATGACGTTGTCATATAGATGTTTTTGTCTCTCTTTTTTGTGCAAGCATAGAGAGGATAAATTTTAGGATAAGCTGTATAATGATAAAGACAAATGGATGTCCACAAAGCACAGGAAGTGCAGTTAGGAGGTATCTCATGGAATGGGTCCATAGATTAAACCAAAGCATGAATTATATCGAGGAACATTTAACAGATGAAATTGACTATGAACAGCTTGGGCGGATTGCCTGCTGCTCCACTTATCACTATCAGAGGATGTTTACTTACATGGCAGGTATCAGTCTGGCAGAGTATATCCGGAGAAGAAAGATGTCTTTAGCAGCGGTAGACCTGCAGGGTGGGGACGAACGGATTATTGATATTGCGCAGAAGTACGGCTACCGCTCCCCGACTGCATTTAACAGAGCGTTCCAGTCTTTTCACGGGATAGCTCCATCAGTTGTAAAGGATGAGGGCGTGTCTGTGAAGTCTTTTTCCCCTATTGTATTTAAGATCGCAGTGAAAGGAGCGACAGAAATGAATTACAGAATCGAGACAAAAGAAGCATTCCGCATCATAGGTGTATCTGCACCGCTTGATCGGGAAATCGAAAATAACTTTATGGTTGTGCCCACGATGTGGCAGGAGGCGTCTACAGACGGAACCATACAGAAACTGGCAGGAATGATGGATACGCCGCCGATGGGACTTCTGGGCGTGAGTGTCTGCAATGATGAGGAGCAATGGAAATATTTCATTGCCGTCTCCAGTACAAAAACAGACAGCGCGTTTGAAGAATACACCGTGCCGGCGTCCACCTGGGCAATCTTTTCTGGAACAGGTACAAACCAGTCAATACAGGAATTAGAACAGCGTATTATAACAGAGTGGCTTCCAAGCTCTGGATATGAATATGCCAACGCCCCTGATATTGAGGTTTACTTAAATCCAGACCCACAGAACGCGCAGTACGAGGTGTGGATACCCGTAACAAAGAAAAAGATAGGAAAATAAGGGCAATGCCTTGAAAATGAGATTGTTGCAGGCTCAGGCAGGGAAATTCAATACATCAGGACAGAACTTAAGGTGTTTGTTATAGATGCAAACACCTTAAGTTCTGTCCTGTTTTTATTAGATTAATGTACTTTCCGATTCTGCCACAGAACTTGCAAAATGGAGGGGACCGATATATAATAATACAGGGCAAAGAAGGTAATTACATGATTGAGGAGTAAAAGGGAAAAAGGAGCGATTATCTTGGGGGGAAAGATAAAAAGACATAACAAATATTTGTTTTGCACAGCAATGAGTATGATAGCACTAATGCTGGCTGGCTGCAGTGGTAAAGCACCAAAGACATCGGTGGTTGAAATAACATTGCCAGGTGATGAAGTGCATCATTCGGATCAGGATGATTTTGGTGGCGCAAAGGATATCGGAGATATTTTAAGTGATATTTATACCGAAGCAAAAGATATGCATACATTGGGAAGCCTTGATACAATGCGGCGCATGGTTATAAGTCTCGGCGCGCATGGCTATGTGGCTGTTGACAGCGCAAATCAGGTCGATATGACAGGAGCAGAGCAGGTATTAGCGTTCTGCAAGGCTGTAGACCAGAAGGAAACTGCCGAAATGACAATTATAGTCGTCTCAGTGCTGGGATTTCAGCAGTTTGA
>CAJUQZ010000024.1:6732-11151 GCA_910588755.1 uncultured Lachnospiraceae bacterium | reverse complement strand
TTTGATTTGAAAACAAGCAACGGGGCTGTAAATATTGTCAAAGAGTCCTACCAGTATGATCAGAATGGGCGTCTGCAATATGAAGATACAGTAAGTTATCTGGCAGATTTATGGCAGTACACAGAGGAGGGATATTTGATTTTTGAAGGAGGTTATTTTTCAGATGAGAATTATGTGCTGACGTTGAGCGATGCATCAGACCATATGGCATTGCGGGTATTGCCATTAGATGAGTCGTGCAGGGAACTGAACCAGAAGTATATCCTGCCAGTCGGATATGGACAAAATAACATTTTTCTGACAGATTGGAGTGAAGAGGATTTTGGCAATTTGGACTTTTATGATATATTTGATCATTTTTATCCTGATTTATATGAGCAGTCAGTTCCATATACCGCAAATGATAATTTGGGAATGGAATCTGTGTATGAGATCCCAGAGGCTGTATTTGAAAAGGTCATTATGGCACATTTGGATATAGACAGGGAAATGCTTCAGTCTAAAACAGCCTATTTGTCAGGATGTGCGGCTTACGAATATCGGCCAAGGGGTTTTTATGAGGCTGAATATCCTGATATTCCATATCCGGAAGTAGTAAACTATACAGAAAATGGGGATGGGACAACTACACTTATCGTCAATGCGGTATATCCAAATGAAAACACGTCCAAAGCGTATTCTCATAAAACCGTAATTCGCCCGCTAAGTGATGGGGGTTTTCAATATGTATCGAATCAGATGATACTACCAGAAGACGGCTATGAAACCTGGTGGCATTCCAACCGTCTGACAGCGCAAGAAAGGGAAACACTTTTTTCCCAGGAGGCATATGTAGAAGAAAGGGAAACACGAACAGTGTCAGAATCAGCGTCAGAAACTGCGCTATGGTATCTTCCACAAGCGGATAATTGCCTGTTTACCGATGAGGAAAAGGAAAAATTAAAAGATATGGCTCTGACAGCAGCAGAACAGGTTCAGAATGTATACAAAAACATAGAAATCACAGGCGACACATCGTATGGTTCTGATATCAAAGCGTTCACAAAGGAGCAGCGCATGGAAGTTGTTTCGCTGCTTGGAAAGGCAGGGTATGTCAGTGTAACAGAAGATACAAACATGGAAAACTATGGGCAAATTGAAGCGTTTTATACTGCATATATGGAAAAGCGCGATGCGATGGTAACGGTATTTAATGTAAATCAGGATGGTCTTGTCGGTGCAATTACGTTTATTCACAGGAACAATGCGCTACAGACATATTATGTGGGGATTGCCTGGCAGGAGGGTGGCAAACCAAAGATTAAGAACACCCTAATCAGCGACATAGCAGAAATCAACCTGACGGAGAAAGGATATTTTATCTACGAGTATGAAGATAAAATAGTACACTCGAGTTCGCACCAGTACTGGAGAATTAGACCACTTTCCGATCAATGCAGGGAACTGACCGCAAAATATGTATATGGGTTAAGCTATGTAGACTACAACGTCCTTGTCACAGACTGGGACAGCAGTAATGTAGAGGACATTTTGATGCCCTGCATGTTTGGGGATATATTTCGAATACACACAGGAGAAAATTTCAAGCCGTTAAATGGGAGAATACCTGCGGATACATATGAGAAGATAATGACGACCTATTTTCCGGTGACGGCAGACCAGCTTCGGAAAAGGTGTGGGTATGATGAGAGCAGCGACAGCTATGAGTACGAAATGTTATTTTCAAATCCGTATCCGCCTTTTGGAGAAGTTGTTGATTACAGTATTAGCCCTGCTGACGCGGAGAACGCAGATGGAACGATTACGCTCATCGTGGATGGCGTATGGGTTGACTATAATTCTGACCTTGCCTTTACCAATAGAATCACGATACAGCCATTTGCCGATGGGACATTTAGGTACTTGTCCAACACGATAGAACAAAAGGAAATGGAAATACCGAAAAGCGCAGGGTAGGTTTTTATTTTCACGTTGCATGCAAGTGCTTGTTGTGGTATACTGAAATGACAATTCAGGTCTTTTTGCACACGATGATATGAAAAGACACGAAAATATGACAAAAAAGGAGATAACTTATGGCACAGAACCCAATTGTAACGATTGAAATGAAAAATGGCGATCTCATCAAGGCGGAGCTTTATCCTGAGATTGCACCCAATACAGTCAATAACTTTATTAGCTTAGTAAACAAAGGCTTTTATAATGGCCTGATCTTCCATAGAGTCATCAATGGTTTTATGATCCAGGGCGGCTGTCCCGAGGGCACCGGAACAGGCGATCCAGGTTACTCGATTGCCGGGGAATTTGCTCAGAATGGATTTGCAAATGACTTAAAACACACGCCCGGCGTGCTCTCAATGGCCAGAAGCATGATGCCCGACTCCGCCGGAAGCCAGTTTTTCATCATGCACAGGACAAGTCCGCATCTTGACGGCGCTTATGCGGCGTTTGGGAAGGTCATTGAAGGACTGGATATCGTGGACAAGATCGCAACTACAAACACAGATTATTCCGATAGACCACTCGAAGATCAAGTAATGAAGAACGTTACTGTCGATACATTTGGTGTGGAATATCCCGAGCCAGAGCGATGCTAATGCATCGCTCAATTCAATATATGGTAATATGTCATCTCCCTTTGTCCCCAGTTTGTTGAATGCGCAGAGCGTATCACAGGGATTGTACATAACGCATGATTTCATCGGCGGCATACGTCACAAAGCAGTCTAGATCTTCTGGCGACAGACAGGTCTCACGCCAGGCAACATGCGCGGCGCCCTCTTTATAGAAGTTTAGAATAAAATGCCTGCGCTCCTCAAAGGCGGTTTCCGAAAAGAAATCCACATAGGTGTTTCTGATATCCGGGATGTCGCGATATATGCAGTAGGCCTCGAAGTCAGGATTGGCTTTTAGATACATAAAGTCCATGTCGTACCAGTCTCGCTTGACTGTCCGCCAGAACAGTTCGCGGTCAGTCTCAAAAAGTGTACGTTGTTTTTCCTTGGCGGTATATACAATCTTTTCAGCCCAGAGCTTGTCCGTGAGTAAATGCGTCAAGTAACCGAGAAAAAAAGCGTATTCCCTTGCAGTGTATACCTGGCGCCTTGCTGGCGTAAAGTACTGTGCGATAAAGAGGTCCTCGTGAATTTGTTTGATCCCGTTTTCGTCGAGTGAACGGAAATGGGAAAGCTGTGCGTCGGGCACGAAGCCACTTCCGTCCGCTCTGGGGACGCCGCTGTCGGGCGCAATATTTCCAAGGACAAACGCGTCTCTTGGTTTCGTATGTAATTTTTGATAGAGTTGCTGTGCAACCCTCAAATGAATGATCCATGATGACATAGTGTTATAATCCCATATATGAAAGTTTCAATATTTTTGACAATTCTTACATCATCTTTTGCAACGATCGCATTTTTCCGTCGAACGACATTTGAAAAGTTTCACTGTTCGAAAAAATCAATGCAAAAAGCAAGTGCTAGAGCGTGTTTACAGTATAACATGCTTAGCAAAAAAATAGTATAAGTAGTTCTTCAAATGATGTATTCATTATAATGCTTCACGTTACGTCAAAGTCAAGGTTTTTTTAAATTAATGATTGGAAAAATGCTGTCATGCAATAAATCGTGAGCGGCAGTTTACGATTTATTTTATGCTGAATACTGTTTTTTGGAGCAGTCATATCTGAAAGGTGCATATAGATGCAGCAGCTCTCGACGCCCGCTTTTCACGACGTTGGCAGGTGGGCGGACAGTAACAAAGAAGTAGTATAGTGTGTTCCATATACGGCCAGACGGTTGACGAACCGAAACTTTTACTATATAATTGTTTTAAAAAAAATACAAAGCGCGGGGAATATGCGATACAACATAAAAAGGAGATACGGATGGAGAAACGAAATTACAAGGCAAGGGCGAAAATTAACCTGGCGCTTGATGTGTGCCGGCGTTTGGAGAACGGATATCATGAGGTTAGGATGGTCATGCAGACAGTGGACCTCTATGATGAGCTGGAATTTAAGATGAGAAACGATCCTGACATCATACTGTCTGTGAACAGCAAGGATTACCTGGGCGATCTGGAAAACAATCTGATCTTTCGCGCGGCAAAGCTTATGAAACAACAGTTTGGCATTCAGCATGGTGTGGAGATCAAACTCAAAAAAAATATACCTGTAGCAGCAGGAATGGCGGGAGGCAGCACAGATGCGGCTGCGACGATGCTCGCCATGAATGAGATGTATGAGCTGGGACTTACAAAGGAGCAGCTCATGGAGACGGCGGTGGGGCTAGGTGCGGACATTCCGTTCTGCATTATGGGAGGGACGGCGCTCGCAGAGGGGATCGGAGAGCGGCTCTCGTCGCTTCCGGCACCGCCAGAGGCTTCGCTTCTGATCGTGAAACCGCCAATTATGGTGTCAAC
>CAJUQZ010000024.1:0-6722 GCA_910588755.1 uncultured Lachnospiraceae bacterium | reverse complement strand
GATATTGATGGTATGGTAGCGGCGTTAAGGGCGGGGGAGCTCAAGGGGATTACCGATCGCATGGAAAATGTGATGGAGACTGTGACGGAGAAGGCTTATCCCATCATCACGGACATCAAGAAGATGATGCTTGGAAACGGGGCGATGAATGCTATGATGAGCGGGAGTGGTCCAAGCATTTTTGGCGTATTTGCCGAGGAGGGGGCTGCGAGGGCGGCAGCCGTATATATTGATCAGACACTGGGGACAAAGGGAATGAATGCACAGGTAAACGTTACTGGATTTTATAACTAGGAGGGCAGCGATGAGCATGATAAAAGACGACGAGTATTTACCGCTCAGAGATGTAGTGTTCAACACATTGCGGCAGGAGATTCTCACCGGAAAGCTTAAGCCTGGGGAGCGACTGATGGAGATTCATCTGGCGAATAAGCTCGGTGTGAGCCGCACGCCGATTCGCGAGGCGATCAGGAAACTGGAGCTTGAAGGGCTGGTGATCATGATACCTAGGCGTGGGGCGGAGGTGGCACAGATCACGTTAAAGAGCCTCCAGGATGTCATGGAGGTAAGGCGTGCGCTGGACGTACTTGCGATTGAGCTTGCATGTGAGCGTATGGGGCAGGAGGAGCTGGATGGTCTCTACCAGGCGTGTGAAAATTTCCGCGCAGCAGTCAATACAAAGGATACGAGGAAACTTGCGGAGGCCGACGTGGCATTTCATGACAGAATCGTGCTATCAACTGGAAATGCCAGACTGATACAGCTTGTCAGCAATCTTTCCGAACAAATGTACCGATATCGCTTTGAGTATTTAAAGGATGCATCGTCGCATGAGATGCTGCAGCAGGAGCACATGGAGATGTACCAGGGGATCTTGAGAAAGGACAAAGAAGCGGCTGCAGACGTGGTGAGAAAGCATATCAACAATCAGGAGGAAGCCATCATCAAACAGCTTCAGCTTGAGAAGGATGATCAGAAGAAAAGTGTATAAATATGTAATTTATGTCCATACTTACTGTATAGAAGCAGATGGGAGGTATGGACATATGTCTTTATGGAAAAAATATCTGAAAAATATGCTGACGGTTTTTGGCGTCGTGCTGTGGGTCGGCGCACTAAGCCCTGAGATTTTTATTCAGCCGGGGCCGGGCTGTATCCTTGACAGGAACGGGGAGGAGCTTACGGAAGAGGAGGCTGGGCAGTTTATGGAAGCCTATTTTTATGGTAAGGCCCACAAGAATCAGGATGAGGACACCACAGTAGGGATAAAATATAAGTTTGCGCTGCTAGAGTGGCTGCAGTGAGCTATACCACAACAGGGATAAAATAAAAGTTTGCGCTGCTGGAGTGGCTGCGATAATCCAGACAGTGCGGGAGGAGAGTTTATGACAAAGGACGTGCTGGTATCGATACGGGGGCTTCAGTTTGTTGACAGTGAGGTGGGGCAGAGTGCTTCCGACGAGGAGCTTGACCAGATAGAGACAATCTGTCCTGGGGAATATTATTACCGGAATGATGCACATTATATCCGCTATGAGGAGATTATGGAGGATTTTCCGGAGTCGGTTCGAAATCTGATCAAGTTGAGGGGCAAGGAGTTCTCACTCTGGAAAAAGGGACCGGTCAACGTGCAGTTGGTATTTTCAGAGGGCAAAAAGACCATGACCGACTATTTTACCCCGTTTGGCAATATCCTGGTCGCGATGGACACACGGGAAGTGAATGTGATGGAAAGTGAGGACTGCCTGCAGATACATATTGCCTACGGGCTGGAGGCCAATTACCAGTTCATAGCAGACTGTAATATCACAATTGAGATCAAATCGAGTGGAAGCGAATAGAGGAAAAGTCTTGGCGGGATATTTCCTCTGCACGGGGCTGTGCATAAAAAGAAAGACATGAACAATCTCTGATTGTTCATGTCTTTTACTGCATGGGTTCCTGTGGATTGTCCTTGCGGATCTCATCAAGCAGATGTTTCATGCGCCGTTCCATCTCGGAGAGCTCGCCCGAGTAGTTGCGGAAAGCGTCAGTAGTTTCATCGGGGGTCTCGCCCTTGTAACAGATGCGGTGCTCCATGCTTGCCCACAAGTCCATTGCAAGCGTGCGAAACTGTATTTCCACGGGGTAATACTGCATGCCCTCGATGCGGTAGACCGGAATACCCAGCACCATGTGATAACTCTTGTAGCCGCTGTCCTTGGGATAGTGAATGTAGTCGCTCTCCTTTAGGATTAACAGATCGGTCTGAGCCTTTACAAGCGAGAGTATACTAAAGATATCCTCCACAAAATAGCAGATCACGCGGATTCCTGCGATATCTGTCAGGTTGTCTTTGGCTGTGTAAGCCGTGACGGGCAGGTTTTTGCTGGAAAGCTTTTTCTCGATGCTTTTTCTGCTCTTGATGCGCGCCTGTATATTGTGAATGGGATAGTCCCTGTATTTTTTCCGATAGTCTTCATTCAGTCCGTTCATGCGGACTTCAAGCCGGGTCATGGCTTCTCGGTATGGTTCTACAAGCTGGTCGTACTCTTCCTGAGGGATACGCTCTAATTTAGAAGGTGATATAAAAGAGAGCGCCTTTGGCGGTTCATAGATACCTTCACTATTCATCTCCTTCAGTATATCATTTTGAAATTCATTTTTTCTTGCGATCAAAATTTCCGCCCCCTGATGCATGCAGTTAGTACCTTTTTACCACTCTAATATAGTATGCGCACCTCCGTGAATGTTTCATAAAAAAACAGGCAACAATGAAAAGTGCGTGAAGCGCCTGCATGCTTTATTGCTTCTATATATTCAATATAGCTCAAAATGGCTGTGAAAGCAATGAGAAATGTATAAAATTAACAAAAAAGTTATGAAATGGTCATACTTTTTGTTAATTATGTGCTATCACGGCGCAGTACCAATCCTATTGTGGAGGCTGCGCCGTTTTCGCCGGCTTGGTTGCGGGCTATAAAAGTTTGGGCATGATCGCCTCGGCAGTAGTAGAGCGCGCCTTTGAGGAAACTTCTGGGTTACGTTTACAGAATATATAGAACATACATTCTATAATAAAAAGCTGCCCTACTTTGGCGGCGATGGAGCCGGATTGAAGGGGGCTCTCGTTGTAGCCGCAGAGTAATACCACGTCCGCGTATTTTGTGGCACGCGAATTGGGAAAATGGGTAATCAATATGACATGTACATGGCGTTCTATGGCAATCTGCATGATGTCCTCCATGTCCTTTGTGGAGCCGGAGTAGGAGAAAAATAGGATTGTATCCCTTTCTGTGGCGAGGGAAATATTCATAACCTGCATATGCGTGTCCTCGATATGGACAAAGCGCGAGGAGGCAACGGAGAAGCGTGCCCATGCTTCCATTGCCATGACCATGCTGCCACCCTGGCCAAGGCAGAAGACCCTGTCTGCTGCGGATAGTAGATCGACGGCCTGGGAGAGTGCTGTTTCGTCTAACAGTTCATATGTCTCATTCAGGGATAGGACATTTGCGTCGTAGAGTTTGTGGAAGATACTCTTTGGCGTATCTGTGGAGGTGATCATGTCGGGGGTGTCCGAGGGATCACCGATATCTGTTACATAGGCGGCCTTGGCAAGGGCCAGTTTCAGGTTGTTGTAGCCAGCCAGCCCGAGGCTGCGGCAGAAGCGTGTGATGGAAGCCTCCGACACACCGCTGCTTTCCGCCAGGCCGGTGATGGACATGTACTGCGAATCGTGGGTATGGGCAAGGATATAGTCAGCCAGTTTCTGGCTGGAACGGGTAAGTGAGTGATATTGTTCTGTGATCAGTTCTAGTATGTTTCCTGTCAACGTATCATCTCCTTCAAGCTTTTGTCAGATGGCATCCGCTAACACCGCGGCGCCCAGGAGTCCAGCGCGGTTACCCAGGGCAGCTCTCCTGATCTGAAGGTTCCGGAAGCTTGGCATGATATTTGGATACAGTAGGGAGCCAAGCTGTTCGATAATATAGGACTGTTCCATGATGCCGCCGCCAAGGATGACGCATTCGGGATTCAGCATGTGAATAATAGTCGTCAGTCCATATATGATTTCCATGATCCATTGGTCAACAAGACGTTTCACATCGGGCTCATCGAGCCGCCCAAAGATTTTTCGTCCATTGTCAAGCGAGGGATCGAACTTCATTGCGCTTTTTACAAGTGCGGTGGTGGATGCGTATTTCTCATAGCAGCCGGAAAACGGGTCATCGTCAGGGGCCCGGTCTTTGGGGTGTGTGACAATTGCGCCAAACTCGCCGGCGGAATAGCTGCTTCCTGCGTACAGTCTGCCGTCGGTGACGATTGCGCCGCCCACGCCTGTCCCGTAGGTCAGGCAGACGAAATGTCTAAGTCCCTTCCCTGCGCCAAAGGCGGATTCACCCACCGCGGCGGCATTGACATCATTTTCGACGGCTGTTGGAACACCAAATTCTTGACCGATGATCTCAGCCAGACAGGTGCCTGTGTAGCCGGGAATGTTTTCGTTGGCGTAGACGATCTGTCCGCTTATGGGATTGACCTGTCCCGCAGTGCTGATGCCGATGCGCTGGAAAGCGTGGTACTCCTGATATGACCGTATAATCTCCTTTGTGCGGGCCACCACATGTGCACCGCCCAGGCTGGCTTCGGTGGGAGTCTCCTTTATGTCTGTCAGTGTGTCGTCCGTGTAGAGCCCTGACTTGATCGCAGTGCCACCGATATCTAGAACCATAGTTGCCATAGGTCGTTCCCTCCTTGTCATTCAACTGGTGTAGCGCGGTGAAACAGGTTTTGTATATTCAGGTCTTTGTCTAGAATTACAATGTTTGCGTATTTGCCGGGTGTGAGACTGCCATATTCACCATAGATTCCAACGGCTTTTGCCGGGTTGGCGGCAGCGCACTTAACAGCGCTGGCAAGAGGAATGCCCATGTCGCGCACAGCTGTGCGCACGCAGTCCATGAGGTTTGTCACGGAGCCTGCGATGGTGCCGTCCGAGAGGACTGCCATGTTTCCCTTGACGCTGACGTTCTGTCCGCCAAGATCGTAGTGTCCGTCCATGAGTCCGGCTGCCCGCATGCTGTCGCTGATTAAAATGATCCTGTCATCGCCAAAGATCTTAAAGGTGATCCGCACCACGGCGGGGTGAATGTGTATGCCATCACAGATCAGCTCCGCCATACAGTGCGCATCGTCCGCCGCCGCACCGATCGGGCCAGGGGCGCGGTGGGTGAAAGGTGGCATGGCATTGTAGGTGTGGGTCAGCTGGGATGCGCCGCAGGCGATCGCCTCTTTTGCGGTGTCATAATCCGCAGCTGTGTGGGCGATGGAAATATTGATGCGCCCGCTGTTTTCGCGGATAAAGTTCATGGCGCCTTCCGTCTCTGGGGCGATTGCCACGGTGCGAAACATGCCACCTGAGAGCGCCTGTAGACGGTCTAGCATGGCTGTGCGGGCAGGTGTGATGTACTTGCCATTCTGCGCCCCCTTTTTCTCGGCATTGATAAAAGGCCCTTCCATGTAGAGTCCGCAAAAGTCCGCTGCGTCTATCTCCGCTGCGTCCCGAAATTCCTTTGCGGCGCGGCAGATCTGGGTCAGCACTTCCTCGGGCATGGTCATGGTGGCGGGGGTGATGGAGGTCACGCCCTGGCGCAGTTCATAGCGCGCCATGATGCGCAGTGCCTCCACGGTGCCGTCACAGCAGTCGCTTCCCATACAGCCGTGAAAATGAATGTCCGTAAGTCCGGGAATGACATAGTTGCCCGCGGCATCTGTCACGCACTCCTCCTCGGACGAACTATGGTAATCCGTCTCTGTCACGATCTTTTCACCGCGCATGTACACAGTATCGGGGGCGAAGGAGCCGTCCTCGTGAAAGACAATGCCATTTATGATTTTTCTTAACATGTTTCCTGTCCGCCTTTCCTGTTTACTTTATTTCGTATGCCTCATTTACATTTTTGATAGCGCAGCCTCGTCGGCAATCAGTGTCACGTTGCGGTGCAGCTGCAAGATGGAGGCTGGCACCTTTGGCGTAATGGGGCCGGTGAACGCAGTTTTTACAATCTCCGCCTTGTCCTCGCCGGATACGATCATCAGGATGCGGTGCGCGGCCATGATCGTCTTGATGCCCATTGTGTATGCCTGGCGTGGAACTTCATCCATCGTCTCGAAGAAACGTGCGTTTGCCTTGATCGTCTGCCCTGACAGGTTGATGCAATGTGTCTCTGTCGAGAAGCTTTCGCCAGGCTCGTTGAAGCCGATGTGTCCATTGTGCCCAAGTCCTAGAAGCTGCAGGTCCACGTCGCCCACGGCGCGCAGGATCTCATTGTAATTTTCGCAGGCCGTGCTGCTGTCGGGTTCTGTCCCGTCGGGGAGAAAGGTTCTGTTCTTGTTGATGTTTACTTTTCCAAAGAGATGTTCGTCCATAAAGTAATAGTAGCTCTGTGGATTTTCACGGGTCAGTCCCTTGTACTCGTCGAGGTTTACGGTCATGACTTCCGAGAAATCCAGGTCGCCTTTCTCATACCACTCCACAAGCTGGCGGTAGGTGCCGACTGGCGTGGAGCCGGTGGCAAGTCCGAGGATACAGTTTGGTTTCAGAATGATTTGTGCCGAGATGATGTTGGCAGCCTTGCGGCTCATGTCATTGTAATCTTTTGCCCTGCATATTTTCATAAAAGATACCTCCTATCTCAAAATTTGAAATTTGTCAATATATCTCCCGATATATTTATAAA
>CAJUQZ010000023.1 GCA_910588755.1 uncultured Lachnospiraceae bacterium | reverse complement strand
CGACAGGACATTTGCGAAAAAACTCCTGCAGGTTGCAGACCAGAAATTTGCAAAGGCGCTTTTACGGGCCAAAGACCAAAAGTTTGCCGAGAAGCTATTGCAGCTGGAAGATCAGGGATTTGCCGAAAAGCTGCTTGCGGTGGAGGACCGGGAATTTGCCGAGAAACTGTTGCGGCTGGAGGATCAGGAATTTGCCAGACGGCTGTTGCAAATAGAGAACCGGAAATTTGCCGAAAAGCTGCTTGTGATCGAGGACCAGGAATTTGCCGAGAAGCTGCTTAAAGTGGAGGACCAGGAACTAGCCGAAAAACTGATGCAGAGCAGCAACAATGAGCTGCCGGACGTACCGTATGGGCGTCTGTGGGAGTGGGGAACGACACTGCTGTATCAGCCGGATGTACAGCGGGAATGGGAAGATGCAGACCTGTTATCTGCGCCGCGTCAGGAGGCGTTTTCTTCTGATGGCAGTGCGCAGCAGGAAGATATGCAGACACAGATGATACGCCGTCAGATCGAGATGGCAAAGGACAGGAACCGCCTTCAGGGCCTGATCCGTCAAATCAATCACCAGGCAGCGATGGAGTTGGTGTATACGGATGCCAAGCTGGGACAGCCGCAGGTTCAGGAGCTGCTGCGCTATATACAGCGGCTGGACGAGAGACAGTACGGTGTGCTCGTAAAGCTGCTTGCGCAGATTGCCGTCGTACAGAAGCAGTATTACGAAAAAACGCAGGCGGAAACGGCTGGCGCAGAGACTGTACCTACAGGAAAGAATCCGGCGCAGACAGGACAGTCAGAGGCGGCAGGCGCAGAGGCTGTACCTACAGGAAAGAATCTGAGGCAGACAGGACAGTCAGGGGCGGCAGGCGCAGAGACTATAACACTGTATACAGAACAGCAGGTACAGGTCTATGACCACGAGTCTGTTCAGTCTGTCGGGGAACTGCTGCGGCAGCAGGACAATATATTTATCGAGAAGCTGCTTGCGGTCGGGGACCGGGAATTTGCCGAGCAGCTGCTGCGGCTGGAAAGCCGGACCTTTGCCGAGCAGCTGCTTAGGATGGAAGACCAGGAATTTGCGGAAAAACTGCTGCAGGTAAAGAATGAACAATTTGCCGAAAATATCTTACAGCTGCTGCCGACAAGGAACAAAGCATTCATAGAGCGGCTGCTTGTGATAGAGGACCAGGAATTTGCCAAGAAACTGCTGCGCGTGGAAAACCCAGCGTTTGCCGAGCGGCTGCTTGCGATGGAGGACAGGGACTTTGCGGAGAAACTGCTGCATGTGGAGAACCAGGCGTTTGCGGAGAAGCTTGCCGGGAGCGAGGACAGGGAATTTATAGAAAAACTGCTACGGCTGGCAAGTGGGGAGCTGGTCGAGAAGCTGATGAAGACCGAGGACAAAGCCTTTACAGAGAAACTACTGCAACTGTTCCAGACAGACAACAAAGTGTTAGCGAAAGAGCTGCTGCGCGTGGAGAGTCAGACGTTTGCCGAGCGGCTGCTTGCGATGGAGGACAGGCATTTTGCCAGGAAACTGCTGCAGCTTGAGGACGACAAGTTTGCCGAGGAACTGCTGCAAGCCGAAAACAGGGAGCCTATGAGGAAACTGCCAGATATGTCGTACAGGAGTTTGTGGGCGTGGGGAGAAGCGCTGTTAAATCCCACCGGGCGGCAGGACGCTTTGGCGGTATCTAGTGCACAGCAGGATGAATCCCCCGGCAACGGCAGTCATGACAGTGAACAGCAGTCAGAACAGGCACAGCGCGACAAGGACCAGCTCCGGCGCCTGCTCATGCAGATCAGCCGGCAGACACAGCTGCGGCTGGAATACAAAGACGCCCGGCTTGGACAGCCGCAGATTCAGGCGCTGCTGCACTATATACAGCGTCTGGACGAGACGCAGTACCATGTGCTCATCAGGGAACTGGCGCAGATTACAAGAATACTCAAAGTATCCTATGAGGAGCCGGCTGCGGCAGGCGCGCATGCACCTGCGCATATAACCGCACATGAAATAGAAGAAAGGCGTCTGGAACAGAGGACAGCATCTTATCAAATCCTGGCAGAGTCTATCCGGAATTATGAGCGCCAGCGCCAGCTTGCGTTTCGCAGGAATGTCCGCGAAATAGAGCAAAAGATTTTTCCGCAGATGTACAGCAGGGGCAATCGACAGCGCATGGCAAACGGTACAAAGAACAGCCGCGCACGCGCATATAATCCGCAGTCTATGGAGGCAGTCCGCGATGTGCGCAGCTTGCCAATATATGAAAATACAGAACAAACATACGATACTCTACTGTACGAAGGAACAAAACCAATGTACAGCCAGCCAGGGCAGATGGACAGTCCGCCACTGTACGAAGGAACAAAACCAACATACAGCCAGCAAATGTATGAAGGAGCGATACCAACGAACGGCCAGCAGGCGTACCTCCCATCAATTTATGGGGCGTCCGAGCAGGCGTACCTCCCGTCAATGAATGGAGAGCCTGGACAGGCGTACAGTCAGTCAATGTATGGAACGTCCGGACGAGCGTATGATTTGCCCATCTATGGAGAGCTGGATCAGGCATACGACCTGTCAAGACATGGGGAGCCAGTGCAAACGTACCTCCCGTCAATGAATGGAGAGCCGGAACGGGTATACGACCTTTTAAGACGTGAACGGGAAGAACAACTATACGGCATTCCAATGTATGAGGAGCCAATGCAGACGTACAGCCCGTCGAGGCATGGAGATGTTGAACGAGCGTTCGACCCGTTGAGCCGAGAACAGGAAGAACAACTATACGGCATTCCAATGTATGAAGATTCAGAGCGCGCCTACAGCCCGCAGATGTACCAGGAATCCGAACCGGCCTACAATCTGTCACCGGATCAGCCGGCAGTAAGGAATGATGCGCGCGCGGCAGTTTACAGGGAGTCTCCTCGACAAAACAGATACCAGCCGCAGGAGCTGGCGTATTCTGTGCAGAATCCGCCCACGTCGGAAGACGCCCAGCAGGAAAGGGCGCTGCGCATGCAGCAGGAGACGGCGCAGATGAAATCCGTCCAGCAGCAGCTTGACCAGAAATTAAAAGAGATGGAAGGCCAGCTCAAGAGAGTGGAGGACAGCGCAAAGGCAAAGGAAGATGTGCGCACCTTCGCGGAGCAGGTAAAGCGGCAGCTATATGAGGAGCTGCATGTCGAGAAACTCCGCCGGGGGCTGATATAGCCTGCAAAAAGCCTGTGAATAAGAATAGTAAGAGATAGAAAATAGAAGAAAATAGAAGAAAATAGAAAGGGAGCGGTTTTTTGGGACTCACCAAGGCAAAACTGGAAATTGAAAAAGAAGTCGGCGTCAGCGTGGTCGAGGTGCTATTTAATCCGTCAGAGTACCAGCTGACAGACGGTGCAAATTATGCCGAGAAGAAAGTACCGGGGCTGGATGGCCCCGTCCTGCAGTATATTTCCGGGGAGGCGACGGAACTATCACTCAATCTCTTTCTGGACACCTATGTGCCCAAGAAACCAAAAGGGCTGCTCTCGTTTGGCAGCTCCGAGGACGCATCGACAGATGTCTCAGCCATCACAAAGCAGATTGCGGATGCGACCTCCATCGACGGCAGTCTGCACCGTCCGCCCAAAGTGACCTTCAAGTGGGGCTCCCTGAACTTTAACGGGGTAGTGACCAAATTCAGCCATACCTACATCATGTTCACCGAGAGCGGCATGCCAGTCCGGGCGAAGGTAAACATGACGTTCAAATCACTGATCTCCCCCACGGACACGCGCAGGGCATCCCCCTTTGAATCCCCTGACCGCAGCAAGTACCGCACAATCCGACAGGGGATCGGACTCTGGGACATCGCAAACATGGAATACGGGGATCCGGACATGTGGAAGGTGATCGCAAGGGAGAATGGCATCTTAAACCCGCTCGATGTCCGGCCGGGACAGGTAGTGAAGCTGCCCGCACTCTGACACTTTATAATACTGGAAAGGAGAATCAATGTGGCGATTGTTACCATGACAGGCCTTGCCGCAAAGTACAATGATTTTCTGGTGCCCGCGCTCAAGGTAAAGGCGGGGGGCCATGACCTGATCGGTGCAAGTGAATACGGCGTGGAGTCTGTGGAGCTCACCCTCTCACAGTCGGCGGCAAGCGCGGCCGTCATCAGGCTCAACAATGTGTACGATGTCGAAAACCGCTGCTTTATCGGGGATATCAGCGATTTTATCCTGGGCGAGATGATCGAGGTGGAGATGGGGTACGGCTCCTCTCTGACCTCCCTGTTTTACGGCTATGTGGACGAGATCAACTATGAGCTCTCCGACAATCCGTCCGTCCGCGTGACAGCGGTTGATGTGCGCAGGCTGATGATGGGGAGCAAGAAGAGCAACATCTCCCATCAGGTAAAGAGCTATTCTGACGCGTTTGAAGAGGTGATCAAAAAATACAAGCCCGCGTACATGTCCAAAGATGTGGACGCGACAGATCAGCTAGAGACAGACTGTATCCTCCAGAACGGCAGCGACTACGAATTTATCAAGGAGGAGCTGTGCAGAAAGGGGAACCGGGATTTTTTTATCCATGCCGGAAAGCTCTATTTCAAGGAGATCACGGCGGAGCTGTTCTTCACCGTCGAGATGGAGTGGGCCAAGGATTTTCTCTCTTTCCAGCGAAAAGCGTCTTTTCAGGACGCGCTGATCCGCGTCATGGGGCAGGATGTTGACAAGAAGGAAGAGGTGGAGGCCGAGGTGACAGTGAAGTCGGACGACAATCAGAAGTCACTGGTGCAGAACGAGACGACGCAGATGGACGCGGCTGTGGAAGATACCGGAGATGCCAAAAAAGTCGCGGAGCACAAGGCGGACGAGATGAAAAAGCAGGCCAGACGGGCTACGGGCGTGTGTATCGGAGTGCCCGAAATCCAGCCGGGCGGCCGCGTCAAGATCAAGAACGCGGACGCAAAGCTGCTCGACGGGACGTATGATATCATCGAGGTAAAACATTCCTTTAGCGGAGACGGCTACAAGACGACTTTTGAGGTGGGAGGCTGGAAACGTTGAATTTTTATGATGAACTGCTGTCGGAACAAAAGGACGACAAGACGTATCCCGAGATTACAGCGCCAGGGCTTTTAAACGCCATTGTGAAGGAGATCTGGGACAAGGAGCACGTAGGCATGATCAAGGTGGAGTACATGATGGGGGAAAAGGATAAGAAAACCTCCGACTGGGTGCGCGTCATGACCAATTACGGCGGAAACGGTTTTGGCAACTACTGGCTGCCGGAGATCGGCTCGGAGGTGCTGGTAGGCTTTATCCACGGAAACATGAACATGCCGGTGGTGCTGGGCTGTCTGTGGAACGGAACGGACAAGCAGCCGGAGGGCGCCGCCACGGAGAAGAACGAGACCAAGACTATCATCACAAAGGGCGGCCACAAGATTATCTTTTCCGAGGTGGAAAAAAAAGAAAAGATCACGGTGACGACGCCAAAGGAGCTGCAGATCATACTCGATGATGAGATCGAGGCGATCCTGGTGCAGGACAAGCAGAAGGAAAACAGTATCCAGCTTGACTGCAAGAACGGCACCATGAAGCTAACGGCCAAGAAGGAGATATCCTTGTCCATCGGGACAAAAGAAGTGATGAACGCCAGTTCGGACACCGTCAAGCTCACCTGCGGAACGGTGCAGCTCGATGCGCAGCAGACGTTGAAACTGGCAGGACAGACCACCTCTGTCACAGGAACCAGCGTGAAGCTCAAGGCGGACGGCGAGCTGGGACTGCAGGCGTCCGGAATGGCGCAGCTCAAGGGCAGCATGGTGAAGATTAACTAATGTGCAGTATGAACGCACATTGTATGAAAACATTGTATCAAAACAACGTATGAAATTATTGTATTAAGACGTTGTATAAAATCATTGTATCAAAACGACGCATTAGAGCGTTGTCATAAGAGCATTGTATCGATTGGATGAAAGGGATAAGATCATGGATCAGATAAGCAGTGTAAAGGCATTTCTGGGAACAGGCTGGAAATTCCCCGTTGAGATTGACGGGGCTACCGGGCGGATCAAGTTGTCCTCCAACGAGGAGAGCATACAGGAATCCATTCGTATCATCATGGGGACCAGGCCGGGGGAGCTCCCCATGCACCCGGACTTTGGGTGCAGGATTCAGGATTATGCTTTCGAGTCTGTGGACTACACGACCATGTATTCCATGAAGACCGAGGTGGAACACGCACTGATTCGCTGGGAGCCCAGGATCACGGATATCCGCGCCGAGGTCAGCGACGAGCAGATCGACCAGGGACTGCTGGCGATCCGTGTAAGCTACGTCGTCAGGGCAACCAACAACCAGTACAACATGGTGTATCCCTTCTATATCAATGAGGGCGAGATTTAGTTTGTAATAAGCGAGGAAGCGTTTATGGATATTCCACAGATGGAGAAAATGTCGCGGAAGGACATCATAGACTATATGCGAAAATGCGCAAAGCAGTATGTGCCGGAGTGGCGCTACGATGAGCGGCAGCCGGACGCCGGGACGGCGCTGGTGTCGATCTTTGCCGACATGATGTACGACAACATCAAAAAATTTAATATGTCCGTAGCCGGGGATTTATTTTCTTTCTTTGACGGAATCAACGCAAAACTCCTCCCGGCAAGCCCGGCAGAAGGCTTTGTGGTGTTTGGAATGCCAGAGGGGCTTCTCAGCGAGGCGGAGGTTCCGGCCGGAACCAGACTGCTTGCGGAGGGAGCGGAAGGGCAGCTGGTGTTTGAGACCCAGGAGGAGGTGCTCGTGTGCCCGTTGGATATACAAAAAATCTTTCTCTCAGCCCCCAGGGAAGATGCGATCTACGAGATGGATTCCTCCTTTTTTCTGTTCCAGGACGGGACAAAGAACCTGCAGCGCCACCGGCTGGCATTCTGTTTTGGCCGGGAATTGATGGTCACAAGCCATGCGGATGCCAACCTGTCTTTGGTGTTGGAGGGCGGGGGAGCGGACAAGGAGCTTCTTGAGGCGCTCTGCGATCCTGACAGGGTGCGATATTACTACGGCGCGGGGGAGACGTTTATGCGTATCCCGGACTGTACATACCAAAATGGCGCCCTCTGCTTCCGGATTCCCGGCGGTGCGCACGGGATTGCGCCGATGGAGGAATTTGACGGCCGCTATGTGCTCTCTATGGAAATCCTTGACGGAAAATTTTTCTCGGGCATGTATATGCGGGACGTGTGCCTGGGAACACAGTGCCTGCGGCAGCGGCCGGAGTTTGTCAATGTGAACGGCACGGACCAGGAGATCGAGGAATTTCTCGCGTTTGGCCAGACACCGTCCATATATGACGAGTGCTGCATTGGCAGCGGGGAGATCTTTGGAAAGCCGGGCGCGCATGTATCGGTGGAGTTTGACCTTGACTTTGTGAAAAATCCCATCGAGGAGATGGCCTCCGGCGTGAAGTTCTCCTGGAAACGCGTGATGCGCAAACAGGAGTTTGAGCCGGAGCAGGAGTACGATATTACCATCCGGGAGGTCATCTGGGAATACTATAACGGATACGGATGGAAACGGCTTGCGGTGTCTGACCAGTACAAGGAGCTCTTTGCCGTGGAGGACGGGCTGCGGGGCGTCCGGCGCAGAATGGAGTTTACCTGTCCGGCGGACATAGCGCCCGCGCTGGTCAATTCCGCGGAGAATTACTGCATTCGCGCCAGAATCATTCGCATGAACAATGCCTACAAGACAAAGGGCGCATATATCGCCCCTGTGATCGGAAATTTTTCCATGAGCTACAGTTATATGGACGAGCCCCTGACGCCGCTTGCCGTCTTCCAGCACAGCAACATGGAGCAGACGGTGTACCTGCCGGAGCAGCTGCGCCAGGAGGGCTTTGCCTTTCCTCTCTGCAGGGCGAGGGCGGAGGAGCAGCGCACCTGTTATATGGGCTTTGCAAACCCGCCGGTGGGAGGCCCGCTCAAATTCCTGTTTGTCATGCACGACCTGGTGAAGGACAGTCTGTCCATAAAGTGGGAGTATCTGTCGGATGAGGGCTGGAAGGAAATGCACCCGGCCGACGGCACGGAAGGATTTGCCCATACAGGTCTGATCTCCTGGTATGGCCGCATGGACAGCAGGATTGAATATATGTTCGATGAAAACCTGTACTGGATTCGCTTTAGCGAGGAGCAAGGCAAGCCGGGCGGCGGCAATATGGACAGCTGCCCAAAGATTGAGGGCATTTATCCGAACGCCGCCAGTATTCTGGGGATTGAGACAGTGGAGGAATCTTATGGGATCGAACCGCGCGCGGAGGAGAAACAGATACAGCTTTCTTATATGGATATCTCCAGCCTGGAAGTCTATGTGCAAAAGGCGGACGACCATTATGGCGGCGCGGACAGCCCCTGGGAGCTGTGGACGGAGGTGGCGGAGTTGACAGAGGGCAGCGGAAACAGGAAGGAATACGCGGCGGACCGCCGCGCCGGACGGCTGCTGTTTCCAAAGTATATGAATGCCACCGGGCGCAATGAGCAGGACGAGATCGAGATTCGTGTGAAATACAGCTACAGTCTGGGCGATCAGGGAAATTTGTCCGTGGGGGAAATCGGCCGCCTGGACAGGACAGTAGGGTTTATCAACAGTGTGTTCAATCCCATTTCGACCGTGTGCGGGCTTGCGCAGGAAACTGTGATGGAGGCCGTGGAGAGAAACGCGAACCTGCTGCGCCATAACAGGCGCTGCATCTCGGCGGAGGACTATGAGGACATGGCGCGGGAGGCCGCGCGGGACATCAGTAAGGTGCGGTGCTTTGCAGGGTATGACGAGCTGGGGCGGCCGAAACCTGGCGCGGTGACGCTGGTGGTGCTTCCGATGGATTACGGCGAGAGCTTTTACAGCTTTGAGCGCACCAGGAAGAAGATTTACAGCGAGCTGGCCGCGCACATGGACGAGAACATTTTAAACCGCGGACAGTTCCACATCGTGATGCCGGAGCTGATCCGGTTGGACGTGAAGGTCGTGCTGGAGCTTACGCAGAAGAAGGAGATTTTTGCCACGATGAAACGCGTCAGGGAGGAGCTGGAGCGCTTCCTGGACCCGATGTGCGGCAACTTTTACGGGGACGGGTGGGAGATCGGCACGCTGCCGGACAAAAACCAGATTACCCATGCCCTGAAAAAGGTCGAGGGCGTCAAGTATATCAGCCAGCTATCCCTGCGGAAGTACAGGAGCGGGCGCTTTGAGGAGTACGAGGTGAACGAGGAGCGGCTGCTGCCAGTCTACAGGCTGCCAAAAAGCGGTTTTCACGAGGTGATCGCAGAGCCATGACGGAAGGAAATGCATAGCGCAATTGCAGTAGCAGATAGAAGGAAATGCATGGCGCAGCCGCAGGGCAGGACAGCACAAATGCAGGAAGCAATCGCAAAACGATGACAGAAGGAGCGCAGATTATGTTCTATAATTTGAATCTGGACGACAAATCATATCAGGAAATAGAAGCGGACGCGGTATTTCAAATACCTGGGAGATGCCCGGACTGGACCAATTATAACCAGTCGGACCCGGGGATTATGCTAGTCGGGCTCCTCTCATGGCTAAAGGAAATCCAGCAGTACCATATCAGCCAGCTCTGCGGCTGGAAGCGGCAGAAATACCTGAAATTATTTGGGATTTCCATGAATCACGCCATGCCCGCGCAGGGGGCTGTCAGCGTGGAGCTTCCTGCCGGCATGGCCGACGCGCAGGTTTCTCTGATGAAGGGCACCCGTTTTTATGCCGGGGACATGGTGTTTGAGACCCTCAAAAAGGAGCGGCCCTACGCGGTCCGCCTGATGGGCGCGTATATTCTGTGCGGGGCGCTTTTTGACAAGTATGTCAATATCGGCAATGATCTGGAGAAACAGATGCGCCTTTATCCTTTTGGGGCGTATCCCAAAGAGGGGAATTGCTGCTATTTTATAGTGGACAGGGAGTTCTCCAACAGGGGACAGACCGTCATTACGTTTGATATCCGCACGGATTACGAGGTGAGCCGCAATCCGATTGACAAGGATTTTATCCCGCTTGCAAGGCTCAAATGGGAGTACCAGTCCGCGCAGGGCTGGGAGGAGCTTATCGTGGTGTTCGACACAACCTATGCTTTTTTGCAGAGCGGGAAGATCGGATTTGAGCTGCCTGGAAAAATGGTGGAGGACGCGGCATACGGCGCTTACCAGATTCGCGTCACTTTGGTAGAGAACGACTATGATGTGGCGCCGCTGATCCGGAATATGCATTTTAACGAGATTGAAGTCCGGCAGCAGTACTCCTGCTGTGATTACGAGGACTGTATGATAGCATTTCCGGATTCCGCGCAGATGCTCTCTGTAAAGAGCGCGATGTATTTGGCAAAGACCGGCCAGACAAGGCTTTATTTAAAGCGGGACGGCGGCTGGGAATCCGCGCATATCCGGCGCAGGGAGGACACTGCGGATGGGGAATGCCAGTTCTTTTTCCTGCGGCCCGATTGGGCAGCAAAGGAGCTTGAATGCCGTCTTGCTGCGTATGAGGACGATTTCTGGGAGAAGCGAAAGCTCGGCGTGGGAGACGGCTCTGCCAACCAGGTCTATGCCCTTGATTTTGACCGAATCCTGTACGATGAGTTTGAGCTCATGGTCCGCGACAGGCAGGACGGAAAATATTATTCGTACAGACGGGTGGAGGATTTTGACAAATGTACGTCCGGGGACGCGGTCTATGTCCTGGAGGCGGCGGAAAGGCGGCTTGTGTTTGGAAACTGCGAGCATGGCATGGCGCCGGATGGAACTATCTATTTGATACGCCTCAAGGTCAGCCAGGGAAAATCAGGAAACATCAAGGCCGGAAAGATTCATGAGTGCCCGGCGTTTCCGGAGCTGCTCGTGCGGCAGTATGAGATGACAAACGGCGGCCGGGACAACGAGACGGTGGAGGCGTGCTATGAGCGGCTGCGCACGGAGCTTAGACAGGTCATGCGCGGTGTGACCGCCTCGGATTATGAGCAGCTGGTCCGCCAGACACCGGGGCTTCTGATCCTAGACAGCAAGGTCGTATCACCGGCGGGCAGGGGAAACGGGGCTTTCGAGAATCCAAACGAGGTTTCGATCGTGGTGCGCCCGCTGAGCTACAAGGAGCGCGACGACTGCCTGAGTGGGAAGTACCGCCAGAATCTGGAACAGATGCTGCGCAGGCGAAAGATGATCGGAACCACGATCCGGATTCTGAACCCGGAATATATCGGGATTTCCATTTTTGCGGAAATTGTGATCAGGCCTCAGTTTACCGACGCGGAGCGAATGATCGAGGAGGCGGTGCGGGCCTATCTGGACGAAAAGTCCTGGGAGATTGGCAGGCCGGTTTCGTGCAGTGAACTCTATGGGATTATCGATATGCTCCCCTGTGTGCAGCAGGCCAGATCCCTGTCAGTGGAGGCCAGGGGCCGCGGCTTCCGGCATCTGGTAAACGGAGATGTGCAGCTTCCCCCGAACGGGCTGCCCTATCTAGGAGAGATGGACTTTAGGATATTTACGGCGGGCGGGGACGGAATAGACTAGACACCGTTTTCTTAATCCTCGTATACCAAGTGCTTGGTATATGAGGAATTAAAAAACGGTGTACTAGGGGGGGGGGCGATGGCGTGGACCAGTTAAAATATTTTGTTTTTAATAATCAGAAAAGTTATGAGTCCGGATACCGGCAAAACACAGTGATCACAGAGCGGGGACTTGCCCTGTCGGACGAGGGGGCGGAGAACGGCGTCTTTATCTCGCGGCTGCTCGACAGCGAGGAGAAGAAAAACCAGTGGCACCGTGCGGTGATCCAAAGCAGGGCCTACGGAGATGATTCGATTCGCTTTTACATGTACTGCAGTGATGAGACACAGGTGATGGTGGACGGCAGCATCCTTGCGTGGGAGGAGTTAATCAAGAGCAGTGCGGTCTCGCTGGAGAGAAAGCGCCAGCTCATGGAGCCGTACCTGGTCCACACCGTGCAGAATCCCCAGGATATCCTGCTGTATCACGCGCGGGGGAGGTATCTGTGGATCGAGATACAGTTGTATTGCCAGGCAGGCTTTTTGCCGGAGATCCACCACATGAAGATCTATGCAGGGAACCGCAGCTTTTTGTCGTATCTGCCCACGATCTGCCAGACGGGCGGCCGGGAAGGGTTTCTTGGAAGGTTTCTTGGCATGTTTGAGGCGGTTTACCAGGATCTGGAAGAACGGATCACGGATTCCACAAAGCAGCTTGACCCGATGACGGCGGAGCCGGAGTTTCTGCGGTGGCTCGCGAAGTGGGTGGGGATTTCCAACGCGTACCTGTGGCAGGAGGATAAGCTTCGGCTTCTGTTGGAGGGGATTGTCAGAAAAAACCTGATTCGTGGCACCAGGGAATATACAGAATATATGATCGAGATTTTTACAGGGGAGCGCCCGTTTATCCTGGAATATGGCGATATCGAGGAATACAGGGGAAATGAGAGGGCGTACAGGAGTTTGATACAGTCCTACGCGCACGGCCCGTATGAGGTGAATGTGCTTGTGCGGGAGCAGACAGTGCCTTCCCTTCGTGAGCAGCATGCCCTGAAAAAAATGATAGAGGATATGAAGCCGGCACATATCAGAATGCATCTGATTATCATGCGGCCGGGCATCTATCTGGGACAGAATGTGTATGTGGGCGTAAACAGTACACTGACGGCATACGAGCGCGCAAACTTAAATGGTGTGGCTGCGATTCCGTCTATGGTTGGTATGGTCTCTGAACAGGCTTCCTTTCAGACACCAGAGTAGAGGAGGAAAAAAGATGAAGAATTTAAAAAGCTTTCCATTTGAGAGGAACCGCTATTTTTATGGAAAGCTGCTGTCAGTAGAAGATTTTGAGACAGAGCAGAAATATTTTAACGACAAGCGTAGGACCATCAATCGTTTTCTGTTCGGTTCCGGTGTGGTCTGCGGGCTCAACGTCGTGGAGGTGGACGATGAGAGCCTTTCTGTGGAGCGGGGCCTGGCGCTGGACTTTGCGGGGCGTGAGATCGTGCTCGACGAGCCGGCGGTGCGCAGGATCACGGAGCTTGAAGGGTACGGAAACGGGCAGGACGAGGGATTTTACTATCTGTGTCTGGAGTACCATGAAGAAGCGACGGAGCTGATGCACAACGTCACGGGCGCCGCGGGCCGAAACAGCAGCGAGTTCAACAAATACAAGGAGGGATACCGCCTGTATGTGACGCAGGAGGAGCCGGAGCGGGAGATTTATTCCCCGGCACGGCTGTATGAGAACCGGGTAAGGGTTTATCAGAGCCAGGAGATGCAGATTGACCATGTGCTGCCCCGGTTTCTCGAGATGGGAAAGGACACTGTCCTAAGAGTGGAGATTACATATACGGGACAGCAGAAGTTTTCCTTAGAGTATGAGCTCGAGCTTGCCTTCCTCACGAGTGGGGAGAGCAACAGGGTGCGCGTCGCCTTCCAGAAGGACGAGCCCGGAAAGGGAGATAAATACAGGCTTGAGATACCCTTAAAGACCGCCTGTGTCACGGGCGTGGAGGCGCAGGCCGCGCTGCTTGCGGATACCTTCCGCCTTCAGATCGGCAGCCGCCTCTACAGCGATGTGCGGCCCTGCATGAACCAGGCGGACATCAATGGCATGGACGACTATGAGGCGCTGCAGGTCCAATACTACAAGACGGCGATGGATTACATTGTGGGAAATACGTTTCATCAGGGTATCTACCTCGCAAAGATTTATGTGGTGCGCGCCGGGAATATCTGTCTGATCGAGCGCATCGAGCAGCTGCCGTTTGACCAGAGGATCATGCATACGGAGATTTCCACAGCTGTGCTCCAGAAGCTTGTAGGAGATGTCCAAAAGCTCAAGGACGCAAAGATTTCAGAGGCGGAAACACAGAAGGACAAGGAGGAGGAGCGGCCGCTTCGCGCCGCTTACGGAGAGACGATATTTGACGTTTCCCATATGCGCCCGGGTGAGGTTGCCTACTCGGACGAGATTGTACACGGTCTGGGTTTTGGCCCTGTCGCGATATCGCTTGGCTATGAGGTGGACAAGGGCTTTGACGACGACGCCAGGATATTGTTTGGCGACGCTTCCATGTTTCAGGGGCAGGACGGGTTTAGCGCGGCGCTGGGCGCACGGCTGATGCCGACGGAAGGAACCTTTGAGATTGGACTCAAGATCATCAAAAATGACAACGCAAGACAGGTGCGGGTGCACTGGACCGCGCTTCGCAACGAGATCCGCAGGCCGGAGCCTGTGAAGAAGAAGCGCATCTTCATACAGCCGGACAACCCGAATGTGTTTGTGGGCGAGAGCCTGGTGTTTACAGCTGCGCTCGAGGGCTTTACGGACGAGCGGCTGAAATGGACCGTGAAGGACCGCGAGGGCGGCGTGATCGACAAGAACGGAAGGTACACGGCGCCGGAGACGGAGGGGATATACCAGATCGCGGTTTCCAGCGTGGCTTATCCGGCGGTGCAGGCTTCCACTTTTGTGATCGTGCGTGAGAGAGAGTGAACAGGATATGGTAATTAAGTTTCAGAGCAGGCAGTACGAGCTGATTAGCAAGATCAAGACCACAGGCTCCGGGGCCATCGAGCTCTACACCGCGTCGGACGACGTGGCGGAGGGCACAAAATATACGATTGCGTGCGTCAATGACCTGGAGCTTGCAAGGAAGCTTGTGCCGGTGACGACCAAGGCCAACACAAACTTTTCCTTTAAGGATCTGCATGCGAGCTTTAATGCGGACGGCAGGTACTATGTGGTGTTTGGCTATGCGGATGGAAAGACGCTGCAGCAGGTGATCGAGCGGGCAAACTTCAGTTTGCAGGAGCGCCTGCTGTTGATGAAAAATATTTTTGCACAGATTTTCCTATTAAATATGCCGGAATGCTTTCTTTATGAAGTACTACGGAAAGATAATATCATCGTGGATCAGGACCTAAGCGTTCGGTTTAACTATTTCTTCACCGAGGTGGATTACTACTGGCAGGTGCAGGAGAAGGACTGCATCAGGCGCGTCAGCGGACTGGTGCAGGATCTGTTTGCCCGGGAACTCGAGCAGAAGAGCGCGCGGGAGCTGACAAAGTTTGCCCGCGACATGCAGGAGGGGCGTTTTGCCTACATGTGGGACTGCTATGTAGCATACGACAATATCTATGAGGTAGTACTGACAAAGAGCGAGCGGCAGGAGCTGCAGCCAAGGCGGTTCTGGTGGCGCGCGTGGGAGAAACTCAAAGAGATTTTTCCAAAGATCCGGGCGGTGCTTGCGGCGGCCCTGATCATCTCGGCGGCGCTTTACCTGCTGCTGACGCTGCCAAATCCGGTGCTGTCGGATAATGGCGTTACCTTTCAGCAGATCGGGACGCTGCAGCTTGACGGGCAGCCGGACGAGACAGCCGCAACCAACGATTGAGCAGGGACAGTCGCTTAGGAAGCGTCGCAAGTGATTTTGGACTGTTAGACAGGAGGGATAAAGCATGCAGGGCGGACTAATCGGACGTACAGCGAGAAAACTGTCGCATATTTTAACGGCGCCCCTTCAGGTGGCCATCCGCAAAATAAAGCGCATGGTCAGCCCGGAATCTTTTTCTTCGAAGGTTTTAAGTGATGTCCGCAAGGGAATCAACCAGAAAAAGAAGAAGAAGGAGCGGACCATACAGGACTATTTTTCGGTAGGGCGCTATTACGTGCTCAAGAGAATGGTCTACTTTGTGATGCTCGCGGCGTTCATACTTCCGGTTCTGTATATCAGGCTGCTCAATCCTGTGCTGGTGTCTCTTTTTTTCACCAAGACGATGGCGGTCAATTCCCCCGAGATGATCGGTTATTCCGGCAAGGTGGAGCTGATGAGCGAGGACGGCACTACGCTGCTCTTCAAGGGAAAGATGGACGACGGCAGGATCGGCGGAAAAGGACAGCTTTATACATACGCGGGTGTGCTGCTCTACGAAGGAAACTTCGAGATGGAGGCCTACTCGGGCGAGGGGGAGCTGTACTATAAGGATTCCGCACAGCTGTGTTATAAGGGAACCTTTCTGCTCAACCAGTACGACGGGCAGGGGTGCCTCTATGACAGGGATGGCAGGCTGATTTACCAGGGTGCGTTTAAGAACGGCCTGTACGAGGGCAGTGGCACGCTGTACTATGCAAACGGACAGGAAAATTATGTAGGGACCTTTGCCAGCGGGGAGCCGGAGGGAAGGGGAACCCTCTACGACGAGACGGGCGCTGTGATCGCCCAGGGCATCTTTGAGAACGGAAAGCCGCTGTTAAAGGAAGTCGTCCTGACGGACAAGGACGGAAATATGCTCTATGAGGGAACCGTCAACGCGGACAACGCCTACGAAGGCGAAGGCATCTTATATCAAGAAGGCAGCCCTGTCTATGCGGGCAGTTTTGCAGACGGCCAAAAGGCCGGCAGCGGAATTGAGCTTGACGCGGCGGGCGGCACCATCTACGAGGGAAGCTTTGCGGATGGCAAAAGAGAGGGCGAGGGCACGATTTACATAGTCGCGGGCAGCGCAGAACAGCCGCTTGACCAGCGAAAGGGCGCCGTACTCTACACTGGCAGCTTCGCAGGCGGGGAGAAGGAAGGCGCAGGCGCGGAGTACGACCTAGAAGGCCACCTGGTCTATGAAGGGGAGTTTGCCAAGGGCACGTACAGCGGCAATGGCAAACTGTACGAAGAAGATATATTACTATACGAAGGCGGTTTTGCCGGGAATGTCTATGAGGGGGAAGGAAAGCTCTACGAGGGCGAGAATTTAGTCTATGAAGGCGCCTTTGTCAAGGGACAGAAGGAAGGCTCCGGAAAGGCTTACGATGAGAATGGTATCCTGGTCTATGAAGGAAATTTCCAGGCGGGCCTCTATAACGGCGAGGGAAAGCGTTACGACCCCGAAAAGGAGTTTCCGGTCTACGAGGGCGGCTTTGTGGACGGCCTGTATCAGGGCACAGGGAAGCTCACGGACGCAGAGACCGAGAACCTCGTGTATGACGGGGGATTTTACAAGGGCCTGTATGATGGACAGGGAAAGCTGTATCACGCAGAGACCGGCAACCTGATCTATGAGGGCGGTTTTTTGAAGGGCTGGTATTATGGTTCTGGCAGTCTGTGGGACGAGCGGGGCAACCTGATCTACGAGGGGGATTTTGTCAACGGGGCATACAATGGGCAGGGTACACTCTATGATGCCATGACTGGGAGGATTCTCGAGCAGGGGACGTTTAAGAACAGCGTGCTAATTCCGCCGGACACAGCCGAAGTGGTCTCGGTGGAGGACGTGCAGAGTCCCGGGCCGGAGTCCGTTCCGGCGCCCTCCGCGGAGGGTGAACAAAATCCGGTGCAGAATACGGTTCCGGCGCCAGCAGTGGATGGAGAACAACCCCCGGTGCAGAATACGGGTTCAGCGCCAGCAGTGGAGGGAGAACAACCCACGGTGCAGGATATAATTGCAACACCCATCGTGCAGGGAGAATAAAGCCGGGTAAGAATACAGCGTTAATGTATGTCATTGTGCAGGGTGGCATGGCCAAATCACAGATACAGCGCCCGCTGTGGAGGGTGTGCAAGGCCCGGTGACACAGGTGGCAGAGAGAGAGGAAAGGATTATGTCGGATTACACCAAAATTGCAGATACAGGAAACGGGATGGTTGCACTCTTAAAGGAAGCGCTGGTTCCGGAGCTCCTCAACAGCCCCGACCAGATCGGTTTGTGTTCGCCGGACGACCACGGGGATCTGGCAGTGGGCATATGGCTGTATGATGTGCGTGAGGACACCTCCATACAGGCGCACGAGATGACGGACATCGGCAGAAATACCCAACGGTATCCCTCCACGTATCTGACACTGTACTATATGCTCACGCTCTATCTGCAAAGCGATCTGAAATACCGTTTTCCGCAGGAGCACCAGATCATGGGTAGAATTATCCAGACATTTCGGGACCATGCAATTATGGATGCAGACAGTTTTGTGCCGGTGGAAAGATCGGCAAGGGAAAATATCCGGATTCAGCTGCAGGACCTGGAACTGGAAGAGAAACTGCGGCTGTGGACAGTGCCCAACGCGGCGTACAGAACCTCGCTGTTTTACACCGCAGGGCCTGTGGAGATCCAGTCCGCAAGGCTCAAGTCCGTGACGAGGGTGCGCGAGATCGATTACCGCTTTGCCGGAAAGGAGGAATAAGATGCTGCTACAGGAAACAAGGATTCGCTTATCCAAGGCCGTGCTCTTAAGAGATGCGCTGACCGGGGAGCCCGTGTCGTCAGGCGTGCGGGTTCACTCCCTGTCCGGCGGGAAAATCGAGAAAAAGAGCGGGGGGTATGTCCTGTTTCTCGACGTGGACGCACCAGAACTTGAGTTCGAAGTGGAATCGCCCGTTTACCAGTCCAGGAAAATATGCCTGAAGCCAGACCAGGGAGAGGAGCTGGAGGACATACTGATGTATCCGTCCCCATCCTATCCCCAGCGCGCAGGCTGTACCGCAGTCAGGGGGAAGGCCGCCCCGGGAAGTATTCTGCGGTTCCATATGGAGGACGAGAGAGAAGTCTGCCGCCTGTTTGCCGGATACAAAAAAGGGGAGGAGAAACTCTCTTTTTACAGGAAGCACAAAACCGCAGGCGTACTCTGGTATATTCGCAAAAAGAAGGATTCGTCAGGCGTTTACTTTGCCCTGAAACATAGCGGGGAAGACGCCGAGGTTTACCAGCTGAGGGAACCGCTCGACCGGGATTACCAGATCAAGGATACAGTGATCTACCCGGCGTGGGAGACCGTCGCGGATGAAAATGGGGCGTTTTATATGTTGTTCTTGGAGCTGCCGGGGCAGGAATGCCAGCTGTATTACTCCTATGAGGAGTCAGGACAAGTGCGGCAGAAAGAGACACCGATCATACAGGCAAAGGAAAACCATATCATATAAGGAGGATGAAACGATGGGATTATGTGTGACAGGAGGCGCTGTGATGAGCTGTAATTTTGGCATGGCGCCGTCCACGCTGAATGTTCTGCCGACAGCGCAGGTAGTGTCTGCGATGCCGCTTGCATCAATCGCGGACAATGTACCGTTTGTAAATATCATGCCCTTTGGCATGTGCCAGAGTATGGCCAATCCAGCGGTGGCCGCAGCGACAGCCGCGGCGATGGGGGCGCTGACGCCGATGCCGTGCACCCCCGTCCCGGCCGGGCCGTGGGCGCCGGGCGTACCGCAGGTAATGGTGGGCGGAAAGCCGGCATTGAACGATCAATGCAAACTGATGTGCGCCTTTGGCGGGATGATACAGTTTACCAATTCAGGCTGCCAGACGGTGCAGCTGTAGGGCGCTGCTGGAATGAAGGAACTGTAGAAAAATAACTGACGCATTCTGACTTGTCTATTTCTCCAAGGATGCATCACTTATTTTCCTGCAATTCCGAAAGTGATGCGGATACAGGCGTCAAGAGGAATGGATTCTGGGGAAAAGATATGAATAAAAAGAGTAAAAATGATACAATTTACCAGGGTAAATTGTACCAGGGCATTATTTGCATTGTGGCGGCGGCAGTCCTTGCGCTTGTGGCAGTCACCTTGTATGGGCGGACCATTCAATTGAATTATATCGAACAGATACACTTGCAAAACGGGTATCTGTACTATGTGGACCGGGGAAAAAATGAAGATTTAAAGATTATCCGTTCCGACCCCGCGGGGGAAAAAGGCGAGGTGATCCTCTGTGACAAGCATGAAAAAGACAAATACCGGGTGATCTGCCAGCTTTTTTTTGACGGTGCGGACAACGCGTACGCGCTTGTCGAGGAGATTTATGTGGAGCCAAAGAACGGGTTTTGCATCAAAGTGTATCAGTGTGATTTTGCGCATGGAAAGTTAAGGGAAACCGGCTATGACCTGACATCGGCCGTCGCAGAGTACAGTCAGGTGTTAGTACAGCGAATCTGGGATGACCATCTTTATTATGTGGGGATTCCAAATTCTGAGGAGGGCACCGGGAATGCCAGGCTTTTCTCGATGGACCCAAACGGCAGCCAGGAAATCATCGAGGAAGTGGATGTGGAGTATCCGTACCTGAATGCCCAGTTCTTTTTGAGCCGGGAACAGGTGCTCTTATGGATGGACTACGCAGGGGAGGTACGCGCCAGAAGAATTGGCGGGGAGGAAGACCTGTGGATTACCGGGATCAGCGGCAGAGAGGGCGTATTCAAAAGCCTGTCGGACGACGGGACAGGAGCCTATGTCCTGGACTATGAGGAGAAGTGTATCCGCTATATTGATCTGTCAGAACAGACCTCGCGCGTCGTGTTTTCGGAGGAGGAGATTCAAAAGCGGGACCCGGAATTTACGTTTCAGAACATGCTAAGCATTGACTGCACAAAGGACGGCTTCTGTGCCGGTGTGGAGGACGCGACCGGGATTGTCTCTGTCTGCTCTTATCAGGGGGGGACCCATCAGGACATCGACGAGATTAGCGTTACCGTTTCCGCGGTCTTTCACCGCATGGTGTGGGCATACGTGGGAATCCTGCTTGTCGCGGCGGTGCTTGCGGCCTACTGGACAGCGCGCGTCAAATATCATTTTCAGACAATACTGGTGCGGCTCTGCGTGTTGTTCCTGCTGGGGCTCTTCGTGATGGACCGCTTCCTGGAGTACTGGGTAGGCATCTCCATGCGGGAACAGCTCGAGCAGAACCAGACCAACGCGCTGTCCGCGCTTGGAAAGCTGCTGCAGGAGGATATCATACACAACATTGAGAGCGATATGCAGGCATTTCCCTCCGGGGACCGCGCCATCATGCTAAGCCACCGCAGCATCAATGAGGGAAAGGGACAGGGCGAGCTGTGTATGTACGTATACAGTATCTTCCGGGCCGATGAGGAAGGAAAGTTGTATGTCAGCGAGTCCATGTCAGAGTACATAGGCGTCCCGGTGGAGTGGGTATATACGGGTGAGGTCCTGCAAAAGATTTACCAGGCATATGATTCCAGTGAGATTGTCAACAAGACCGACGAGGACCGGAACGGCAAGCGGGTGAACCAGTATGTTCCGCTGGTGCTTGGGGACGGGACAAAGTACGGGGTGCTCGCCGTATCCGTGGACGGAAACATACAGGATTACCAGGTGTGGTATTACCAGCAGAACCTCAAGAGCGCTTCCTCCATACTGCTGCTGGCATTGACAGCGGCGCTGATGGTGATTCTCTATATTTTCCTGCGCCCGCTAAAGTCCTTAAAGGAATGCGCCGGAAAGCTTGCGGCGGGCGATCTGGGGGTCACGGTGTCGGTGCGCGGGCAGGACGAGGTGGCGGATATCTCCCAGGCTTTTAACCAAATGTCTGTTGAACTGGCAAAGTATGTACAGGATATCAAGGGCATCTCGGACGGCTATTACAAGTTTATTCCCGCGAAGATTCTCGACCTCTTAGGGAAAGAATCGATTCAGGAGGTGAAGCTGGGGGACCAGATGACGGGGGCCTTTACGATTCTGTCGCTGCACGCGATCGACTATCCCAAACAGAGCGTCTCGTTCTCCGCGGAGCAGGTGTACAAGGATATCAACAAGGTGCTCTCCATTCTCGTGGAGCCAATCAACCGCCATTCCGGCCTGGTCGAGCATTTCGAGGATACCGGGCTGACCGCCCTGTTCACAGCAGGGAGCCAGGAAGCGCTTGACGCGGCGATCGACATGCAGCACCTGATGCGCCAGCAGATGCCGGGAACCTTCCTGCCGGGAAGCGGCATGACATTTCCAGGCAGGACCATTGCCATCAGCTACGGGCAGGTGATGATCGGCGTCATAGGGCATGAGCAGCGCATGGAGGCCGCCGCGATCTCCGCGCATGCGGATCTGGCAAAGGCGCTGCGCTTAAAGGGCGACCGCTACGGCGCCCACATACTGGTCACGCATCTGGTATATAAGCAGATCCCGGCGTTTGAGGAGCACTATCATGCCCGATACCTTGGCAATATCTATCTGACGGCAAACGACACGTACGAGCGGGTGTATGACGTATATGACGGGGACAGCGAGGAGGACTTTTACTGCAAAGAACAGACAAAACATTTGTTTGAAAAAGGCGTGGGACTGTTTGTGGCCAGGAAGTTTTATGAGGCGCGGCTCGTGTTCGTAGAGGTGCTCAAGCAGTACCGCAAGGACAAGGCGGCAAAGGAATATCTGTACCGGTGTGACCAGTATTACAAGCAGGCGGCAGGTGAGGAAGCCGAGACAGTGATTGAAAAGTTTTAGCAAACGGGGTGAGAAAATGGACGAACAGGAAATCAAGGAACAGAATCAACAGGCAGAAGCAGAGCAGCAGGAACAGCAGATAGAACCGGCAGAGCAGGCGCCGGAGGAAGCACAGCAGATGCAGCCAATGGACCAGGAGGCGGCAGAACCGGAAGCAGCAGCACCAGCGGCGGCAGCGGAGCCAGAAGCAGCAGAACCAGCAGCGGTGCCGGAAGCAGCAGCACCAGCGGCGGCAGAACCGGGGCAGGCAGAGGACCCGCAGGAGGAAGCGGAAGAAAAGGAGGAGCAGGCAGAGAACCCGCCAGAACAGGCGGATCAGGCGCAAAATCCGCAAAACGCAGCCCAGGACGGGGAACTTGCCTCGGACGACATTAACCAGGAGCTTGCAGCGGTTGCGGCTGAGGCCGGTGTGGAGAATCTAAAGCCGGAGGAAGAAGGCGGCGACCCGGACCGAGCTTTCGACACGTTAGACGACCTGAAGAAGCTGGGCGCGGAGCAGGGCAAAGCAGGCGGGGACGGCGATGACAAAGATACCAGCGAGCGGGCTGTCAACGACCGGAAAGCCATCATGCAGCTGAGAAAAGGCAATATGTACAAGGCAGTCATCTACGCGAAAATGCTGGAGAACGGCCAGAATCCGGCAGCGGAGGCAAAGGCGCTCGATGCGAAGAAGCCGGGAGGAGGCGGACGGTTTGACCGCTTTTTGAACTCTTCTAAGCTGGACAAGGCAGGAAAGATGGTAAAGACAGCAAACGCGGCTTCCGGGCTTATGGCGATGGCGGATAAGGGGTATAAGGATTCAAAGATCAACGGTCTGATCGGCAAGGCAAACGATGTCCTGATCCTGATTAATTCAATCAGGGGGATTATCAAAAAGCTCAGGACATTTAAGCAAAACAGTACATCGCCCAGGAAAAAGGCATTTGCGGTCATTGGACTGGTAGGCGATTTTGGCATGGCGATCTCCAAGGGCGCGTCCCTTGCCCAGGGAATTGCCAACAGGAGAGGCTGGGGACAGCTGGCAGGCGTATTAAGCCGTCTTTCCTCGTTTGCCGGAATGGTAGGACAGGTCGCCACACTGACAAGCGTGTGCAATACACTGGCGGAGCTTGCGACCAGACACAGGACGCTCAAAAAGGCGCAAAAGGCCGATGAAGGCGAGGTAACGAATATCCTGAAAAAATATGAGATGGACGGTGCCGGGACAGGGCAGGAAAACGCAGAGCAGGGCAAGGAAAAGAAAGCGCCTAAGAAAAGACACCGCCTGATCAAAAAGAGGATTCCAAAAGAGCAGGTGCTCAAGTTACTGGAGCGGCCGGATGTCGAGGCGGAGGATAAGGAAGTGCTTGCAACATACTTGGCGCGAGAGAGAATGATCAGCAAGAGCAATCTGGCCCTGGCGAATGTTTCGACCGGACTGATCACGGCTACACTGGGACTGGGTGCGACCTTCTCAAAGAGCACGGCGCTCAATACCACAGGCGATAACCAGAAAAGGGCAATGACCAGTGCATCTCATTTTGGGGCTTTGACGAATGTCAGTATGCTTTTGTCCACTGCGGGTATGCATATCGCCGGAAAACAGGTGAACAAGACAGACGAAAAGGAAACCGGCCTCATCAGGGAAGGGCTCTGGGGTGCGATACACGGTCTGACCGATGATAAGTTCGGACTGCGCAAAATCGCGGCGACATTGGAGCCGGAAAATCCGGATAAGGGACACATGCAGGAGGCGGAGCTTGCGATGAAACGGTACGAGACAGCGTCGAAACATCTGACCGGGGCCGGCGTGAACTTTACCCGGCTGTTTGCGGCAAATGACCTTGAGACATTCAAAAATTCGCTGGTAGCAGGAATGTAAACGATTGTGGGGTACGAGATGACAAAGGAACTTTTTTCCGGCCAGGAGGAATACTTTCAGGAATTGCTGATGCTCGCAAGACAGGAGATCGGCCTCTACACAAAATATGCGGTGCGGCTCAAAGAAGATGGAAAAGTACGACATATATATAATACAAAAATATTTAAGGACGAGCTTGCCAATATCATGGAAGATTCCTTTTCCCATATGAGCCGTGCGGACTACGAAAAGGAGCGCGGAGCGCTCTTTTCGCGGTGGGAGGAGTTTCATGAGCGGGCCTACCGCACAATCAAAGGCGGTGTAATGCTGCCTTTTGAATATATGCTCCGCAAGCTCGAACTGACAGGGTTTGAACAGTATATGGCCTGTCTTGCCGCGGCGCCGGAGCTCAACCGGGAGTTTGAACGTATGTACTGTTATCTGCAGGATGACCTTGCATGGCGCGCTCCCTCGCTTGACCTGTGTGTGAAACTGTACACAATGGACGAGCAGACACAAAATACACTGATTCATCAGATGTTTGTCCGCCGGGAGCTGCTGCATTGTGTCTTTGACAGACAGCCCGCCGGGCAGGAGAGCGGGCTTGCGTGGCGGCTTCGGCTCCGCAGGGATCTGATCGATTTCGTATTTTTCTATGAATCCGACCTGCTTGGGCGAAAGGCGGAATACCAGCTGCGCGTGTCCGGCAGCAGGAAGGGCGGACGAACGGGAAAGGTCAGCATCAACCAGGAGACGGCAGATGCGATAGGACGCCGCCTGGACGCCAAAGGGATTGCGGAACTAGCGGACGAGGACGTGCGGGGACGGCTGTTTCTCCTGCGCGGGCCCTATGGGAGCGGCAAGAAGCTGCAGATTCAGACCGTGGCCGACACGCTGGGATACAGCGTTTTATTCTTTGATATCCGCGAGGTTTTGAACAAAAGGGAGGACCAGATGATCGAGGCGGTAGGCGACGCGGTGGTGCGGGCCGTGCTTGACCGGGCCTTTCTGGCCTTTTGCCACTGGGAGGCAATCTGGTCCGGGGAAAAGCAAAAGCGCCAGCCCGCGCAGGAGATGCTGCGGAAAGCGACCTTATTTTTCCAGGATATCTTTCTGACAGTGGAGGAGGAGCCGGGCGAGGATACGATAGAGGGGCAGTATCCTGCGGGATACCGGATCGAGGAGTACAGGCTGCGCTTTCCCTCCATTCAGGAAAGGAGCCTGCTCTGGAAAGCGTTTCTGCAGGACGCGCCAGGTATAGAAAACGCTGAGCTGTATGACAGGCTTGCGGCCCAGTTTGACTTTACGCCGGGCGTGATCAGGGAAGCCGCCAGGGCAGCCTGCCAGGAGGCCGGAAACCGGAATGAGAAAGCGGTTTCTGCCGCGTGTTTATATCAGGCCTGCCAGCAGCGGATCTCGCACCGGTTAGGGGAGCGCGCAAGCCGGGTCAACGCGGCATATACATGGGACGATCTGGTGCTCGAGGACAGCGCCAAAGAGCTGCTGCGGCAGGCGTGCGGACAGGTGACATACCGTGGTAAGGTATATGAGCAATGGGGCTTTCAGGACAAGGTCGCATACGGCAGGGGGGTCTCCCTCTTATTTGCGGGACCGCCCGGCACCGGGAAGACGATGGCAGCGCAGGTGCTGGCAAGGGAGCTGAACTTAGAGCTGTACAAGGTGGACTTGTCCGGCGTGCTGTCCAAGTACATCGGGGAGACGCAGAAAAACCTCCGCGAAATCTTTGACGAGGTGAAAAAGAGCCGGAGTATCCTCTTTTTTGACGAGGCGGACGTGCTGTTTGGAAAGCGTGTGGACGTTTCGGATGCCAGGGACATCAGCGCCAATGCCCAGACGGCGTATCTGCTGCAGAAGATGGAGGAATACGACGGAATTACGATCCTTGCCACAAACCTGATGCAGAACTTTGACGATGCCTACAAGCGGCGCATGAAATATATTATCCGCTTCACATTTCCCCAGAAGGAGCAGCGGGTTCTGCTCTGGGAAAAAGTCTTTCCGCAGAGGATGCCCTTGCAGAAGGACATCGACATCGCCTATCTTGCGGACAATTTTGAGCTCTCCGGGGCCTCCATCAAGAATATCGCGCTCAACGCGGCCTTTATCGCCGCCTCGAGACAGGAGATTACAGGCATGGAGCACATCGTGACGGCGCTGCAGCAGGAGTATGAGAAATCGGGAAAAATACTTGGAAAAGCGGAGCTGAAAGAGTATTATGGATATAAAATATAGAATAGAAAATGGAGGAAATTATGGACAAGTTAGCGTTGCGGCAAGGATTAAAGAAGCTGGAAGCGTACCTCACACAGTACGAGATGACCAGCGTGTTTTTGGAGGAAGGAGAGCAAGCGCCCTTAGATTCCCTGGTGCTGGGGTTGCATGTCAGCGATGAATTAAGCCTTGATGTCTCCTGCAATTTTATCGATGCGCCCGATTACGGGAGTATCCTGCAGTATTATGGGCAGCTCGAACTCGACGGAATGATGGCGGAGAGCCCGGGGACACTCACGGAACTGAATATCCTGCAGATGATCAATCTGCTCAACAGTGTGCTCCCGGTCGGCCAGCTGCTCTACATGCAAAACGACGTGAGCCCCACACATGTCATCGGCCTGCGCTACACCATGCGGACAGGGCTTGACAGCGAAGGAGAGCTGGAAAAGTGCGGGGACGTTATCGAGATGCTGATGGACGATTACGAACTGCTGTGCAGCGTGCTGGTGCTCGTGCTGGAGGGCGAGACCGTGCAGGGCGCCATGAACGCCGTGCTCGAGCTGATGGCGCAGGAGTGACACAGGAGCGGTGCGTTTCACCAACCTGGTTTGCGTGCCCGCCGAAGCGGGCGAATGAGAATGAGGAGGAATTGAACAATGAAAATTTTTATGATTATTATAGGTGTACTGATGGCATTGTGCGGGATTTCCTGCATGTGCACCCCGGTGATAACCTTTCTGGAGGCAGGGTACTTTCTGGTCATACTGCTGCTTGTCTACGGAATCTCAGCCGTGATTAAAGCCGTGGTCAGGAAGGAATTTGGCATTCCGTTTTTATTTGGCATTTTAAGCGTGATTCTTGGCGTTGTGATCATGGTCGTGCCAGGGTTAAAGCTGATGACTGACGGCATGCTGATCTATATTATGGCAGTGTGGTTTCTGATGCAGGGCGTTGTGAGTATCTTTATGTCGTTTAGGCAGAAGAAGCTGGCGCAGGGCAAAGGCTGGATAGGAACATTAGTTCTTGGAATCCTCGGCGTGCTGCTGGGTATGTATTCCCTGGCGCACCCGGTCCTGCTGGCGTTTACATTCGGCGTGCTCGTGGGCGTATACTTTATAGAGAGCGGGATTAACATGATCGTCATAGCCGTGTCTGTCCCGTCTGCGGAATAGGAATAGAATCAGAATAGCAGCACCAGGTCATATGTACAGCCGGCCAGGTGCTGTTTTTATGCACAGCCCCGTGCAGAAGACACCTTTATATTCTCTTGGACACAAAATTAGCACTTTGCATTTAGGACACTTTATATTATAATGAATTAAAACCCCCTTTTTGGAATTGTGTACTCGCTTAAATATGGGCTTATAAATAGACATTGCAAGCAACAGACAAATCTTTTATAATCAACTATATAAAATGGGAAGTTGCAAAGGAGAACTTTATGAAATCAAGCAATACAAGCAATAGAGATAACGGCTGGTTAACTGGAAGGCTGTATTTCAACAGAGAAGATAAAAGAGTAATTATCAAGAGACCGCAAAGCGGGTTTAGCTATACAATGAATTTGGGAAATAAGTGGACATGGATATTTCAGATCATTTTTGTAATAATGATAGTTATTTTAGTCAGCGTTTTTTAAGATCACTTTTTAAGCAGCGGGTACACTTTTCTGAAAAGGGAGTATGAAAAACAAATAAGGAGAATCGCAATATGGATATCAAGATAAATGACAGCGGCAGGATTACAATGACACACACTGGCCTGCTTCCAGGTAAGAAGGGCAAGGTCATACATGTATGTTTTGAGCGCAGGACCGATGACAGGGATGATTATGCGGAGATCGTATTGCCTGCTAGGACTGTGGTCAATTCGCGGGGATTTGATGAGGGGGAGCTGGCCCAGCTGCAGCTCTATCTCAAGGAGCAGGAGAAGAACATTATCCAGAATGCAAAGCAGATTAACCATGACCTGATATTTAAGCTGTAGGAAAATTGGGATTCATATGAAAAAAACAGTACAGAGACTGGCAAAGGCGGTCAGTGCGAACGCTATTTTTATCTTAGTATGTGTCCTGCTAGTGACAGAGCTTTTGAGCTTTAACTGGTACTATCAGGCGGCGTGCGTGATTTTGGTGATCCTGTGTATCGTCATTCTCGCATTTCAGAAGAGTCGGGTGTACTCCATGCGGGACAGCGATGCCATCAGCCAGCACCAGCGCGATGAGATGCTCATGTATTTCAGCCGTGAGTACTTTGAGGTGTACGTGGTGGATTTAAACCAGGGCTCTTATGAGATTATCCGGTCCTCGGAGCGGCATGGGGAATATATCAAGCATCTCACCGGCGATTTTGGGCAGCTGATGGAGATGGCGGTCGTCTCATGGACAAAACCGCCCTACAAGGAGCGTTTTCAACAACTTCTGGACACGGAGGAGATCAAGCGGCGCTTTGAGTCCGGAGAGAAGAAGATTGAGTTTATCTATCGTTCTTACGATGAAAACTGGAAACGGCTGGAGTGTTTTCCCGTGCCGGACTATGGGAATGACAATAGGAAGATGATCTTTGCGCTGAGGGACTACACCGATGAAATGCAGATTCGGACAAATGAGGTGCTTGCGTCCGAGGCCATGAATGATATCTACACGCTCGTCGCTTTTCGGGATATGGAGGCAGACCGCTATGAGTGTGGTTGCCACCGCATGGAAGATGTCATGGACTTTCCGGAGAAGGGAATCTACTCGGACTGGGTGGCAGCGATGCTTGAGCGGATCCACGTAAAGGACAGGGAAAAATTTTTAACAGAGCTGTCCGATGAGCGCTTTCACAGGGAAGGAAGGGCGGAGTGCGAGTACCGGATCCGGGACAAGGGCGGTGAATACCACTATTACCGCCAGTACAATGCAAAGGTGAACGTGCTGTCCGGCCCCAAGATGGTCATATTGATCCGGAATATCGATGAGTTCAAAAAGCATGAGATCTGGAAGGCCGAGCAGCTTCAGCGGGAGCTGGAGGCAAAGGCAAAGGAGCTGGAGATGACAAGGCTTCTGGCCGAGAAGAGCAAGGATCTGGAGAAGGCGCTGCAGCAGGCAGAGAGTGCCAACAATGCCAAGAGCAAGTTCCTCTCAACGATGTCCCACGACCTGCGTACGCCGATGAACGTGATTCTTGGCATGGCGTACATGGCAAGGAAACACATTGATGACGAGGCAGAGGTGGACAGATGTCTCAACACAATCCTTTTGTCGTCACAGAACATGCTCGCGCTGATCAACGACGTGCTCGACATGAACAAGATCGAGAGTGGTATCATCGAAGTGCGCGAGAAAAAGGAGGATCTGGTGAAGCTGATCAGGGACATAGAGGTCCTAATCCGCAACCGGTGTGAGGAAAACCAGCAGATTTTCGCGATTGACTGCAATAAAATCGAACATAAGTACGTATTATTGGATAAGCTTAGGGTACGCCAGATAATCATTAATCTCCTGTCCAATGCCGTCAAATACACGCCAGCCTTTGGCAGAATTAGTATGGAGGTAGCTGAACAGCCGGGGAGGGATGAGACGCAGTGTCAGGTGGTTTTTATCATCAGGGACAATGGAATCGGTATGAGCGGCAGCTTTGTGGAGCGTGTCTTTGAACCTTTCGAGCGGGAAGATACCGACCTGTCTGGAAGGATAGAAGGGACAGGGCTTGGCATGGCGATTACCAAGAACCTTGTGGACCTCATGAATGGACAGATTCGGGTTGAAAGTCTAGTCAACGTGGGGACGAAGGTCACAGTAATGCTTCCGTTTACGATATGCGACAACAGTGAGGACAAGGACGGGCATGAACTTGCGGCCGCACAGGGAAAATACCCGGGCAAACGAATTTTGATTGTCGAGGATAAGCGCATCAATATGGAGATTGTGAAAGGGTTTCTGGAGGATACAGGGCTGGTTATCGATGAAGCCGTAAACGGCAGGGAGGCCGTCAATATGGTCAGTGCGGCGACAGAAGGAACATACGATCTGATTTTCATGGATATCAGTATGCCCGTTATGAGAGGCGATGAGGCGGCTATGGAAATCAGAAGGATTGACCGAAGGGATTGCAGAGAAATGCCAATCATAGCGATGACAGCCAATGCGCTTGAGAGCGATGTGCAGAACTCATACAGGTGCGGCATGAACGGCCATATTTCGAAGCCAATCGAGCCGGAGGAGGTATACAAGTGCCTGAACAGATGGCTTATAGAGGATCAGAAACAGATAGGTTAGGGCGATGACGAAGGACGAGAAGACTGTAGAAATAAAAGACTGGAAAGACGGGAAAAATTGCGCACTCTGCCCGCGGCAGTGTCACGCCAACAGACAGCACGGCAGAGGATACTGCGGTGAGGGGCATGAGGTGCGTGTGGTAAGGGCATCGCTCCATATGTGGGAGGAGCCTTGCATCAGCGGACAAAGCGGATCGGGGACAGTCTTTTTCCCGGGCTGTCCGCTTGGGTGTGTCTTCTGCCAGAACAGGGAGATTGCACAGGGCGGCGGGGGACATGTACTAACGACTGCACAGCTGTCCAGGTTATTTCTCATATTGCAGGAGCGGGGCGCAGCCAACATCAATCTGGTGACGCCAACGCATTTTGTGCCGCAGATTGTAGAGGCGCTTTTGCTGTCAAAGGCGGCCGGACTAAGGGTTCCTGTTGTGTACAATACGTCCGGCTATGAGCGTGTGGAGACGCTAAGGCGCCTTGAGGGGCTTGTCGATATTTACCTGCCCGACCTGAAATATTACAGCAGTGAGCTGTCGGCGCGGTATTCCAATGCGCGGGATTATTTTCTGTATGCGTCCCGTGCGGTTGCGGAGATGGTGCGCCAGGTGGGTGGTCCCTGTTTTGACAGGACATGGAACGGGGAACAGATGATGCGGCGCGGCGTGATTGTCAGACATCTGGTCTTGCCGGGCCATGTCAGGGACTCCAGGGAGGTTATAAAATATTTGTACGATACTTATAAGGACGACATTTTTATAAGCATCATGAGCCAGTATACACCCCCCGCCAAACCAGCAGACGACCCCGTGCTTGGCAGGCGCGTGACGCCAAGGGAGTACGAGAGAGTGGTCGATTATGCGATCGGGCTTGGTGTGGAGAATGCCTTTATACAGGAGGGGGATACGGCAGGTGAGAGTTTTATTCCCGATTTTGATGAGATTGGTTATGTGAAGGAGGTTTTGTGATGTATCAGAATTATATTTTTGATCTGTACGGGACGCTGGTCGATATTCGCACAGATGAGTCCGGCAGGAATTTTTTTAAGAAATATGCGAAATGGCTAAGACGACAGGGATACCACTTTGAGTGGAAGCAGTTTTACAGGCACTACACTGCTGCGGAGAAGGAACACAGGGAGAGGGCGGCGCAGAGTGGCAGGTATAGAAATCCTGAGATTCAGATTGAAGAAGTGTTCCAGGAGGTGTTTGCCGCAAATGGCTATATACTCACAGATGAGCAGACAGCGGCGCTCTGTGCGGGCTTCCGTCGGATTTCGCTCATTTATCTGCGCTTGTTTCCGGATACACTTGCATGCCTGGACGGATTGAAAAAGGCTGGAAAAAAGATTTATCTTCTGTCCAACGCGCAGAGAAGCTTTACATGGCAGGAGTTAGAGCTGACAGGGCTGATTCCCTATTTTGATGGAATCCTCATCTCCTCGGACGAGGGCTGTATGAAGCCTGATCCTGCATTTTATGAGATTTGCTGTGAGCGCTACCAGCTCGACAAGGCGCAGTCGGTTATGATCGGCAATGAGCTTAAGTCCGACATGGCAGGTGCAGTGGCGGCGGGGATTGACGGTTTTTACATCAACCGTTATCCGGTATTCCATGCGGAGGAAAAGCTGGCATACCGCTATGTGTCTAAGGAGGGCTCGCTACTCGAAGTGCTCACACAGACGGGGATCTCAGTCTAAGTTAATTGCAAACATATGTTTATAAAAGAGCAGAGAGGTGTCCAGAGATATGCTGACAAGACAGGATTTTTTGTCACTCAATTTTGTGAAAAAGGAAGACTTTGCCGGCAGCCATAAGGGAATGCGCTTTATGCTACACCAGGAAGTCATAGAGGAGGAGAAAAAGCTAAAGGTCTATCTCTGGAGTGAGCCTTTTTGCTTTGAGGCGACGCCGGACGAGGAGAAGATTTCCGCGCTGTTTGAATTTAGCGAGGAGGGACTTGCCCAGGCGATCGCCTGGATGAACGAAAACTATGAATCCATACGCTATAAAATATAAGGAGTAATCTGACATGGCAATGACAGGGGAACAGGCATGGGAGTATGCAGTGGGTATGCTGCAGGTGGATGGTCTAGTGCCGTCAGTAGAAATGGTAGAGATGATAGAAAAAGAAAAAAAGGGCGAGATGACAGAGGAGGATATTTTAAGAAGACTGCACGAAAAATATTCGGCATTAAGCGGTGCATGATTATGAAAGCTTACATAGATCCTTATATCGATAGAAAAACCGGCGTGTTAAAAAATAAAAAAGGAATACAGGATGGCAAAATCCTTAAGGAGATGGAGGCGGATTTTACGGCTCTTCGTCTGAAGCAGCTGGCTTGCAGGCCGCTTGCGGGCGATTTTGGGTTTCGGCATCTGTGCAGGATGCATGAGGTGCTCTTTCAGGACCTGTATGAGTGGGCAGGCATTCCCAGAATCATTGATATTGAGAAAGCGGAGGAAGCACTTGGCGGCCTTTCAGTGGAATATACTTCGTGTGATGGGATCCAGGGGGAGATCGCAGATATTTTGTCCAAAATGGATCATATCCAGTGGGACAAACTGTCTGTCGGGCAGAAAACAATAGCATTTTCAGACGGTATGGCAGCACTGTGGAAGGTGCACCCGTTTCGTGAGGGAAATACCAGGACTGTGGTGACATTCTGCTGTGATTTTGCAAAGAGCAAAGGATTTGGTTTAAACAGGGAGCTCTTAAAGGATAACAGTGTCTATCTGCGCAGGTCTCTGGTGGCTGCAAACGCAGCGTTTTCAGATCTGGAGGACCTGTCAAGGCCAGAATATCTTCGAAAAATAATAGGGGACAGCATGGAGCTGTGGCAACAGGCGCAGCAGAAAAAATAGTGGGACAGTCCGAAATGGATCGCCCCACTGATTTTTTGATTGAAAAATTTTTGAAATTCATTCTATATTCATGCCTACGCCATCTGATTCACAGCTTTCGATAAACGAGAAACTTTTCTGGAAGCATAATTCTTGTGGTACACGCCCTTTGTTGTAGCTTTATCGATCACGCTCGTCGCGTTTAATAAAGCAGCAGCAGCAGCTTCCTTGTCATTTGCCTCTACAGCTGTGTAAACCTTCTTGATTGCGGTCTTTACACCAGACTTAATAGCCTTATTTCTATCGGCCTTTGTCCTGTTGACTAAAATTCTCTTCTTAGCAGATTTGATGTTTGCCATGCTTGTCACCTCCCATTTCCCGATATTTTCATTTATGGTAACTGTATGCATTCACGCAGTTACAAGTTATGTTTTATGAAAGTCGGACACGGACGAATTAATAAAACACACTTGTATATTGTAATTTATGGAATCTGATATGTCAATACATATTCTTTAAAAAAAATGAAAAAATGTAAATAAAAAAGTTGAACTAGCATAATGAACAGGGATGAACCAGGGAGGAATGAGTAGTATGCAGCAGTTTCAGATTAGGACAGACCTGGCGCTGGAGGCGACAGAGAGTGTCAGGAAGAAAGCTTCGGGACAGATGCGGGGAATCACCATCGATGAGTATGATGTTCTGGATGATGTACACATTTCCAAGGTCGTGATCATGAGCCGCAACGCCGCAAAGAGTATGGGAAAGCCCGTGGGCACCTACATCACGCTGGAGGCGCCTGCACTTCAGGAGAGCGATGAGGATTATCACAGGGAGATATCGCAGGAGCTTGCCAGACAGCTTAAAAGCGTCCTGCCAGACATCGACCAGGAGGAGAAGTCCATACTGGTGGTAGGGCTTGGAAACCGCGATGTCACGGCGGATTCCCTTGGGCCATGTACAGTTGATAACCTTTTTATCACAAGGCATATCATACGGGAGTATGGGAAGAAGGCATACAGGGCTTCTAGAATCCATCAGATTAGCGCACTTGTGCCCGGCGTAATGGCAAAGACCGGTATGGAGACTGCAGAAATCATCAAAGGAGTCATAAAAGAGACAACACCGGACATAGTTATAGTAATAGATGCGCTGGCGGCGAGAAGCACCAGAAGGCTGAACAGGACAGTACAGATCACAGACACAGGCATTCACCCTGGCTCGGGCGTTGGAAACCACAGAAATGCCCTCACAAAGGAGAGCCTTGGCGTGCCGGTGATCGCGATTGGGATTCCGATGGTGGTGGATGCGGGGACGATTGTCTCTGATGCGCTCGAAAAACTGTCGGAGGAGTACCATGAGGGAAAGGCGTCACTGGATTATTTTAGGAATAGTACGGACACACAGCTTCATAATATGTATGTGACAGCAAAGAATATTGATGAGACTACAAAAAGACTTAGTTTTACATTGTCGGAGGCGATCAATATTGCTTTGGACATGGAGCAGGAGGAGTAGCATGTGAATATCAGCCATAAAGTCAGAAAGCAGGGAATACTGGCCGTCATTTTCCTGCTGCTTCTTGTGAACCTTATGATGCGTGCTTTTTCTGACATAGGGGACAGCATGGGAGGCCAGGAAACGCCGGGTGAGCGGATCTATGGCATCGCGCTACAGCACGGGATCCGCTTTGTAAGCCCGTACATGACATATGCCAATGACGGTGGTAATAATAGAATACAGTACTGGTTATACCGAAATATGCCTCTTGAAATGAGCCTGCTTCTGGAAGCAGAGGACGACAGCCATGTGACCGCGTACAGGCAGCCGTCCGTCATCGAGGAGATGGCTGCCATCGAGAACAGCTTAGCTTATGAGAATAGTCTGGGCAGCAGCATTGAGACAGAGAGTCATGACAGTGGGCAGGAGGACAACAGTGGCCAGCAGGCGTTAGAGGAGGCTGTGCTGGCGGAGAACACCGCTGCTGCAGGCGGATTTGTGCCAGCAAAGGAACCTGTCGCAGAATATTCCGAGCAGCAGCTTGCCGATCCGTCATTTATCAAGACAACCTTCTATGCGGAGGACCCAACCACGCAGATCAGGCCCGACCAGCTCCAGTATAGCACGCTCATGGGATTTGACGCAGCGCTGAAGCAGGACAGCAGCGATGTCCAGATCCTCGTGTACCACACGCATTCCCAGGAGGCTTACATAGATTCAACGCCAGGAGATCCGTCAACCTCCATCGTTGGCGTAGGAGAACATCTGTGCGATATTTTGAGAACACAATATGGATTTAATGTGCTCCATCACACAGGGGAGTATGATGTGCAGAGCAGGGACAATGCATACGCAAACGCCATGAAAGGGCTAGACAAGGTCCTTGCGGAGCACCCGACCATAGAGGTTATGATCGATCTCCACAGAGACCAGACCAACCCAGACACGAAGCTTGTCACCACGATCCAGGAGAAACCCACAGCGAGGTTTATGTTTTTTAACGGGCTGTGTTACACGAGGGCGCTTGGCACGCTGACCAATCTTCCGAATCCCTATGTGCAGGACAATATTTCCTTTGCCTTTCAAATGCACTTAACGGCAGAGGAGTACTATCCAGGACTGACCAGGCGCATATACCTTAAGGGATACCGATATAACTTGCACTACAGACCAAAGAGCGTACTGATCGAGCTTGGCTCACAGACCAACACAGTGGAGGAGGCCATGAACGCATGTGATCCAATCGCGCATGTCATCGCAATGGTATTAAACGGGGAAAACAAAAATGAGGAATAGTTTTTAGGAATAGTTTATATATTTTTGTTTACTATATCCATAAAAAGGTGGTATACTAATTAAAACGAAGAGGACATGCGAAAGGAAGGATTTGATTATGGCAGTAATACATTTGACAGAGGCAAATTTTGAGCAGGAGGTACTGCGGTCTGATATTCCGGTGCTGGTTGACTTCTGGGCGCCGTGGTGCGGGCCGTGCAAAATGCTCTCACCAGTCATCGAGGAGATCGCAAGTGAAGTCACAGACGTTAAGATCTGCAAGGTAAATACCGATGAAGCGGATACCCTGGCGTTAAATTACAGGGTGATGTCGATTCCGACACTCATATTGTTCAAAAACGGGGAGATCGCAGCAAAGTCCGTCGGTGCAAAGCCAAAGGCGGAGATCATGGAATTTATCAGGCAATGAAAAAGAATGAAAAAGTGTAGACGAATTGCACTTTTCTATGGTATGATTAGAAAAAGGCTGTGAAGAGAAGAGTAGACTGTTAGATACATCACAGAGAGCCTGTGCTGGTGAGAGCAGGCATGGAAGGAACAGTTGAAAATGGTCTCGGAGCTGCGCACCGAAGCGGTAACACGCCTAGGCTGCGACGGGTGCACCCGTTACAGTGATAGACTATCGATGAATCATTTCTCATCCGTAGTTGATAAGGCCCCTGTCGTGAGACATGGGTGAATTTAGGGTGGTAACACGAAGCGAATGCTCTCGTCCCTGAAAAAGAGATTTTTCAGAGAGGAGGGCTTTTTTGTATCATTATTTTATCAAATAAGAAACAATGAATCTGTTATCACAATAAGGAAATGAGGTAGATGAAAATGAATATTTTAATTGGGGGCGCATGGCCCTACGCAAACGGTTCACTGCACATCGGGCATATCGCGGCCCTGTTGCCAGGGGATGTTCTGGCAAGGTATCACAGGGCCTGTGGAGACCAAGTCTGTTTTGTGTCAGGAAGCGACTGTCATGGTACGCCGGTGGCAATCCGGGCGAAAAAGGAAGGTCGGACACCGCAGGAAATCAGCGATTATTACCACGAAGAGTTTGTGCAGTGTTTCAGGAAGCTAGGGTTTAGCTACGACTGTTATACGAAGACCTCAGATGACAGGCACAAGAAGTTTGTCAGGGAATTTCACACACGCCTGTATCAGAGCGGCCTAGTCTATGAGAAGGAAACACCGCAGGCCTATTGCCAGACATGTCAGCACTTTTTAGCAGACCGTTTTGTCACAGGTATTTGTCCCCGGTGTGGAAAGACGGCGAGGGGCGACCAGTGTGATGACTGCGGCACTGTGCTGGAGCCGGAAAATCTGCTGCATCCAGTCTGTGCCGTCTGCGCAAACCCAGTGACATTCAAAAAGTCCAGACACCTGTATATTGCCATCTCCCGACTGGAAAATGAGCTGCGAACATTGGTGGACAGCGCAGGCACATGGCGGAAAAATGCGGTTGCGTTCACCCATCGCTACATTGACGAGGGGCTGCGCGATCGGGCGCTGACCAGGGATCTGGAATGGGGGATCGGTGTGCCGAAAAAAGGCTATGAAGGAAAAACAATCTATATCTGGGCAGAGAATGTGCTAGGCTATCTGTCTGCCAGTAAGTGTGTGGCACAGGAGAGCGGAATCAATTTTGAGGAATTGTGGGGGGAGCATGCAAAGCATTACTATGTGCACGGCAAGGACAATATACCGTTTCACACAATCATTTTGCCAGCGCTGCTTATCGCAGACACTATAGGCTGGCATTTGCCCGACCAGATTGTTTCCAGTGAATATCTGACGCTTGAGGGCAGAAAGATTTCCACGAGCCAGAACTATGCCATCTGGGTAAAGGACATCGTGGATCGGTATGATGCGGATTCGCTCCGATACTATTTTCTTGCAAACGGTCCGGAGAAAAAGGATGCTGATTTCTCATGGAGGGAGTATGTCAACAGCCACAACGGGGAATTACTTGGCGCATATGGAAATTTCGTGAACAGGTCGCTTTCCTTTATCAGAAAATATTGGAATGGTGTTGTCCCAAACGGCAGGGAGGATGTACAAATTGACGCGGAAATCAAAGCGTTGTACCAGACGATAGGGGCCTTGATCGAGAAAGGGGCGTTTAAGGATGCGGTCAACGGGATTTTTTCGTTTGTCCGCTGGGCAAACAAGTACTTTGATACCAGAACGCCGTGGCTTACACGCACCCAGGACGAAGCGGACTGTCAGAACACATTGTATCAGTGTGTGCAGATCATAGCAAACCTCGCAGTGCTGTTGAAACCATTTCTGCCCTTCTCATCAGAAAAACTTTGCAGGTGGCTCTTGCTGGACGATAGATGGCAGCCCCACAAGGTTCCCGCCGGATATGTGCTGCCTGAAATACAGATTTTGTTCGAGCGACTCGATAAACAAGTGGTCACGCAGGAGGTGGAGAAACTAAAAGGGCAAAGACCTGATGACACAGTCTGATGCCTGAATACAACTCCTTACATTTTTGGAGCACTAGCAATGTTGTATTGTTAAGCGTGCAGTTTAACAATATGACATGATGCTGGGGTCAAAAGGGTATTTTAGAAAAATGAGTTGTGCAAATTC
>CAJUQZ010000022.1:32964-39404 GCA_910588755.1 uncultured Lachnospiraceae bacterium | reverse complement strand
AGATGCCAGCCGCAAAGAGTTCATTCAGAATATCATCGCAGGAAAGATTGATGCTGTGAAGAATGAGGAGGAAATAAGGGAAAAGATATGGCGGTTCCTGCTTGAAAAGTATGCGTACCTTTCGTTCAGCAGTATGATCGGTTTCTTCACAGAGAAAGAGTATTACAGTTGCACAGAGGAGGAAAAGGCGGAAGCGGAGAAGAAACTGAAAGGACTGAGCTACACGCACTCAATGCTCCTGGCACTCCACAATGCGGCAAAAGATACGGAGCTTGTTGACTATAAAGGCTATTACAAGAAAGATGCTGGCGAAACACTGAAGCACTGCTATGATGTTCTGAAGGCGTATGGTTGGACTTTTGCCAGCGAGGATGCTGAAAAGGTGTTGGACGGAACGCACGAACTGTACGAGAAGGAGGAAAGCGAGACGAATGGATAGGAAAGAGATTACGGCAATCCTATCCTTGTCGATAAAAAAGCATATTGTTCCGCATAACGATCCGAGGATTTATTGGGCGAGAGAAGTCACATTTGATTATGCCACCAGTAACTCCGTAAGAGTTGATTACATGAAGTTCAAGCCTGTAAACAATACAGTGTCCGGCATAGAAAAAGGTGACTTCTATTGCTACGAAGTAAAGTCATCGGTAGAAGATTTCCATTCAAAGAACGGGCATAACTTTTTGGGAGATTACAATTATTATGTCATGCCGGAGGAAGTATATGCGAAAGTCAGCAACGAGATACCGTATGGGATAGGCGTTTATGTTCCGGAAAAGAAAAACTACCGGGGAGACTGGTATGATTTGAAGTCTGTAAAGAAAGCCGTTCGGAAAGACAGAGGCAGACCGGTATCTGAGATGCTTCTTATGATGTTCAGATCAGCGGCAAGGGAAAGGAGAAATGAAGATGAAGATTACAGAAAGGCTTAGAGCGTATGCGAAGACGTATCGGGAACCGCCTACTGGCAGAGAAGTCGAAGGAACGGTTGAACTGCTGGAGGAAGCCGCTGAATACATAGAGATGCTCAGCGGCAAGGAGGATAGAGATATTGTCTTCAGAAGATGTATCTGTGATTATGGAACACAGCCCCAGGTAGATATGATGATTGAGGAAATGAGCGAACTGACGAAGGCTCTGCTGAAATGGAGGAGAGCGAAAGGTGCGGAGCTGACCGCTACCAGGGGCTGCATCATTGATGAACTGACAGATGTTCGGATCATGGCAAGACAGATGGAGATTTTGTTCCAGGCTGAAGACGAAGTTGAGAGAAGGATTGATTTCAAAGTCCAGCGACAGAGTAAACGGCTGGAAGAATGGGAGGCACAGCATGGGAAAGATTAAAGGTTTTATTCTGAACCGCAAGCAGTATGACCGCATCCGGAAGATGGACCACTGCCAAATGACATTATGGGCGGAGTCAGTGTATAAGTCCGGATATGCAGATGGCAAGGAGGCGGCGGACGGACTGACAACTCCGGAAATCCGGGAAGCGTTGCTCCAGGTAAAGGGCATTGGCGAAAAGAAAGTGGATGCCATCACCGCCGCCCTTGAAAAAGCTATGGAGCAAAAGTCACAAAAGCATGGTAAAAATCCTATTGAGGATAGGGATAAAAACTGATATAATGACATGGAGCAAAGCGTCTCTATCGAAATGTAAGTTACAAAAGTGGAATTTCGAGACGAAATCGTGTCATAGGGAATCCAAATGAAAAGAATCACGAGACACGGGGCTTTGCGGAGCGTGCGCACTGCTGTCTGGCCCTGGCTGCGATCACTTTTGACGTGTCCATCATGGAGGAGTTTATCCCGCTTACCAGTGGGCTTACGGTTGTGATGGCGACCAGCGAGGAGATACACAATCCGCTTCTGCTGGCGGAGCTGATCTGCCAAAACGGGGTGGACTGTATGACGACGACGCCCTCCTATGTGTCGGAGCTGCTTGACCTGCCGCAGATGACGGAGGCGCTAAAGCAGATCGCCGTGTACGATCTCGGGGCCGAGGCTTTTCCGTCAGGGCTCTATGAGAAGATCGCCGCGCTGCGGCCGGATGCCTATATCATGAACGGCTACGGGCCGACAGAGACGACCATCAGCTGTACGATGAAGGTCATTACACAGGGGGAAAATATCACAATCGGTATTCCGAACGCCAATGTGCAGGTGTATATCGTCAATGAAAAAAATGAGCCGGTTCCCGACGGGGAGTTAGGCGAAATGCTGATCTGCGGCAAGGGCGTGGGTAGAGGATACATGAACCTGCCGGAGAAGACGGCGGAGGCGTTTATCGAATTTGACGGGCAGCGGGCCTATAAGTCCGGCGATCTGGCGCGCTGGAATGCTCAGGGCGAGATCGAGTTCCACGGGCGGATTGACAACCAGATCAAGCTTCGCGGCCTTCGGATTGAGCTTGGCGAGATCGAGGAGGTCATCAATCAGTTTCCGGGTGTCAAGACCAGTGTGGCCGTGCCGGTGGACAATTCGTTTCTGTGCGCATACTTCACCGCGGACCGTGAGATCGATGTGGAGGAGCTGTCTGATTTTGCAGCCGGATATCTGACCTATTATATGGTTCCCGACGTGCTGATCCAGTTGTCGGAAATGCCGCTGACCGCGAACATGAAGATTGACAAGAAGGCGCTGCCCAAGCCTGTGTTTAAGCAGAAGGAAATCGAGGTGCCAAAAAACCGCACACAGCAGAAGATTTTTGACATCGTGGCGTCCGTCACAGGAAATACCAATTTTGGTATCAATACCAACCTCTACCGCGCGGGACTGACATCGCTGGGCGCAATGAAGCTGAACTTGCTGCTGGCGGAAGCGTTTCATATCACGGCGAAGACGAGCGATATCCATGAGAACAACACGATCCTGCTATTGGAGCAGTTTATCCAGAATGCGCCAAAGAGTACCGCGCACGAGGAGCGGGAGAGCTATCCGCTGACCGGTTCCCAGAAGGGGATTTTTGTGGAATGCAGTAAAAATCAGGATAGTACGATATACAATATTCCCTTCCTGTTTGAACTGGAGGAAACGGTGGACACGGACAGGCTCAAGGAGGCTGTCAGCAGTGTGGTTGCGGCGCATCCCTATCTCCTGACCAGAATCGGCGTGAGCGGGGAGGGTACGCTTTACCAAAAGCCCTGCAAGGAGCATTTTGAGCCGGAGTGTATCGCTATGACAGACGAGGCGTTTGCACAGGAGAAGAAAGCGCTGGTGAAGCCTTTTGACATCGAGAAAGAACGTTTGTTCAGAATTGCAATCTACAAGACAGGCACCAGAAAGTATCTCTTTGTTGATCTGCACCATATCATTGCGGACGGAAACTCGTATGATATTTTCTTTGAGGATCTGAACGCGGCTTACCAGGGGAAGGCGCTGACAGAGGAGACCTACACGGGCTATGACGCTGCGCTGGACGAGGAGCAGGATATTGCAAACGGGAAATATAAGAAGGCGGCGCAGTATTACGACTCCGTCTTTGCGGGTGTGGAGACAGAATCCCTGCCGCTTGCGGACAAAAAGGAAGGGGTTCCGGCCAAGGGAATGGCGTCGAGGACGATGCAGCTTTCCAGGGAGAAGGTGTTTGAGAGCTGCGCCAAAATGCAGGTGACGCCAAACGCGCTCTTTACGGGGCTTTTTGGCGTGCTGATGGCGCGGTATGCCGGTACGCAGGACGCGCTGTTTGCCACGATCTACAATGGAAGAAATGATTCGAGGCTGCACAACACGATCTGTATGCTGGTAAAAACTCTTCCAGTCTACTGCAGTTTTGACAAACGGACATCGGTGGGCGCCTACATGATGGCTGTGCAGGAGCAGCTGATGAACACGATGGCAAATGACATTTTCCCGTTTTCGGATATCGCGGCGAGGTACAATATCAACTCGGACCTGATCTTTGCCTACCAGGCGGAGCTGACAGACGACTATCCGCTTGCTGACACCACGGCAAAAGGGGAGGACTTGTCACTGGATCTGCCCAAGGAGCCGCTGTTAATCCAGGTGCGCGAATATGACGGCCAGTATGTGCTGACGGCGGAGTACCGCGCCGACCTGTACGAGGTGGATACCATCGACAGGATTCTCGAGGCTTACGAGATGGCTTTTGCCTCTATGATGAAGAGTCGGTATGTGTCTGAAATTTCGATCTTATCCCCGGGACAGGAGGCGGTGCTTGACGGCTTTAACGACACCGCTGTGCCGTATGATAAAACGCAGACGGTGATGGATATGTTTGGCGAGATGGCGCGCAAGTATCCTGACCGCATCGCGGTTGTGTACCGCGATGTGTGCCTTACCTACGGGGAGCTCGATGCGGTATCAGACCGAATTGGCGCGTATCTGGAAAAGCGGGGACTTGGGGCGGAAGATCCTGTTGCGATCCTGATACCAAGATGTGAATATATGGCGGTGGCTTCGCTGGGTGTCCTGAAGGCAGGATGCGCATACCAGCCGCTTGATCCGACGTATCCTAAAGACCGCCTGAAATTTATGCTCGATGACTCCGGGGCGAAGGTGCTGATTGCGGATGAGGCGCTTCTGGAGCTGGTTCCGGACTTTGGCGGGGAGATACTGCGCACCAGCCAGATTAAGGATTTGCCAGCAGCGCTTCCCAACGAAAAGCGGACGAAGGCAAAACCGGAAGACCTGTTTGTCCTGCTGTACACCTCCGGTTCCACGGGAGTGCCCAAGGGCTGCATGCTCGAGTATGGCAATATTACCGCTTACTGTAGGGCGTACCACCGGTTTTACAAGATGGATAAGGACAGCCGTCTGGCGGCCTACGCGTCGTTTGGCTTTGACGCCAGCATGATGGACATTTTCTGCAGTCTCACAGTCGGCGCGCAGCTCCATATCATCGGGGAGGATATTCGTCTGGATTTCATGGAGCTGAATCGGTATTTTGAGGAAAACGGCATCACGCACAGCTTTATGACGACACAGGTTGGGCGGCAGTTTGCGCTCACGATGGAGAATCATTCCCTGAAACACCTGATTGTGGGCGGTGAGAAGCTTGCGGCTATGGAACCGCCAAAGAATTTCGCACTGTATAATATATATGGGCCGACGGAGTGCACTGTGGCGGTGACTGCCCTGCTGCTTGACAAGTATTATGATAATATCCCAATCGGCGCGCCGAACGAGAACCTGAAGCTCTATGTTGCGGACATGCAGGGGCACAGGCTGCCAGTCGGCGCCTGCGGGGAGCTATTGATCTCCGGCCCGCAGGTGGGCAGGGGATACTTAAACCGCCCGGAAAAGACGGCGGAGAGCTTTGCGGTCAATCCTTATACGAAGGAGAAGGACTACCAGCGCATGTATCATACAGGCGATATCGTCCGGTGGCTTCCTGACGGAAATATTCAGTTCGTGGGCCGCAAGGACGCGCAGGTGAAGATCAGGGGCTTTCGCATCGAGCTGACGGAGGTGGAGGAAGTCATCCGCAGATTCCCGGGCATCAAGGACGCTACGGTGGCAGCTTTTGAGGAAAAGGGCGGCGGAAAATACATCGCGGCCTATGTCGTGTCAGACCAGACCGTGGATATCGATGCCATGAACAAGTTTATCCTGGAGACAAAACCGCCCTATATGGTTCCGGCAGTCACCATGCAGATTGACAAAATCCCGCTCAATCAGAACCAGAAGGTCAACAAGAGGGCGCTGCCAAAGCCGGAGAAGAAGAAAGAGGCACTTGTCGCGCCCGAGACAGAGCTGCAAAAGCGCATTTTCGAGTGCGTGGCGGAAGCTGTGGGGCACAGGGAATTTGGCGTCACCACGGATATCTATGCCGCAGGCCTGACCTCCGTGAGCGCAATCCGTCTCAATGTCCTGCTCGCAAAGGCGTTTTCAATCGCCATCAGGACATCGGACATCAAGCAGAACGCGACAGTCCTGCAGCTCGAGCAGTTTGTGGGTCTTGCCGACGAGAGCAAAGCGGGCGGCACCCACCCGGTACAGGCGGTTTATCCGCTGACAAACACCCAGGCGGGCGTGTTTATCGACTGCACCGCCAATATGGGCACCACCGTTTACAATATTCCCTATCTGCTGAAACTTAGCGACAGGGTTGATATCATGCGGCTAAAGAGCGCCGTCGAGCAGACAATCCAGGCGCACCCTTATCTGAAAGTACAGCTTTTTATGGACGATGACGGGGAAATCCGGCAGCGCCGGGACGATACGCTTGCGCCGCAGGTGACGATTCGGGACGATCTGGCAATGGAACAGCTGGTTCGGCCGTATGGTCTGTTTAACGAGCCTTTGTACCGTTTTGAGATTTACCGCACGATGGAGGGGAATTACCTGTTTATCGACCTCCACCATCTGATTGCGGACGGAAGCTCCCTGGGAATCCTGATCGAGCATATCAACCAGGCGTACAGCGGGGAAACCATTGCGGCGGAGACCTACACCAGCTACGACGCGGCCCTCGACCA
>CAJUQZ010000022.1:0-32954 GCA_910588755.1 uncultured Lachnospiraceae bacterium | reverse complement strand
CAGACTGCTGTGCCGGCGTTACACCGGAAACCCATGAGGCGGCGCTGCAGACAGACGCTTATAAAAAGGCGGAGGAATATTACCGCAGCGTATACGCGGACTGCGGCGGAGACACCTGCTTTTATCCAGATAAGCAGGAGGAGAAGCCGTCCGTTGGCAATGTGCGGTTTGTTGACGAGCGCCTGACGACAGAAAACGTACATAAGTTCTGCGAAGCATACGGAATCACGGAGAATGTATTTTTTACCGGCGTATTCGGTCTCCTGCTGGCAAAATACAATTTCAAAAAGACAGCCGTGTTTACGACCATCTATCACGGGCGGAACGACTCGCGCCTTTCGGATACGGTTGGAATGCTGGTAAAGACGCTCCCGGTGCGCTGCGACCTAGACGGTGATGTGGCACACTATTTCCAGGGACTGAAAGAACAGCTCATGAATGAGATGGATATGGACATCTATCCGTTCTCGGAGATCAGCAGGGCATACCAGATTCAGCCAAGGGCGATGCTGGTGTACCAGGGGGAGAGCTTTGTATTTGACTCCATAGGACAGGAGAAGGCGGAGGAAGTCCCGCTGCACTTAAATGCTGCCAAGGCGCCGGTATCACTGGCGGTCAGCATCGAGAACGGGTGCTTTGTATACGAGCTGGAATACAGAAAAGATTTGTTTGAGGCGGAATCCATCGACTATATTCTCGAGAATTTCTCGCTCGCGGCAAACAAGACGGTAGACCTGTCAGCAAATATGTCTGCTGACAAGGCAGGAAGTGTGTCAGAAGGCAAATCAGCTGACAAGGCAGGAAGTGTGGCAGAAGGCAAATCAGCTGACAAGGCAGGAAGCATGTCAGAAGGCACGTCAGCTGACAGGGCAGGAAGCACGTCATCAGGCGCGTTTACTGACACAGAAGAAAGCGGTCTGGCAGAGGGCGGATACGCCGATCAGATCAGGCTGCTGTTTGAGGAGTGCAGCAAGATGACAGACAATCCGGCATATACCGGCAAGACGTTTGTCGATCTGTTCCGCCAGTCGGTGGAGCATTACCCGGACAGGCCGGCGGTGCGCGATGAAAATGGAACAATCACCTACCGCGAGCTGGATCAGATGTCCGATTATGTGGCAGAACAATTGCTGAAAAATGGATTTGGCACAGAGAAGGTGGCCGGAATCCTGTCAGGGAGAACCAAAGAGTTTGTCATCGGCTATATCGGCGCGATGAAAGCCGGCGGCGCGTATGTGCCGCTTGACCCGGAGTATCCGCAGGACAGACTCGAATACATGCTCTCGGACTCGGGCGCGGACAATCTGCTCGCAGTGCGGGAATACGCGGGGCTTGTGGAGTTTTACCAGGGCAATGTGATCTGGCTTGATGAGGTGGAGGAGAAGGGCAGGGACTTCAAACGCACTGCCGCGCTTCCACAGGCAAAGCCGGAAAACTTAGCGTACATGATCTATACGTCCGGCTCCACGGGAAAGCCAAAGGGCGTGATGCTCGAGCACAGAAACCTGGTCAACCTGATTATGCACACAGTGAACTTCTTACACTTTACGCCAGAGGATATCATCGCGGAGTTTGCAAGCTTTTGCTTCGACGCCTCTGTGCACGACCTGTTTATGGCGCATGCGTGCGGGGCGCTGCTGTATATTTTCCCGGAATCCGTCCGCAAGGACGCGCTGCAGGTGGCAGAGACCATTCGCAATGAGAAGATTACCATAGCCACATTCCCCACGCAGATGGGTGAACTGGTGGCGGAGATTCTGACGGACAACTGCGCGCTGCGTTATCTGACGCTGGGCGGCGAGAAGTTTAAGCGCTATTATAATAGAAGCTACACGATGATTAACGGCTATGGGCCGACGGAGAATACCGTGTCCTCCACAGAGTTTGTGGTGGACAAAGAGTACAAAAATATTCCAATCGGAAAGGCACAGACAAACGTGCGCTGCTATGTGCTCGACGAGGGATTAAACCGCCTGCCTGTGGGCGCGTCCGGGGAGCTGTGCCTTGCCGGGCGGCAGATCGCAAGGGGATACCACAACCTTCCGGAAAAGACGGCGGCCGCCTTTGTGGCCAATCCGTTTACAACCTGCGCGGACGATGCCAGAATGTACCACACAGGGGACATGGTGCGCATGAGGGGCGACGGCAATATCGAGTACATCGGGCGCATTGACTCCCAGGTAAAGATTCGCGGCTACCGGGTGGAGCTTAGCGAGATTGAGGGCGCTGTGCTCTCCCATGAGGGAATTAAAGAGGCAGCAGTCACGGTGATTGAGAAGGGCGGCAACAAGTATATCGCGGCCTACTATACCGGGGCTGCCCCGGAGACGGCGGCATGGCAGGCATTTTTAGAGCCGCTTCTGCCAGAGTACATGATTCCGGCATTTTATATCCATCTTGAGAACATGCCGTTGATGCCGGGCGGCAAGATTGACAAGCGGGCGCTTCCGATGCCTGAAATCCAGGCGGAGCGGGACGGCTACGAACCGCCTGTCAACGAGGTGCAAAGACAGCTGTGCGAGATGTTTGAGAAGGCGCTTGGCATGGAAAAAGTCGGCATAGACGACAATTTCTTCACACTGGGCGGAACGAGCCTTACGGCCTCCAAGATTGCGGTGCTGTGCCTTGCCAAAAAACTGCCTGTCGTGTACGCGGATATTTTCAAGCACCCTACCGTCAGACAACTGGCAGCACAGGTGTACGAGGATACCGTGGAGGAGACGGTAGAGAAAAACGAGATTACAGATTACAACTATGAGAAGATTCAGCATGTCCTGCTGCCAAACAGGGCAAAGAACGCAGACCTGGTAAAGGAGGAGGCGATCGGAAATATCCTGTTGACAGGCGCTACGGGCTTTCTGGGAATCCATGTGCTCAAGGCATATCTGGACACCCAGGAAGGCAAGGTGTATGCGCTGGTGCGAAAGGGCAGCTACGTGTCCCCTGAAAGACGGTTGATGAATATGCTGATGTACTATTTTGACGACCCTTGCGAGGAACTGTTCGGGGAGCGCATCATCTGCATAGAGGGAGATATCACAGAGGCGAAATCCTTGGAGAAGGCAAAGCGCTATCCGTTCAGGACGCTCATCAACTGCGCGGCCTGCGTCAAGCACTTTGCGGCCGACGACTCTCTGCAGCGGATCAATGTGGATGGGACAAGGAACCTGATAGCTTTGTGCAGCGAGCTGGGACGGCGGCTGATACAGATTTCCACCGTGTCTGTCGCGGGAGAAGGAATAAATGACCAACCTGGTCAAGATAGGGAGCTGGGCGAGCATGAACTGTATATCGGACAGCGCATTACCAACGAGTACATCAGGACGAAATTCATGGCGGAGCGCTATGTGCTGGAGGCTGCGCAGAACGGCTTGAACGCGAAAATTATCCGCGTGGGCAACCTGATGAGCCGGGATTCGGACGGCGAGTTCCAGATTAACTCCGTCACAAACGGTTTCCTGCGCGGCATCCGCGGCTATGTGGCCGTGGGTATGTTCCCCATGAGCGGCATGAACGAGCGCGCGGAATTTTCACCGATTGACTCCACGGCGGTGGCGATTTTAAAGCTGGCGGGGACGGATAAGCGGTTTACGGTCTACCATGCGTGCAATAGTCACCAGATTTATATGGGTGATTTGATTTACGCCATGAGAAACCACGGTTTTGATATCCAGATCGTGGCGGACGAGACATTTGAGCAGGCAGTGAAGACGTACGCGGCGGGCCACGAGGACAGCGATGCCGTTTCCGGGCTGATTGCCTATGCGTCGAGAAACGAGGAGGAGATTTACACAGTCGGGTATCAGAACCAGTTTACTACGCAGGTGCTCTACCGCCTGGGTTACAAGTGGCCAATCACAGATGACCGCTATCTGGAAAACGCCGTTGACGCGCTCGACAAGCTGGGATTTTTTGAGTAGGCATTATGGACAGAGTGTGAATAGGCTGATAATAGACTGCGAATAGACAGGGAATATACTGGCGGTCGAAAAGACAGACCGCTTAGTATAAGGAGATGCGCACAACCGCATAAGGAAATATGCCGCTATGCGGCTGCGGTTGGCGCGATACTTACAGCAGATTTCATCTGTCGTGAGTATCGCTTAGAAATTGACTATGAATAGGGATTACGGAGAAGTTGTACATGGCAGTCGATTTATATATGACAGATATCAGGACATTGCCGGACGCGAGGGCGCATCCGGCGGTGCTCCATGAGATTGGCAGCCGCCGCAGGCAGAAGGTACTTTCATTCGTGCGTGCGGAGGACAGAAAACGATGCCTGGGCGCGGGGCTATTGCTTGCGCGCATTCTGCCGCTATACGGGGAGAACCCGGAGGCGGTTGTGTACGGCGCGGCGGGAAAGCCTGAGGCGCAGCGGGTGCATTTTAACCTTTCGCATTCCGGCGACCTGGTGATCTGCGCGGTGGGCGAAAAAGCCGTAGGCTGCGATATCGAGAAAATCGCAGAGGAGCCGGAGGGTGTGGCGGAGCGCTTTTTCCACTTGGAGGAGGCGGCCTATCTAAGGGCGTTTCAGGGGCAGGCGCGGACAGAAATGTTCTACCGTCTCTGGACATGGAAGGAAAGTTATGTCAAAATGACAGGGGAGGGAATGTTTCTTCCTCTGCAGGATTTTGCGGCGCTGCCTGCGGACGGACAGATTCGGGTGCGCCGTGGGGGAAGGGTGCTTGCGTGCCATATGAAGGAATACAGCGTTCCCGGATATCAGGTGTCTGTCTGCGCGGAGGAGGAGACGTTTTCTGGCTGCGTGAAAATGGTGCATTACCTCCTTCCTTCGCTTTGAGCTGTCACAAATATCAGGCACTGTTTTTCACCGTTATTTAGACAACGCTATACTAGGAGGTAACATTGAAAAAGTCGATTATCACGAAAATACTGATTACCATAGCGGCTGTTTTGCTTGTCACGGATACTGTGCTGCTGATGCTTGGGTTCTCCGCAGTCAAAACCACAGTGAGGAGAACGTATGTTTATTATGCTTCGGCAGCGGCGACTGTGGCGGCGGACTTGCTTGACGGTGCGGACTTGGAGCGGCTCAGGACGAACGAAGACTATGCGCAGGACTACAGGTTTGTCCTGGAGGATCTTAGCCGGACGAATGACCTGCAATATCTGTATCTCTATACGCCGGATTTTGAGCGGGATACAATCACGTTTGATATGGTGATCTACGGGAGCGGCAGCCAGGAACTGGCGAAAACGGAGCGGGTTCCCGGAACGGTTGTGCCGTATGTGCTGACCGAGACAGAGCGCCGCGCGTGGGACGGACAGACAACAGGAGATGTGGAGGAGACCGACAATCAATACGGGCATGTGCTGACGGCGTACAGCGCAGTGTATGACACGGCCGGAAAGGCGGTGGCGCTGGTGGCTGCGGACGTGTCCCTGGACGAGGCGATCGCAAGCTTTCTGCAGCGGTATCAGATCATGGTGGTGACAGTGGCCGCCTCGTTTGTGTTTATCCTGGCGGTGCTGGCGGTGCTTTTGAAGGCGAGGGTGTTAAAGCCGGCAAAGATGATCAGCACGCAGATGCGGCAGTTTGCGTCAGACCGGCAGGCCGTGTTTGAGCGGATTGAGGTGAAGGGTGGGGACGAGATTGCCCAGATGGCAGATACCTTTTACCAGATGACAGAGGAGATCGACCACTACATCAAAAACATTAATGCGCTGACGGAGGAAAAGCACCACAGGGAGGCAGAGATCGGCATAGCGGGAAGGATTCAGCAGGGGCTATTGCCGCGGGCGGATTTCCAGTCGGGCAGTATCTGCCTGAGGGCCGTCATGATTCCGGCCCAGGAGGTTGGCGGGGATTTTTACGACTATTTTAGCATGGACGATGACCTATTCTGTACGGTCATTGCGGACGTCTCCGGAAAAGGCGTCACGGCGGCGCTGTTTATGGCAAGCGCGATCACGGTGGTGCGGCAGTATGCAAAGCTTGGGTATTCTCCGTCGGAAATTCTGTTTCGCACCAACAACACCCTGTGCGGCAGCAATCCGGAACAACTGTTTATAACGCTGTTTGTGGGAATCTACGACAGCCGCACACGCAAGTTTGTCTACGCCAATGCAGGGCACAATCCGCCGTACCTGATTTTGGCTTCAGAGGAAAATACAGCTTCGGACGGCCTGCAAAATCTGGACAGTTCCAGGGGAATGGCCATCGGCATCTTTGAGGACGAGGCCTACGAGGAGAGCACAGTAGAGCTAAAGGACAATGACACGGTATTTCTGTACACGGACGGTGTGAACGAGGCCGTCAGCAGGGATAAGGAATTTTTCGGGCTCAGGCGTCTGGAGCAGATCTTGTCAAGGCAGGAGCGGGAGCAGTGCGTGCAGTCCGTGCTCGACGGCGTGCGCGGCTTTGCGCAGGATACGCCGCAGAGCGATGACATAACCATGCTGGTCTTCTGCGCGCTGCCAGGATTTCGGCTGCGTGTCACGGCTGCGCTCGAAAATCTCGAGACAGTTCAGCAGTTTTTCCTGGAAAATGCGCAGCTTGCGGACACTCTGAAAAAAAAGCTTTGCCTCGCCGTGGAGGAAATCTATGTCAATATATGTAGTTATGCATATGATGACTGTGAGATGCAGGATAATATGCAGCTAAGTGAGCCACCACATGAGAAAGCACAACAGAATGGTGAGACATCAAGTAATGTACAACGGGATAAAGCACAGCAGAAAGGTGAGCCACCAGGTAAAGCACAGCAGAACGATGTGAGGCAGAATAATGCATATAGGCGTGGGGACGTGGAGATTTATATGACAGTATCAGATCAGGTTCTGGTGGAAATCCGCGACAGCGGCCGGGCATTTGACCCGCGCGAGCATATGGTGGACGTGGAGGCGTATGACATCGACACACAGATTGGCGGCCTGGGGCGGCTGATTGCTTTTGAGCTGGCTGACCAGGTGGACTATAAATACAGCAGTGGCAGTAATATTTTAACATTAATATTTCAGAATGAATAAGGAGGAGCAATATGACAATCACAAAAACGTTAGAAAATGACAAGGTCGTTCTCGCCGTGGAGGGATGGCTCGACACGAAATCATCACCGGAGCTTGGAAAGGAGATCGGCGCGCTTTCAGAGGTCAAGGAGCTGGTACTGGATTTTGACAGGCTCGAGTACATCGCCTCGTCCGGCCTGCGGGAGGTGCTCGCCGCCTACAAGAAGATGCAGGCGGCAGGCGGGACATTCTGCGTGGTGAATGTGGGCAGCGAGGTGATGGAGGTCTTTAAGCTTGCAGGCTTTGACAAGAAGCTGGACGTTCGCGGGAAATAAGGGAAGTAAATTAAGAGGACAAAAAAAGAAATCATATCTGCAGTAAGCTGGCAGATATGATTTCTTTTAACATTATTCTTTCGGGCCCGAATGGTTGTTTGACGCTTCCGGTAAGCGGGCAATATTTTCGAACCGTATATTTGTTAGCCGCATACGGTGTGCGAACAATATTTTCCGGGGCGGATTGCTCCGTCTCTGGAAATTGACAAACCGGAAAGCTATTGTTCTTTTTCTGATCCTCCCACAATGCAATAAAACCCGCTGTAACTGCAAGCGCAAGAACAACGTCGTGTTCACTGAATGGGTTCGCTATGATTTGATAGACCAAAAAAGCTGTGCACAGCAGCAGTACGGCTAAGATCACTCCGCGAATCATTTTCCTGTTTTTCATAATATAAATCTCTCCTCAAATACTCATCTGTCGCTGTCAACGACTGCAAGATTATAGCACATGACCGGCGAGATTGCAATGATATATTGTGCTTTTTCGCTATTTGGTTAGAGTTTTAATATAAGAATTTCAGATCCCAAGAAGGTGGAAGAATTTGTAGAAGCATTCGATATTTCGGCGCATGAACCAGAAAGGTAGCCTTCCAAACCGATTATTCCAATCTCGCCCCTGTATCGCTTATATTCCCAGCTGGCAGTCATGCTTTTTAAAGAAATCGACTCTCGGTTCCAGATATTTCAATTGATGCTTCTCCACGTCCGCAATATAATAAGTAACCGGTTCAAATATAGTACGCCAGTCCCACAATTCCTCCCCCAGGTTCAGATATTCCCGAAACATCTCGCATCCTTCCGGTGCAATCGGGTGAATCAGGACTGCCATAACCTTACAGGCATAAAAACAGTCAATGACGAGCTGATGTCTGAATGCCGCGTCGCTTGTGGCATCCGCAAGCTTCACGTTGTTTACCCAATGCTTGTTTATGGATCGGATAAAGTCATCTAAAACATAAGAAATCCGATGAAACTCATGGTTGTACATGTGCCGCTCATAATCAAGAACCGCTTTTTCGGTCATCAGCCTGATGGATTCACTCACATCGCCTGCAGGAATTTTTCCGTCATAGTTATTCTGAATCGCATAGAAGCAGGTTCGGATGAGCCGGTTAAACACATTGGTGATTAAATTGCCATCTTTCAGAACCATATCTACGCCAGTCCTGTCCTCCTCTTTCATAAATACCTGCGGCTTAAAACCTGCACTTTTGGAGGACAGGCCAAGGCTCATAAAGTGCATTCGCAGCTGGTCTTTGGTGTAATAATCCAGCAGTTCATCTGCCGCGGGAGGCTTTAGATCGGAGCTGCTGCTGGCTTTTGTATCCATATACAGCAGATGCCGGTTCGCTATGATGTGGGACAGATGCACAGCCTCCATGTCCGGGACTTCCCCCCTGGGAACCTGCAGCCCTGTGAATAACCCCGTCTGGGCGATGGCATAGAAATAAATGTTATCCTCTCCAATAAACTGATAAACTTGTGCGTCCTCGTCATACCACCACCTGGATAAGCCGTCATCCTTTCCCTGTTCTTTCAAATAGGCCAGAGTAAAGGAGATCGGCGCCCACAGCGATTCCGGCCATACCCAGAAGGTGAGGTCTTTTAATTCTTCGCACTCCGGGAATGGTACGCCCCATTCCACATTGCCGGACAGCCGAAAGGGAACCAGCGTCTTTCCGGAAGTATAATGAATGCTGTTGGCTTCCAGTACATCTTTCGCCTTGTCGCGGTCATCCAGATTTTCAAATTCAAACACGACAGACGGCTTCTTTTCCTCGTTGGTCAATTTATGCGGGGGCAGCTTTGCCGCCAGTTCCGCCAGGTCATGGATATACTTTTTTGGGACATACAGCAAGGGCTTTTTCAGAAATTCTTCTACGGTCTCTAACTGATACTTGCGCGTATTGGTGTTTTTTCGCAGGAAATCGTTATAGTCCTTTATTGCAGGAATGCAGTATTCCAAATCAAAATACCAGTTCTCCACATCTTTGAGGACAGGCTTTTTATTTGACAGGCAGCTGACAGGATTGATCAGCTCCGAAGGCAGAAACTGATGTCCCAGGGAACACTCATCGGCGTATGCTTTCTCTGAAGCGCATCCTGGTATGGGGCATTTTCCCGTCACCTGTCTTCCGTTTAAAAACATCTTTTTTTCTTCGTCATAAAACTGCGGCATGGACATTTTACGAATATATCCATTTTTGTATAAGGTATGAAATACCTTCGCTGAAACCTGCCTGTGAATCGGACCGGCCTCCCCCAGGGCCGACGCGCCAAAGAAATCGAGGCTGATCCCATAATTTTCCAGGGTTTTCTTCTGACTGTCGTGGTTGGCGCGCACATAATCCTCCAGCGTGCCTTCATACCCTGTTTCTTGCAGCCTGCGATAGCTTTCCATGATAGGAGAGCCATAACAGTCTGTTCCTGACAGAAAGATCACATTGTCTTTTCCGATCCGGTCTCTTAAAAACCGCGCAAATATATCTGCATGTATAAACATACCGCCTACATGTCCAAAGTGCAAATTTTTATTTCCATATGGCATACCTGCCGTAATGACAGCCCGTCTGGGAAATGTCGGGCGTTCACTTGAAGTTAACCGCTTACAGCTCATATTCGTTTTTTCCTTTCTGTTGTTCGTTGTTTTCGTGATTACCGGCTTCCCTTTTTGCTGGGGAAGCTCTGACTGTTCCGGCATGGTATACCTCCTTTCCAAATTCCTGACAGATGGAATGATTATCAAAATTGAGAAGGGGAAAAGCCATTCCCCTTCGCGCGCGCCGGGTGCCCGTGTGCAATCGAGTAGGGGAATGACCTTCTCCACTACTCGCCGCTGCGCATAAAAAAGGTCAAAAACCCATATCAGGCTTTTGACCGTTTCGTTCAGATTAACCAGGATAAGACACTTGTTATGAACACAGCCCAAAAAGCCCGTTGTCAGTTCCGACAATAAGCTGCTGCTGTTGCTGGTTCATTTTGTTGTTCAGGGTCATTAAAAATGTAATCATAGCATCATTCTTCCTTTATTTTGTGTAATTTTAACAGTATATCGTTTGGTTGTCAATAGGAAATTGATTTTCTCACAGAATACTGCCAATTATCAGAACAAATCGGACAAATGGGAAGAAAGATATGGTGAAAAAGCGCAGCGGCAAAAAATAAAGTGTATATTTGTCAGTAAGTCTTGTATATTCAGGAATAAACAAGTATAATCAAATACAAGTAAACAAAAACAATTGCAAACACGAAAACGAGGGATTGCTTATGTTTATGGAAGAACGACAGAAGGATATTCTTAATAAGCTCAACCAGACAGGACGAATCCTGGTATCGGAAATTCAGGAATGTTATCAAGTTTCGGCGGATTGTGTAAGGCGGGACTTAAAAGTATTGGAAAGTAAAGGATTGCTGCAGAGAACACATGGCGGTGCCATTGCGATTGATTCAAAAGAAATATACCCTGCGCCGACATATAATCCAATCGATATCAAAGAAATACAGACGGATCACCTGGCAGTTGCCAAAAAAGCAATCGAATATATCCAAGACAAGGAGGTTATATATATTACGACGTCTTTGGTTGGGTATTATATGGCTGAAAATTTACCGGATGATATAACTATTACAGTATTGACAAATTCCGTTACCATCGCTGAGGCGCTGCGAAAAAAAATAAATATATCCGTTATCGTATTGGGCGGTGCAATGAACCATCGTGGCCACTGCCATGATTTTTATACCATTCAAATGGTAAAAAATATCCGCATGGATAAAGCGTTTTTATCGCACGCGGCATTGTCTTTTGACTTTGGAGCCTCCATTCATGATCCCGCCGGTGTGGAATTTGGAAAAGCTGTTATGAAGAACAGCACGATGAACATTGGGCTATATCCGTCCAGGAAGGTCGGAAAAAATTCCATTCATTCTGTATGCCGGGTAAAAGATTATGATTTACTGATTACGGACGAGAATGTGTCTGAGGATTTTGTGAAACAGGTAAGGAAACTTGGCGTGGCAATAGAAACCGTTCATTTCAAAGGAGCATGAAAAATGTATTGTATAATAGTGACAGGTATTCCGGCAGCAGGAAAAAGCACGATGGCAGCAGTGCTGTCAGAAAGATTAAAACTGCCTGTGATTTCAAAGGATGCCATAAAAGAACTTTTGTTTGATACGGTTGGTTTTCAGTCGAGAGCAGAAAAAGTAAAGCTTGGAGTTGCCAGTATGGAAATCATGTATGATGTCGCAGGCTAGCTTATGAAGGCGGGATTACCTTTGATTCTGGAGAATAATTTTGAATATGCGTCAGAACAGGGAATGAAAAATCTTTTGGAAAAATATCAATATTTTGCGTTGACCATTACCCTGACAGGGGATTACAAAGCGATTTACCAGCGTTTTTTGGAGCGGGAAAGCAGCCCTGACAGGCACAGGGGGCATGTAGTGAATGGCTGTTATCCGGAAAAGAAAGAGAATGATCCTAAAATCCTGAAAGCGAAAAAGATTTCTTATGAGGATTTTGTCTGTGGAATCGAAAAGAGGGGATTTGATGCTTTTTGCGTTGGTGGCAGACAAATCAAAGTTGACACAACAGATTTTTCGAAAATGAATATGGAAGAATTATTTTCACAGACTGCGGCATGGAAGGAGGAAATCCTGCAAATTTGACCAAGTGCTTTTTGGAATACTTCGTTTCTGCCAGAAAATTGACGTTCCTGCCAGATCGCTTGCCTTTTATCTGCAATTCACTACAATAAAAATGGGATGTTGTTTCATGGTGCCTGTGACAGGCAGGGACTTATCTGGAAAAAATAGCATTCTCTTTGCATTTGGCAGCTGTCAGGGTATTGTAATCAGATATTAATATGAAAAAGGGAGAAACAGGGCATGAATGAAGAATTAAAACAGAAGATACGCGAGGTTTTGCTGGAACGCTACGGGGTAGATATCAAGGAGGCGGTATGCCGTTATTCCACACAAAATTACGCGTTCGTTTTTTCAGAAAAGCCATATATGATCCGTGTGAGTATCTCTCCGAAAAAAACCAGAAGCGAGATATTAAGCGAACTGATGTGGGTAGATGACTTAAAGCCATTTAAGCAGACGGTTTGTGAGCCTAATGCGTCCCTGAATGGACTTCTGCTTGAGGAATTTGAAATTGACGGCAGGTTGTACCGGGCCAGCATGTTCCGTACGGCCCGCGGAAACATAAAGCTGACTACGGAGATGAAGCCGATGTTTTTTATCTGCGTGGGCGACCTGCTGGGGGCAATCCACCATGTCAGCACCAATGAAAGAGAGCTGGGGATTCGCTACAGCCGCAAAAGAATGAGTGATACTTTTGCAGAACTGAAAAACCGCGTGAAGGAAAAGATTCCGCCTGAGATTGAAACGAGGATTTGCGCTGTCCAGCAGGAGGTAGATGCCCTGCCGGAAGAATTGGGTCGGTACGGCATCTGCCACGGGGATTTTCATATCAATAATTTTTTTGTGGAAGAAAATAATATCTGGCTGTTTGATTTTGATGGATGTACGTATGCAAATTATCTGTATGATGTGGCAAGTTTTGTCCAGGCCTGTTTTTTGATGGGATACAGGGCGGGGGAAGACTGCAGAAAAGTGCTTTATGAGGAGATGCTTCCTTATTTTAAGATCGGATATGAACTGAATAAGGAATGTGATGCGCACTATTGGGATCACCTGGAATTGTTCATTGCGTATCGTGTGGCGATGGCCTATATGTCGCTTTTGGAGATTGATGACTGCGGCGTTGTGGATAATCTGGAACAGATCAGGCAGTTTTTGGGCTTTATTATTTCCCAGAATGATATATTGGACGCAATGACTGTGGGGTTAAAGAAGCAGGCAGAAAGTAAGAAGGGATAATAATACATATGAATGGCACGAGGAATGACTATATTGTACGGAAGTTATATTATTCTTTTGTGACGGTTTCTATTTTGTCCGCTTTGACAGCAACGGTAGGAATGCTGATTGATAATATTATCGTCGGCAGGTATCTTGGTCCGGACGCGCTGGGCGCAATGGGCGTTGTGGGGCCTGTAAGCCTGCTCCTCTCCGCTTTTGGGAATATCTGCTCAGGAGGCGGTACAGCAAGGGCCTCGCAGGCTATGGGCAGGGGGGACAGGGAGCAGGTCTGCCGTATATTTACCATTACCATGTTTTTTGCGTTTTTTGCAGGCCTTTTTCTCACCGCGGGCGGTCTGCTTCTCACATCACAGATTGCGGACGTTTTGGGCGCAAAGGGCGTATTGAAGGAACTGACCACGCAGTATTTACGCGGTTATTTTTTGGGTGCGCTTCCTACGATCATGATGACGGCGCTGATGGGGTTTATCCGTATTGACGGTTCGCCCAGGCTTCCGGTCATATGTATCATCGTTATGTCTGCATGTAATATCGCGCTGGATCTGCTCATGGTGCTGGTACTGCATAAAGGAATGTTTGGCATGGCGCTGGCGACAGCGGTCAGCTATTATATTGCGGTTTTCGTCGGCTGCTCGCATTTTATCAAATCTTACAGCACCTTAAAGCTGGTGCCGGTCAGGGGCGCTTTCAGGGAACTTCTCTCCATCATTGTTACAGGAGCGCCCACGGCAGTCAGCCGTATTAGCGATACCTTAAAAGTAATGTTCCTGAACAATCTAATGGTGACAGCAGTCAGCGTGGGTGCGGTCACAGCGCTGAATGTCCGGACACAGGCCAACAATATCATGGGTGCATTGGTTGTCGGGATCGGTCAGGCAGTCATTCCGGTAGTGGGTATGTTCTATGGGGAGGAGGATGGGACAGCCCTAAAGGATACGCTGAAAACCACCCTCAAAATAGGACTGACGCTCAGCGGCATCGCGGCGGTGATACTGCTGTTATTCCCTGCGGTTTTAACAGACGCGTTTGGCGTTACCGGGCCGGATATCAGGGAAATGTCAACGCTGGCGATACGGCTGTTTGCGGTTGGAATGCCCGTGGCATTGCTGAACAATGTACTGATGAACTTTTATCAAAGTACGAAGAAAACAGGTCTGGCCACACTGATCTGTATACTCGAAAATCTGGTGTTTACTGTGATTATTGCATTGATACTGATTAAGCCTGTGGGCAGCACAGGCGTGTGGATTGCGTTTCTTCTTGGGGAAATATTGACGCTGCTTACAGTCGTATTGTATGTCACGTACAGGAACAGGAAATTTTCCCCGGAGATTTCTTCCTATATGCTTTTGGAAGAAGATTTTGGAGGAAATCCCAAAGACAGACTGGAGATCTCCATCGGGAACAGTATGGACGAGGTTATGGGGATTGCATCTGATATCTGCAAGTTAGGGCATCATCACGATATTGATGAAACAATGCTCAATGAGATTTCCCTGTGTATAGAGGAAATGGCCGGAAATGTGGTGAAGCATGCTTTCAGGCCAGGAGAAAAGAAATGGTTTGATGTATTGATTATAGATAAACCAGCGTCCGTCATGATACGTATGCGTGATAACGGGGCCGCATTTGACCCCTGGAATTACTTGCATACAGCGGACAAAACTGGCGAAGAACAACAGTTTGGCATTCGGATCATCTCGTCCATTGCCGACCGCGTCGATTACGCGCGCAAAATGGGACTCAATGTACTGGTCATAGTCCTGAATAAACCGAATGCCGAAACCACACCAAAAATATAAAAAGACGGGAGGAATAAAAATATGGCGGAATTGGAACAGGATACAGCAAACAAAAACAGCGCAATGCAGAAATTCAGCGCAGATGAGATGATTATGCGCGAAGGAGAAAAATGTGATGCAATGTATAAGATTTTATCCGGCTCTGTAGCGATCTATATGCGGTATGGGGAAAAGGATGAGCACATTGTAGGAATCTATTCAAAGCCAAGGTGCTTTGGGGAGTTGAACATATTTTCTGATCAACCCTGTATCTATACAGCTGTGGCGTATGACGATGTCTTGCTGATGCGGATTACAAAGGACTCTGTGGAGAAATTTATTGTGAATTATCCGAGAAATGCTGTTGATATCATGACAAGTATGGCGCAGAGTTTTCACCTCATGCAGAAGAACGTCGAACTTTTGCTGGATGATATTTATGACAAGGATCATACCAATAAGAAAAGGACCGCAGAGCTTAGGGATAAGATTATGCAGTACAGTATCAGGGGACAGTCCCTCGACAGGTTTTGGTAATAGAAATAAAAAAGGGACAGTTCCTTAGGAAGGAAAGGGAAGGAAAGTTCACAATGACAATGAAAAAGAAGCAGGAGGGAACGGCCTGCAAGAAACATGTGGCCCGGGGATTGGAGGCATGGGGGATTGATGATGAAAGAATGGATGGTTGAGGCAACAATTGAAAACGTACCTGGAGTGCTCGAATTTGTTGATGCGCAGCTCGAGCAGTATCATTGTCCCATAAAGACGCAGATGCAGGTTGATATAGCGGTTGAAGAACTTTTCAGCAATATTGCCCATTATGCTTACAATCCTGAAATTGGCAGCGCAACAGTGCGCGTTGAGGTGGCGAAGGACCCGCTTGCGGTTGTGATAACGTTTATGGACAATGGCATTCCGTATGATCCGCTTGCCAGGGAAGACCCTGACATCACGCTTTCCGCTGAAGAACGCGAGATTGGCGGTCTGGGAATCTACATGGTAAAGAGGACGATGGATGATGTTTCTTATGAGTATAAGGACGGACAGAATATATTGCGTATTAGGAAACTGATATAGACTGTACAGAAAGGCGCAAAACATTCGTTCCTGTAACGGAAATTATATAAAAAAAGTATAGATAATATAATAGGTCATGTTGGCGAGGAGCCTTGCTTTCCTGGATCATGTACAGGCAAATTGAGCTGGCCAACGTGCAGATAAGAAATGTGCAGATAAGAAATGCGCAGATAAGAAATGTGCAGATAAGAAAGGAAGAAATTCATGAAAATAACAAAAACACAAAATGGAAACAATTTAACACTGGCTTTAGAAGGACGGCTTGATACAAGCACGGCACCAGAGCTTGAGGGCATGCTGAAAGATTCCCTTGAAGGCGTGACGGAGCTTACGATTGACATGGCGGCGCTGGATTATCTGTCATCCGCGGGACTGCGTGTTCTGCTGGGCGCACAGAAGACGATGAACAGGCAGGGCAGCATGAAAGTGGCTCATGTAAATGATACAATAATGGAAATCTTTGAGGTGACAGGTTTTGCAGATATCCTGTCAATCATATAAGAATTTAGCGCAGCATTGTACAGGGGAATCAGATGGAAAAGAGAAAATGGTTCAGGATTGCCGGTTGTCTGCTGGTGGGAGTCTGCCTGGCGGTTTTTTTGTACTGGAATCGCGAGGCAGTGTCCCAGTCCCCCTTCACAAAAGAATATACATTCGAATCGGTCGGCGAGGCTGCGCGGGGGAGCGACGGCAGCACGTATGTGATCGATCAGGGCAAAAAAACGGTTATTGTCTTAAATAGCAGAGGGGAATTGATCCGAAAACTCTCCGGAGGAAGCGAACGGGCAGATTTTTTCTATGCCGCCCACGTCTGCGGAGATGATTCTGGCGGAATCTACATAGCGGACGTGATCTCGGGGGAGCAGGGCAACCGCATACAGAAAGAGCGCATTATCAAAATCACAGGGCATCAGCGGGAAATCATATATGAGTTTGATTATGCGCTCAGTGAAAATCCGCCCCTACAGTATGGCGGTATATTGGAAGTGCAGGCGTATGAAGGCAGTGTATACTTTCTGAAGAAAGAAGATGCGAGGATAGACATATACAAGATTCATGTGGAAGGTGAAGATTGTCAGGTGGAGAAGTCAGCGGAAGTTCCCTGTGCGTTTTATGTCAGTGATGCCGCCTATGATGCAGCAAGTCAAACGCTGGTCATCACGACCAGGTTAGGCGAAATATATTATCATTCCCTGCGGACTGGGAACTGGTCAGAAGTTCCATGTTATGTAGGGAACCAGATTCCGTGGAACATTGCGTCTGTGGACGGCCAGGTGTATTATACAGATTTGCAGACGGGTTGTATCATGCATTTTTCCCTGTCTGCACCTGGTGAGACAAAGGCCGTCTGTCAGAGTGATAACATACTCTATGCAATTTGTCTGTCGGAAGATGGCAGAACCATACTCGCGACCGATAATGAGCGCTTTATCAGTCTGAATGTTTCGGATATGATACCGACAGTATGGGAGAGCACTGGCGTCGGAAACTATTTCAGGGTGGTGAACTTCTGGATTTTGCTGATGATGGCCGGCATAGCAGCTGTCGTCATGGTCATAACAATCATCACAAAGATTGTGCGGGGTATACCAGATAAAGCTGGTTTTAGCAGAATTGTGCTGGTAGTTGTTTCTTCTGCAATTGTGGCGGCGATCGCGTCTTATTCCTCGATTTCCTCCATGATGGACAATCAGGACAGACTGATTATGGACAATATGCAGATTTTTGCGGAAAGTCTCAGACAGCAGGTGGACGCAGAGAAACTGAAACGACTGGGAAGGCTGTCCGATTACCACTCGCAGGAGTATATGGAGATTAAGAACAGGCTTGATCAAATGATATTGACCAGTTATGACCACGGGGCATATTACTACTATGCCCTGTATACGACAGATGGCAAAACGATCAACTGTCTGATGGACTATGAGGACACGACGGTATGCGGGCAGCCAATCTATGCGTTTGGCGACAATGAGTACACACAGGTCCTGGTGACGGGAGAAAGCTATACGGTCAGTGAGATTAGTTCCTATGGTTCATGGATGTTTACGCTGCTGCCTGTCAGGGACAACAGCGGCGCCATCATTGCGTTTATTGAGGTGGGTTCGAGTCTTGACAAGGCAGTGCAGGAAAAAAGGGAACTGGTGGCAGAAAACATCATAACGGTCATCTGCAGCTGCGGTGTCATGATCATGCTGGTATTGGAGTGCATTTTTGTCCTTTCTTTTTTTGAGAAAAGAAAGGGGATACCGAAAGCAAAATGGGATATCACACAGCAGATGCCAATACGGCTGATGGTTTTTCTGTCATATATGACGGATTCCATGCAGGATGCCTTTATCGCGATTCTCTGTTCCAGACTCTATACAGACGTGTTCCCTATTTCGCGCGAACTTGCCATTGCGCTTCCGATATCCCTGCAGCTGATGATGGCTGCCATATTTTCAACGTGCGGCGGCAGGCTGGCGGAGAAATTCGGCATACAGAGAGTTATGCAGCTGGGGCTTACCGGCCAGATGGCAGGTTTTATCATCTGCCTGTTGGTTCCCGGTTATATGGGAATCCTGGCAGGGAAACTACTGATTGGTATGGGAATGGGAACTGTGTATGTGACTTCCAACACAATGGCGTCTATGGGCGGCAATGATGAGTACGTAGCGTCTGCCTTTGCCGATGTCTCGGCGGGAGTGCTTTCCGGCGTCACGATCGGGGCAGGGCTTGGCTCGATCATTCTCGCGTTTGCCGATTACAGGATCGTATATCTGGCAGGTGCCATCTTCTTAGGTTTGGGGCTGCTGCTTACGATACAGGCGCAAAATGTGAAATTCGGTAACGGTAAGAAAGAGACACAGGAGCGTATGCATATTGTCCGTTTTTTGTTCCAAAAGCGTGTCATGGCTTTCTTTGCGCTGATTCTGGTTCCGTTTATGATGTCGCTGTCCTACCGGGAATATTTCTTCCCGTTGTATGTGGAACAGTTTGGTGTCGATGAAGTCACCATCGGGCGGATTTATCTTGGCTGTGGTATGCTTGTGATCTATATAGGGCCGCTGCTCTCGAAATACCTTTTGAGGACGCTTGGGGCGAAGAAGAGCGTGGTTCTGGCAAGTCTGTGCATGGCTTTTGACATGGCATTGTTTGCCCTGTTTCCGAATCCGGTCAGTGTCTTTGCAGGCATGATTATCCTAGCTGTGGTGATCTCCTTTGCGTACACTTGCCAGTATACCTATTTTGAAGGGCTGGATGAGTGTTCCGAGGCAGGAATGGGAAATGCGATGGGAATTTATGCCATGTTTGAAAATGCCGGGCAGACGCTTGGACCGGTTATATATGGCGCTGCGCTCACACTTGGGAATCGAACTGGTATTTTTGTGCTGTTTCTTTTGATGTTTTTACTGGTTTGCCTGTTTTTGGGAGCGGACAGAAAGAGGAGGTAGGATGCGATGGTTACATATTCCTGTATAGAAGAAAAAGATTTAGATCAGATTATCGCTTTGTACGAGACTTACCTGAATAGAGGCGGTTACATTCGCGACACAATACGGAAGGAATTTCATACTGATGATTACCTGGGTTTGAAGGCTTGTGACGGAGGGAAGCTGGTGGGATTTTTTTCGGGACAGGGCGGGATTGGATTCACCTATCCACACCCTGAACTGGAAAACGAGATCCGGGAAGTGGCAGGAGACAGGAAACTGTATACGCCTGACGGACTTCTGGTGCTGGAAGCGTACCGAAAAAAAGGGGTTGCGAAAGAACTGGTCCGCCGGATGAAAAGAGCGCTTCTTAGCAAAAAAGTTGCGCTTGCGCTTGTGGAACTGTGGATTTATCCGGACGGCAGCGTTCCGGCCCAAAATCCGTTAAGGGGAATCGGAGAAGCAGTGTATCAGAAAAAAATTCCCCTGTTTTATAAAGACCTAAAAAAATATAACATCAAGTGCCCCATATGCGGTGATGACTGCCGATGCGGCGCGCTGATAGAACTTCTGGAAGTAAGAGGCAGAGACAGGAACGGAGGCGGCTATGAATAAAAAACGAATAGGCCTGAGGAGAAAGATCATTGGCATCATATGTATATTGGTTGCTGTTATGAGTTTTATTTTGATATGCATCAGTTACAAAGCGTTTTATAATACTTATATCAATTTTTATTATGACAAGGCCCTTGGCATTGTGAAGATGCTGGCAAATGAGATTGATGGGGATAAGATTGTCCAATATGTTGATACGGGCAGTACGGATGAGGCATATGACGCGCTGCTGTCCCGGTTCAACAACGTCAAGGCAAATACGTCGGGACTGAGTTATCTGTATCTCATGGTGCCTTATGAAGACCATTTCGTGTATGTGATCGACGCTTATACCGATCAGGACGATATGGACAATATATCTGCGTTTGGTTCTGTCTTTGAATACAGGGAGACAGAATATACCTATCTGCTGCCCGATGTGAAGGCCAAAAGCGCATCTACGCAGGTGGTATACGGCGAAGATGTGGGGTTTGGAAGATCTATTTCTGTGTGGGCGCCTGTTTTTGACAGAAACGGTGAAGTTGCTGCTATGGTGGAGGGCGATTATGTGCTGACCAGAGTGGAGCGGGAAATCAACAGTTATGTGCTGAAAATCTTCTTTTTCATTGTCGTAGCGCTTGTTGTGATTACTGCGATCATGGTCAGGGTGATCGACACGGGTGTGGCAAGCCCCATCATTGCATTGACAAAGTATATTGATTCTTATGAAAAAGGGAGCCTCACGCTTGAGCCGGTCACATTTAAGGACAACAATGAGATTAAATGGTTGTCCGATTCTTTCAATAACATGATCGGCAGGATAGAGCTGTACATAACGGATATCAAGACGATCACAGCGGAGAGGGAGCGGATTGGCGCTGAACTGAACGTGGCAACGAAGATACAGGCCGATATGCTGCCTGGAATTTTTCCGGCATTTCCGGACAGGAAGGAATTTGATATCTATGCAAGCATGAACCCGGCAAAGGAAGTGGGCGGCGATTTTTATGATTTCTTCATGGTGGACAATAGTCATCTTGCGATTGTCATGGCAGATGTTTCCGGTAAAGGAGTGCCCGCCGCACTCTTTATGGTGATCGGCAAGACGCTGATTAAGGATCATACAAAGCCGGGAAGAAATCTGGGCGAGGTGTTTACAGAGGTGAACAATCTGCTGTGTAAATCCAACTCAGAAGGAATGTTTATCACTGCCTTTGAGGGTGTGCTGGACCTTGTGACAGGGGAGTTTTGCTTTGTCAATGCGGGCCATGAGATCCCCTTTTTGTGCAAAAAGGGCAAAACGTATGAACCTTATAAGATCAAAGCAGGGTTTGTCCTTGCCGGGCTTGAGGATATACAATACCAGTGCGGTTCCATGCAGCTGGAAATAGGGGATAAGATTTTCCAGTATACGGACGGCGTCACAGAGGCGGCCAATGAGGGCAATGAACTCTATGGGATGGAGCGGCTGAAAAATGTGCTCTGTAAAAATGCAGCCCTGCCGCCGATAAAACTGCTGCCGGAAATCAAAGCGGACCTGGATGCGTTCGTGGGGGAAGCGCCGCAGTTTGACGATATTACAATGCTGTGTCTGGAGTACAAGGCGAAAATGGAATGCTAAGGAACTGTATCCTGAGGCATTCCGTCCTCGTCGGGGCCGGAGGAGTCATCTGTCCCGAAAACATCTTCGTCCGCGCCGGAAACGGTTCCGTCGGCCTCTGAAACCTCTGTGTCCACGCGAAAGCGCCTCCGCGTGGAATCGTCCTTTTTGGCAGCGCTCTGCTTTGGATTTTGTTTGGTGTCAGCAGTTTCAGACGCATTCTGCGAGGGGTCCTTTTGTGCTTCAAGCACCTCCTCCCGGCCACGCTGGTCCAGCATGACCTGCAGATCGTTTCGAAGCTGGCGTTCTAAGGCTTCTTTTCTGCGAAGGCGGCTGTTTAGGGTATCGATGCGCTTATTATTCTCAAACTGATGTTCTCTCTGGGATATCATGTCTTCGTGGGAAGCGAAGTCTTTTTCCTCGGTTTCTTGTTCAGGCTTGTGTGCTGATTTCTGCATCAATGCCTGTTCAGGGTTTTTTTCTGATTTCTGTGTCAAATCCTGTTCAGGGCTTTTTTCTGATTTCTGCATCAATGCCTGTTCATTGCTTTCCTCTGATTTTCTTTTTTCCTTCAGGGCTTCTAGCTCCGCGCGCTCCTCCTCCTGGTCCAGGAAACCAAAGGTGTCCTTTAAGGTCTGGTGCCCTTGTTTTTGGACAAGCGTCTTCATGTACTGGATCATGTCCGCACTTTTTTTGCCGCCCCGCATGTCGATAAAGAGCGCCTGGTCGCGCAGGGGAAGCTCGGAGGAATATAGGGTATGCTTATGATTCTGCTTTACTTTCTTGATGCTCTTGCGGTCCAGGTGTTTTTCCGCGTCCGTGTGGAGACGGGTGTTTGGCGCCTCGAAGGCCTCCACGGCAAAGCCTTCTTTTTCCTCACCCTTCTTTTTGTCTTTTTTGAGATAGCGGAGGGTTCCGTAAGAATTTTGCACGCGGTACGATTCGTTTTCCTTGCTGCGTTCCCTGTCGTTCTCCCGTTGGCCGTCATTGTGTTTTTTGACGGATTCGCTGTGCAGAAGGGCCTGTCCGGATTCCCATTGTGATCTTTCGTGTTCTTCTTCAAAATAAGTGCCCATATTCTCCATACTCGTCACGGCTTAATTTTTTGCCGCTTTTTTCAAGCTCGTGACGCAGTCCTTTCAGTATTTGTTCCATTGTAAGAAGCGGCGTTTTGTCCTCCGCGGCCAGAAAGCTGGCATAGATCAGCGCGTTTTTAATCATGCTGCCGGACAGCTCGAAGTGCGCCGCGAGGAAGTGAAAGTCAATGTCGTCCGACACCGGAAGCTTTGAGGGGAGCATCGACTGCCACATCTGCAGGCGCATGTCGGCGTCTGGCAGCGGGAAATTGATAATATCGCAGACGCGGCGGTGGAAGGCGCTGTCAAAATTCTGCAGGTAATTGGTCGCAAGGATACTCACGCCCTCATACTCCTCCATCTTCTGCAGCAGAAAGGCGATTTCCATGTTGCTGTACTTGTCGTTGGACTCTTTTACTTCTGTACGCTTTGAGAATAATACATCCGCCTCGTCAAAGAAGAGAATCGCCATGCTTTTCTCCGCCTCGTCAAAGATGCGGTTTAATTTTTTCTCCGTCTCACCGATGTATTTGTCCACGACGGCGGGCAGTTCGATGCGGTAGAGCTCCATGCCAAGCGCCGATGCCATGACCTGTGCGGCCATCGTCTTTCCGGTGCCCGGCGGCCCTGCAAAGATCATGGCTGTGCCGTTGCCGTAGGCTGATTTTTCCAGAAATCCCCAGGTCTCGTAGACCAGCTTCCGGTTGCGGACGCGGTTTATAATGTGCGCAAGCTGCTGCTTGGGGCGTTCCGGGAGAATCAGGTCGTCCATCTGGTACAGCCCCTGAATCTTGGTGGCGTACTGGTCTAGACAGTGCGAGGAGACGCCCAAAATGGCGTTGCGCAGGTATTCCCCGGTGATGGCGCCGCTGCCCTGGCTTAGCGCGCAGGCTTTGGCAAGTTCGAGTATGCTGCGCATTCTGCCGGGCAGGAAGTTGTAGCGGTTTAAAAAATCCGTCCGCACGTCCTCGCGCTCCCATGAATAAGCCTGCGTCATCTGTTCGTACAGTTCCTTGTCCGCAAGCACCTGCTGCGCGCAGACCGAAAAAGGAAGGTACTGCCGCGAAAAAGTGACGGCCTCCGGCAGATTGGGCTTTGTGCCCAACAGGAATATGGTTTCCTCCTGCGAGAGCCAGCGCATAAGGGGTGCCAGGTCTGCCGGCTGCGCGGGCAGTTCAATGACAAACAGCGCATGGTGCAGCAGGCATTCAATTTGGATTTCCCGCAGTTGTTGCCCGGACTGCAGCGCCTCGTAGGAGATTACAGCCAGGCTCATGTGGGACTTTGCGGCAAGATAGGCATAGTTTAACCGGCGCCCGCTGCCTGGTTCCCCCTGCAGATAGACCAATTTTTTGCCCGGTACGAGAGAGAGACAGGCATCGATTTTGCGGTATAACTGAATGGTTTTTCCGAGGGGAGGGAGACTGTCCTTGATATCATAGTACCAGTGCATACCGGGAAGGTTCTGTCGTTCCAGACAGGCGCCCTGCAAAAAGAGGGCAATCTGGGGCACGATCTGCAGCCCGGCATCCGTGCGTATATATAAAAGGGGGGCAGACTGGTAATATAGTTCTGCCTCCAGTATGTCGGTTTTTTCGTGACCGGCAAAAAGATGCCACATTTCGGGCGTGAGCAGTTCCCCGTTCAGATTTGCATAGAAGGCGGCGGCAAACAACAGCATGTCCTCCTGCGCCAGCTGCGCGGAGAGGGCGGTGTATAAAAAGGGCGAGAAAATCCCCTGGTCGGCACTTTCCGCTGATTTTTGCAATAATGTCAGGAAGGACAAGGATTTTGTTTCGGGGTTGGTTTTTATTTCAGTTTCAGTTACGGCTTCGTTTTCGTTTTGCTGTCCGCAGATCTGGTCGCCCCAGGCAAGCAGGTCTGCTATAAATTCCTGGTAACTGTAGTATTGACTGTGCGCTTGATTCATAGATACTCCTTTGCAGGGTGCGGATTTACAATCTCCTTAAAGCTCTTCGTGAAATCCAGTTCCAGGTCTTCGCGGTAGAGTTTTTGCATACGGTCGTACTGGTGTTTGGCATCGGATTGCCGGCCGCTCTGGTACAGACAGGCGATGAGCTGCGACGCGATGTCCTCGTTGTAGGGGTCCGCCTCGATGATTCGCTGCAGAAAGGGAATCGCAGCTTCTGGCTGCCGCTGGCTGGTCCGCTTGACAGCGCCGGACTGTAGTACCTTGAAATATTTGTTTTCCAGCTCCTTTGCGGCCCCGTAGGACCAGAGGTAACCGCTGTTTCCCATATAACTTCCCGGATAGAGCCGTATGATTCGCTCCGGCTCCTCCCCGCACGCTTTCGCGTCGTTAAGATAGTCCGCAAGCTCCGTCAGGTCAGAGTCCACTAGCTGCATGTTGAGGGCGTATGCTTTCTTTTCGTAGGAGATCAGGTCCTCAAGTCCCTCCTGGGAGAAGACCTGGCGGATGCTGTAGAGAGTGGTGTGGAATAGGGCGATTGCGTTCTTGGCGCCGGCATCCGGCCATAATAGCTCGATCAGCACGTCCTTGGAGACACCCTTTCCCTGTAGGTGGAACAGATAGGCGAACAACTCCTGCGCCTTCTTGGTGCGCCATTTTACCTCCTGCTCCCCGGGGCCCGGAAGAAACACGCGGAAACAGTCCATGCACTGAATTCTGATTTTGCCGGATTCCTTTTGCAGCGCCTGCGCTTGTATTTGCACCGTTTCCGCCTGCAGCGCCTCAGCAAGCTGTGTTTTGGGGGCTTCATGATATTCATGGGTGGCGGGATAGCGGGTATCGCTGGCGTTTCTGTGGACCGAGTTGATTTTATTTAATATCTGCTGCTGCCTTGGCGGAAAACCGAGGTCCCATATATGGTTTTTCACCAGGAATGTGTTGCCCGTGCGAAACTGCTCCACGGCCTTGCGGTAGTCTCCCTTGTCCCAGGACAGGATAGCAAGGACCTCCCACGCCGCGGCGGTCTGGAGTGTCTCGTAGGCGGACCCCTGTATGATATTCATGGCGGCCTGCTCGGAGATGGTCTGGTCCCCGGCTAAAAACGCAGCCCGCATCTGTTCTGCAAGAATGCAGTTTCGCAGGAGAAAACCCTCCGGTATATGTACGATAGGTATATCGTATAATGCCGGAAGGGTGTCTGCGGCAAACGTTTTCTGCGCGGCATATAAGAAGGTATTTGGCAGAAATACAAGGCCCCTCTGGCTGTATCCGGACAGCAGCAGGGCGGCGTCCTTTAGCTGGTGCAGGCAGCATTTAAGCTTGATCTGCTCCGTGCAGACGGCCTTTGCAAGCTCGCCTGAGGACTTTGCGCTGTCTGCATCGGCCTCCGCCAGATAACTCTCCGCTTCGATCAGATCGCCTTCCTTGCGCTTTGTGGCCGCGGCAAACAGCAGCACTTTGACGTAGTCTGGCATCTGTCCGGCTTCATAAAAGTCTTTTTTGGCCTTTGCAATCTGCACGCCGGCTTCTTTGGCGCGCCCGAGCGCCATCAGATATTTCCCATAGATAAACCGTCCCTTGGCGGACAGTTCACAGTGCTCTGCGTCAATGAATGTAAACCAGCGCGTTAGTGTGCCGTACAGCCTGTCGTCTAACATGGCGTCGCCGCTGACCTCAATCACGGTCTGCACGATGTCCGCGGCCTTCGCGCGGCAGGCGTACTCCGCGGCCTGTATCTTATCGCTTGTCTTGAGCAGAAAGTAAGAGGCGGTGCGGAGTGCGTCCTGCTGTTCGGAGGCGTCGGTCTGCGCCAGCAAAAAGTGCTGGAAAATAGAGTGGTAGCGGTACAGGCTGCTGACCTCGCCGAGCGTCTGGACGAAGAGCTTCTCGTTTACAAGATAGCGCAGCATGCTCTCTGAATTGTGGATGCCGGCCACCTTGTTGCAGATGGAGGGCGTCATGTAGTCGAGCACGGCCGTCTTTTTCAGAAAGGTCTGGATATTAAAAGGCAGCGTCTTGTACACGCGCGTCATAAAGTAGTCGGAGACTTCGAGGTTGTCGCAGATCGTCTGCAGGTCCTCAAAGGTGACGCTCTTTTTCTGCTGGCGCAGCTGGAGCATGATCTGGGCGATACCCACAGGCCAGCCTTCCGTGCAGTCATAGACAAGCGACGCCCACTGTGCAGAGCGCTCGCCCACCTGCTCAAGCATTCTGGCAATCTCGGGCAGCGTGATTTTCAGGTCGTCCGTTCCAATACAGAACGCTTGTCCGCTCTCGGCATATTTTTGCAGAAAAGCGGGAAGAGAGCGCTTCTCCACGATAAACAGGCGGATTTTTTTGTCCATCGTCTTTACGAGGATATCTAGCAGATTGAAAATATCGGGATTGTCAACCTCCTGGAAATCGTCGAGAATCACGTTCAGAAAGGAAATCCGGCTGTCAAGCCATATGACTAGCTGTTCTGTTAAAATGTCAATATTTTCCAGGAGCGGTAGGGAAATATTAAAGTCCTCATCGGTGATTCCCAGCGTGTGCTGGACCGACTTTGTGAAATTGCGGACAAAGGACATCAGATCGTTGTCCGTGCTGTCGATGTTGTACCACGCACTCCTTCCGGGAAAACGCGAGACATAGTTGGCAAGAATCTGTGTTTTGCCATAACCGGCGCCGGCGTTGAGCAGAACAAGATCCTCTTGCAGCGATGCCAGGAGCGTATCGGCCGCGCGCATGGTATATCCTTTGTCAACGTTAGGAATTTGGATTTTGTTGTTTTCGTTTTTTATAGCAGTCATTTGCAGCGTATCTTTCTGTTTTTTTTTTGATATTTGTTTTTCGGTGTTTTGCGGGGCTTCTTTTGTATATATTTTTTGTATATATTTTTGTGCATATTGTCGTGTTTTGTAGAAATTGAAACCATTATAAAAATAATTTTGACGAAAAAAAAGGTATTTGGCACGAAACGCGACTTTTGGGGTATATTTTGCAAAATAAAACGGATAAACATGAAAATTGTTTAGAATTTTGTTCAGTAGTGTGTTTTATAATCGAAAAAGTAAGGATGCAGAAGCACCTGAAATACAAAACAGCATGTTGTGAAAAAACATTTATTTTAATGAAGGGAAAGGAGGAGAGGGCATTGGCGGCTCGTACTGCCGATGCCAAAGGATTATGGCTGAATATTTATCACCAGGCGTATATGTAGAGGAATTTGATTCAGGCGGAAAGCCAATGGAAGGCGTAAGTACAAGTACGGCCGGTTTTATCGGTCTTGCAGAGAGAGGACCGGCGGAGGGCGTTCCGCAGCTTGTGACCAACTTTGCGGATTTCAAGAGGAAATTTGGCGGATATCTCTCTGAGAATGAGTTCGGAGAATATCGTTTCCTCGCCTATGCGGTGGAGCACTTCTTTGTGAACGGAGGTTCGAGGTGCTATATTTCCCGCGTGGCGCCAGGCGACGCAAAGCCTGCAAAGGGCGTGGCGCCGGCACAGGAGTCCGTGCTTTCGCTGCGGGCAAAGAATCCCGGCTTATGGGGCAACAACATGAGTATCGTAGTGACACCTTCAAGCAAGGCAAAGACACAGATCTTAGAGGAGCTCCAGACAGCGGACGGCAAACAGTATTCGGTGAAGAGCTCCGCGGGCTTCAATGAAGGGGACGTGGTTGTGTACAAGGATATGACCAACGTTGTGTACAACCGTGTCGTGAAGAGCCAGGACAATATCCTCGTCTTTGAGAAGGAGTTTGAGGAGGACGTAGTGGATAAGAACCTGCTGCCCTCAAAAGTGATTTCCACCTGCGAGTTCAACCTGGAAGTCAAGTATGATGACATCGTGGAATTTTATGAGAATCTTTCCTTTAATGTATCGATTCCAAACTACATTGAGAAGAAGACCGCGAAATCCGACCTGATCGTAGCGGAGTATATCGGCAGCCAGAAGAGCGAGCCGGTAGCGCCGTTTGACGAGATTGCAGGGGAGGACCCCGAGAAGGCTTTCTGTGTCATCGCACTCAAGGGCGGCAGCAACGGTTCGGTGGCAAACATCAGTGCGGCTGATTTTATCGGTACGGACAAGGGTGCAGGAAAGCGGACCGGTATCCAGGCATTTCTGGACAACGACAATGTTTCCATCATGGCGGTTCCGGGCGTGATCGATCCCAATGTGCAGCTGATGCTGGTTGCCCACTGTGAGAATCTTGCCAGCCGTTTCGCGGTGCTCGATATGCCAAGAGACGCGAAGAAGATGGACGACATCATTGCCCACAGGGAGATTGTGGACAGCAATTACGCGGCGATGTACCATCCGTGGCTGGAGGTATTTGATCCGCTGGACAAGAGAAACATCGCGATTCCGCCATCAGGTTCTGTGATCGGAATATACGCGCGCAGCGACAATTCAAGAGGGGTACATAAGGCGCCGGCCAACGAGACAGTCCGCGCATGTGTGGGACTGGACTGTCAGTTCAACAAGGGCGAGCAGGATATCCTCAATCCCAAGGGCGTGAATCTGATCCGCTCCTTCCCGGGACAGGGAATCCGCGTCTGGGGTGCGCGCACGGCGAGCAGCGATCCGAGCTGGAAATACATTAACGTGCGCCGTCTGTTCATCTTTATCGAGGAGAGCATCAAGGCGAACACAAACTGGGCCGTGTTTGAGCCCAACGACGAGGTTCTGTGGGTGCGCGTAAAGAGGACGATCGATGTGTTCCTGACAGGACTCTGGAGGGGCGGTGCCCTTGCAGGTTCCGCGCCGTCGGAGGCATTTTTCGTCAACTGCGGAAGAAATACGATGAGCCAGGACGACATCGACAACGGAAGACTTGTGTGCGTGATCGGTGTTGCGCCGGTGAAGCCTGCTGAATTTGTAATCTTTAGAATTTCGCAGAAGACGGGCGATTCCGTGTAGGATTCGAATGATGAATGATAAATAATAAAGAAGGGAGCGTTGTGAGAAGATGGCTAGTACCCCATATGCAAAATTTAGATACAAGGTGGAAATAGATGGTTTGGAGGCTGGAGGTTTTTCGGAGGCGTCAGGCTTCGATGCGTCGATCGATGTGATCGAGTACCGCGAGGGCGATATGGTTCAGACTCCGATGAAGCTTCCGGGCTTGAAGAAGTACGGAAATATTACTTTAAAACAGGGCGTGGCTGATTCGATGGTAATGTATGAGTGGATGATTGCGGGCGTGGAGGGCGAAGTAGAGCGCAAGACCATCACAATCACAATTTTGGACGAGACCGAGACGGCGACCGCGTCATGGCAGGTGATCAATGCATGGCCGGCAAAATACACGGCACCGGATTTCAATGCGCTGACCTCCGAGGTTGCGATTGAGTCGATTGAGATTGCCCATGAGGGAATGACAAGAGTTTCTTAATTTATGGATGTACGACTTAGGCTCCGGCGGCATGGCGCCGGCCGGAGCTGACAGGAAACAAGGAGGAAGCGGCAGATGTTTGAGACAGAGTTTTCTTTTGTCCTGCCCAAGGGGTATGTGGACAGGGAGGGGAATCTCCACAAGGAAGGAAAGATGCGTCTTGCCACGGCGGCAGATGAGATCATACCGCTGCGCGATCCGAGGGTGCAGCAAAATCCGGGATATCTGATCATCATTTTGCTCTCCCGCGTGGTCACGAGCCTGGGGACGATGCCGGCAGTGGACACCAAGGTGATCGAGGGGCTGTACACGCCGGATCTGGCGTATCTCCAGGATCTGTACGAGAGAGTCAACCAGGCGGAGATACTGTCATACCGCACGGTATGCCCCCACTGCGGAGAGGAGATCACAGTGCCCATAAATTTTATGGAAGCCGGGCCATAAATGTGTATCCGGCGGACAAGATTTATGAGGAGGCAGCCTTTATCGCCTACTATGTGCACTGGAGCCGGGAGGACGTGCTTGGTCTCACCCACAATGAGCGGCTGCGCTGGTGCAGGGAAATATCAGAGATCAACCGGAAGGTCAGTCACGAACCGCCGAAGAATGATATTTTTCATTTATAATATTACGCAGGGGGTATAGAAGATGGCATCGCAGGATAATCTTGCAAAGCGCACAAAGTTCAGGGTGATCTTAAACGGTATGCCGCTGGGCTTTTCAAAAGTATCCAATATCTCCTCCACGATGGAGTTTGAGACGGTGGTGGAGGGCGGGGTGAACGACAGTGTTCACTATCTGCCAAAGCCCAGGCAGTCTATGGATAAGCTGATTTTAGAATACGGCATCGCCAGCGGTGAGCTGACCCGCACCACGCTGACAGCGGGCTACGAGCTGACGAGGGGCATCGTGATCATGGTCATGGGGGACAAGGGAATGGTTCCCACTGCGACCTATCAGGCAAACTGGGGGATTGTGACAAAATGGGAGATCGATACGCTCGATGCGACCAGCAGCGGCCTTTTGATCAAGAAGGTGGAGATTTCCCACAATGGATTGACAGAGACCATTAACAAACTTGGAATATAGTGTGAAATTAGTGATTGGAGTGCCCGGATGTTAAAGCTACGAGAGCCTTTTTCGCAAAAAGTACAGCTTCATATCAAACAGGATCTGCTGCAGCGGCTGTGGGATCAATATGTGCCCGAGGCCGCGTCGGCGTATGGGCAGATTAAGCTCATTTACCTGAAAAATGGGCAGGAGGAGCCGGGGAGACAGCCGCGGCAGGTACAGCTGCTGCTTCATCTGCTGATCAGGAACAAGAGAATGCAGTTAAACCTGACGCAGCATCCGCAGGCGGCGGGGGCTGTATCCGCACAGCTGGCGCGCAGCTTACAGCGGGTGGAGCGGTATTACAGCACGCAGCTTAGAAGTGCCGACCGCGCGATGTACCAGGCGGTACGGCAGTATTTTTCACTGATGCAGCAGGCGCAGGAGGGCAGCAGGCGCTACCGGGACTGGCAGCGGCAGTATCGGGCGATCGAGCAGCAAAAGGACGAGTACCGAACGCTTTTATTTTTTACAGAAAGGTTGCGGGAGCGTTTTATGAATGTTTCCGTGCAGACAATGCGGGCTGCGGAGGAAACGTTTGTTCAGAACTTGGCAGAGACAGAATACCAGACGCTGGCGGAGGAACTGGTCTGGCAGGAAAAGCCGTGGATGACCGCGTATTTGAAGGAATGCGACAAAGCACAGTGCAAGGAAATCGCAAGGAAGCTGGAAAAGGATCCGGTTATGAAGCGTGTCCTGTCATCGATTCAGAAACAGTCCGCGAAAAAGAAGCTTATCGCGGCGGCGTATAAGCTTGGGCAGAAGGAGTTTTGCCAGTTTTATTGGCAGGTGACGGCGCTTCCTAATGTTCCACAGGAGAGCGTGATCTGGAAACAGAGCAGGGCCGGGATGCTTGACGGGCTTCGTGTGATGCGCCCAGAGGCTCTGCAGAAGATGTGGGAGCAGATTCATGCGGCGCGTCCCGGAAAAGAGAGCGATACGATACGAGAACAGTACAGACAAATTGAAAGGGACAGCCTGCAAGAACAGATTGCTGCCGTGTTGGAAGAGAATCATCTGGGGCAGTCCGCGCAAATTGTGGAACTGGCGCTTCATATCAAACAGTTGCTGCAGAATATGGACGGGGCATCTGGCGCTGACCGGGTGCTTTCGTATCTGGCGCGCGAGCAGGAAATACATTTAGAGCAGATCAGACAGCAACAGGAACAGGCTGTAGAGGTTTACCAACGCGCATACGGCGGGGGCAGGCAGATATCTGGCGGACAAAATCAGGAACGGCATACAGGGAAGTTGACGGAAAATGAGATTGAGAATCTATATGAATGGAGCCAGGCGTTTCTGGAAGACTGTCTCGTAGTACAGGAACAGGGACGGGAGGACAATGCCGGACAGGACGGCGAAAAACAGGACGGGCTGGAATATGAGAAGGCGCCAGAACTTCGTCATGTGTTAAAACAGATCAATGATTATATCGAAAGAAACCAGGAACCCGCGGAAAGACTGACGCTGCGCTGGCAGGAGCAGCTTTCGGGGGACGACAGGATACAGGGATTATTAGCCCATATCCAGACGCTGGAAGAAAAGCAGCGGGACAGGCTGGTTCAAGCCCTCGCGGATTTCGTCTGGCGCTCTGTGCAACTCTCCTCCCAGAATAGGGGAAATGCACAGGAATACATAAAAGAACGTATGTTTGAAGAATTGTCCGGACTCAACCGCACATATGGACTGGAAGAAAGACCGCTGCGGGCGGAGGATACGGCATTTGCCAGGGAGCTGCTTGCGGTGGAGGACCGGGAATTTGCCCACAGACTGTTGTGGACGCAGGAC
>CAJUQZ010000021.1 GCA_910588755.1 uncultured Lachnospiraceae bacterium | reverse complement strand
CTAGTATAATCCGCGCTAAATAACCTTATGTTTCGCTTGCCTATTTTCCTGATAGCACTACTCCACAAGCCTCAGCGTAGCCACCGCTACGCCTGCGTTTGTGAAGCAGCACTCTCAGAAAAATATTCTGCGCCAAACATCAAGGTATTTAGCGTGGATTATACTAGAATATTGCGTTTTTTAAGTTTCACTGTATATAAAAAATTATATTTGCCTGTTTCCTGCTTGTCAATCACTGAAAAAAGAGATATGATTGACCCAGGGCGTGCAGCCGGCGGGAATGATTTTTGAAACACGCCCTGGGGCGGAATCGCAGCCAAAACGAAAAGGAATTTGCAAAATGTACAATCTATACAGAAAATGCAATAAAAGATATGCCTACAGCCACTATAAACCCGAAAAATATGTTCGATCGATGTCCTGGAAAGGAACGATTCTCTGCACGCTGGCGTTCATACTTTCAAGGACTGTCTGGCGTGTAATCTTTGATCTGTTTCATAATGAAGGCTTCCGTCCTTTTACTTCCGCCATTGCCCTGTTTTATTTTGCAAACTCCCTGTATGTTGACTATATCTTCTGCAAATATGCGTATTTTGGAAAATCCCGAAACATCGACGAGCAGGCGAGGGCGGGCGACTGGCTAAGCTGCCTGTATATCGCGGACTGCGTCCTGGTCCTGGTTGGGAGTATCTATGCGGTGTTTCTGTTCGTGTGCAGCTGGCAGCTTTTGTCCGTCAAACTCTGCGCCCTGGTCCTGCTTGGCGTTTCCATCTTTCTGGTGCTGCCGGTTTTGCAGGTCACTTCCAGGAAAATGACATGGCTTTGGTGTGTGCTTCGTGTCGTACTCTATGGAACTATACAGCGCACCGGCTTTGTGATTGCTTTATTCATGGGAATTTGTATGAGGTGAAAATCATGTATCTGATATCTGTCTATTTTGACAAGGCTTCAACCAAAAGAATCCAGAAGCTGATCGGCCGGATCGCCGCCGCATCGGGAAACCACTATATGACAGACAAGCAGGTGCCGCCGCATCTGACCCTCTCCGCCGTCGAGGCGCGGAGCGTCGATGTGCTGGTTCCTGCCGTGAAGGGACTCGAAGGAATCCTGCATCAGGGCACGGTGCAGTTCGTGACGGTGGGTCAGTTGCTGCCATATGTTTTATATACCATGCCTGTCTTGAATCCATACCTGCAAAGCCTGTCCGGACAGGTCTATGACGCCGTATCTGTTATCCCGGAGACAACTGTGAGCCGATACTACCGCCCGGACGCCTGGCTGCCGCATGTCACGCTCGGCAAAACCCTGTCGCGCGCGCAGATGCAGCAGGCGTTTGCGGTAGTCCAAGAGCATTTTTCTGTATTTGAGGCACAGGTCACGGAGCTTGGTCTTGCCAAAGTAAACCCGCATGACGATGTGGTGCGGTTTGCATTGCTGTAGTTTTAACTAAGGGACCACACACGGATAGATTTTTACTATTATTTCATTTTCCAAACCATTTTGGTTAATTCAATCCACCGACTTCAGCGATTCCGCCATATTAATCGCCTCAAGCTTCACGGACATCATGCGGTTGACCACCCATGTGAACGCAAAGGTCAAAAGTACACTCAACAGATAACTGACCGCCCTGATATGGATATCAAAGGACATCAAGTCGATGTCAACCTTGTCCATCACATACAGATGGAGCGCTTTGCCCAGAAGAAGCCCGGCCGCGCAGCCAATCGCTGTCAGCACTGTGTTCTCGCGAAATACATAGGCGGCTGTCTCATTCCTGTAAAAGCCCAGCACCTTGATTGTCGCGATCTCGCGGATACGCTCCGTGATGTTAATATTGTTGAGGTTATAGAGCACGATAAACGCAAGCGCCGCCGCGCAGGCGATGATGACAAAGACAATATAATTCATGCTGCCCATCATGCTCGAAAACCGTGTCAGCATATCCATATTGACATTCACTGCCGTCACGCCATCCAGCTTCATAAGCGCCGCCCCGGCCGCGTGCGCATCCTCCCCCTCCGCCAGATTGACATAGAGATTCCTGTAGGAAATCTCCCCGATCGCTTCCTCGTATGTCTGCGCGTTCAGATAGACATAATTGTACATATAATTCTCACAGACACCGCTCACGACTGCGCGGATCTCGTTTCTATCCTCGTCGTACAGCAGGATCGTATCCCCGACATTGAGGTCAAACCGCTCTGACAGTTTCCCGCAGATCACAGCCTCGCCCTTTTGCGGATAGGCGATCGCGTCCCCGGCCGTAGTGTGCAGATCAATATAGCTGCCAAGCTGCGCCGGATTCTCCGCTACGATCAAGCTCACCGACTTCACACCGTCCGCGTTCTCCATGTCCACCGTCTTCTCCAGCACCGCGATGCAGTCCCCGCCATACGCCGCAAGCCCCTCCTTCAGCGGCTCCAGGGAAGTGTCCCCCACGTCCTGCACGCCGTTTTTCAGGGTAATGTCAAGATCAAATGTCTGGATTTCCCCAAACTGTTGGTCCGCTATGTCCATGACGGAATCCCGGATTCCAAATCCAGTCACCAGCAGCGCCGTACAGCCGCTGATGCCTATAACCATCATGAGAAACCGCCTTTAATACCGGATAATATTTCTCACGGACACCTTCTGCAAAAACGTCAACCGGTTCCAGACCAGCGGAACCCGCTCCAGGAAACCCCGCTTTCCGGCCCTTGGCGTCTTGGGACGCATCAGCTCCGCCGCCACTTCCCGCAGCTCGCGGCGGCACGAAAACCACGTTGTCCCCACGGAACACAGCAGCGCGCACGCCAGGCAGAGCAGCGCTGTCGCGCTGTCCGCCACAAACACGATATCCCCCATCTTATACATCATGCCATACGCCTGCCAGATCACAAACGGAAAGAGATGAATCCCCAGAAAATATCCCGCGATGCACCCGGTCAGCGCAGCACTTCCCGAGTAAAACAGATATTTTCCCATGATCGTCAGCTCGCCATAGCCGAGCGCTTTCAGCACGCCGATCTGCGTGCGCTGCTCCTCCACCATGCGGTGCATCGTCGTCATGCAGACCAGCGCCGCCACCAGGAAGAAGAACACCGGGAATACATTTGCCAGTCCCTCCACAATGCTCGAATCATTCTCAAAACAGGCGTAACCGATATTGGTATCCCGATCCAGCACATACGTGTCTGGCACCTCGATCTTAGCGATATCCGCCTTCGCGTCCGCAAGCTCCTGCTCTGCATCTGCCATCTCTTTTTCAAACTCCGCATATGCGTCATTGTACTCCACCCAGCCATCCGCAAGCTCCGCCTCAGCCTCCAATAGCTTCTGCAGGTTCTCCTCAAGCTCTGCCTCCGCGTTGGCCAGTTCTCTCCGTCCGCGCGCAAGCTCTGCCTCCCCGTCCGCAAGCTGTCTCTCCGCGTCCGCAAGCTCCGCCTCCGCTGCCTCAAACTGTTGCATCGAAGCCTGCAGCTGCTGCAACGCCGCCTCGTCTAGGTACTCGACGGGCACTGCATTTGCCTGCTCAACCGCCGCCGCAAGCTCCGCACGCTGTTCGTCCAAAGAGCGCCTTGCATTGACAAGTTCCCGCGCACGGCTGTCAATCATGGCACGGTTGTCCGCAAGCTCATCCTCGCCCTCCCTCAATTGCTCCTGCCCGTCGGCAAGCTCATCCTCCGCGTTCAAAAGCTCCTTTCTCGCATCGGCAAGCTCCGCCTCAGCGTCAGCCTTCTCATCGGCAAATTTGGCCTCCGCCTTTGCAAGCTCACTCTCCGCGTCAGCGACGATTGCCTGATACCTGCGCTCCCCCTGTGCCTTGCAGTATTCCTCCCAAAGCTTCTCTTTCGCTTTCATATAAGTATCATATTCCGCGGAATAAATCGGGGCATCCTGGTCGAACCGCACATAAATTTCGGTAAAGTAATCCGTTGCAAATCCCTCCGGAAGCAAATACATAAAACCGCTTACCCGCCCGTTTCCAAGGGAAGTCGTCCCGCGCTCGAACTGGATATACGCCGACGCCTGCGCAATCCCAACAATCGTGTACCGGTCATGCGCAAACTTGTCCAGATCGTCCTGGTCGTTATTTCCGGAAAAAATAATGCTGCTTCCAATCGCGCCCTCGTCATACAAAACCGTATCAACAACACACTCTGTATCATTCTGCGGCAGCCGCCCCGCCACGATCTCCAGACCGTTTATGCTTTTCATCAGGGAATGCGCCCTGATAACATTCTCATTCCCGTCGCCGTCCATATAGAGAATGTCCGCATCGACCGCACCCTCCACAGCGCGCACATCGTCCTTTGCCGCCAGCGCCGCCACGTCCTCCTCCTCAAACCCGAGTGTGGATAACAGGCGATAATCGTACAGCTGCTTTTCATTCAGATAGGCATTTGCGGACGCCACCATGACCGGTCTTGTGATCCTAAGTCCTGCAAAAAAGCCGACGCCCATCGCCACGATCGCAAAAATGGCAAGATACCGCCCAAGGCTCTGCCAGATCTCACGCAATGTTGTTTTTCTCATCATGGACTTCATTATTCTCTCCTCTATAACAACCGCAAAAACGCTGCACTTTGCGTTTTTTGTTTACTACCATTCAATGTCCTCTACTTTGACGATATGCACATTTTTGACCATGCTGACGATTGTGCCGCTCTTTACCGTGATAATCCGGTCCGCCATCGCTGTGAGCGCCTGGTTATGCGTGATGACAATGACCGTCTTGCCCTTCTCCCTGCATGTGTCCTGCAATAATTTCAATACCGCCTTGCCCGTATTGTAATCCAGCGCCCCTGTCGGCTCGTCACACAATAGCAGCTTTGGATTCTTCGCCAGTGCACGCGCAATCGCCACCCGCTGCTGCTCCCCGCCCGAGAGCTGCCCCGGGAAATTTTTCATCCGCTCCCCGAGTCCCACCTCCTGCAAAACCTCTGCGGCATCAAGCGGTTCCCTGCAGATCTGGGCGGCAAGCTCGACATTCTCAAGCGCCGTCAGATTCTGCACCAGGTTATAGAACTGGAACACAAAGCCGACATCATATCTGCGGTAGCCTGTCAGCTGTTTTTTATTATACGCCGAGATCTCCTCGGAATCCAGAAACACCTTTCCGTCCGTCAGCGTGTCCATCCCACCCAGAATATTCAGGATTGTTGTCTTCCCCGCGCCCGATGCGCCCACGATCACGCAAAACTCGCCTTTTTCAATCTCAAAATTCACATCGTGCAGCGCCTGGATTGACACCTCCCCGGTCTTATAAATCTTGTTTACATTCTGAAATTCTACAAATGAATCCAATCTTTTTTCCTCCATAAGCCTCTTATAAATCGTTCCTTATGAACAGTTCCTATAACATATTTTTCTCATTGACTGGCGCGCCGCCCTCGAGCAGGGCACGCACTTGGTCCGCGTCCCCTTCCATAATTGCGTTTATCATCTGCCTGTCATACTTTTCCACCCTACGCTCTCCCTGATTTACACAGATATTTTCATTATAAATAATTCATACACAAATAACAATAATGATTTGCGAATACTTTTTCACAATACTTTTTATATCTCTCTTTTTAATTGTCGAAAGTCCTGCCATATGCTATAATTTGTATCAACACAATCAAGATAGCCTCCCGGAATCGATTGTTAGAAAACAGCAGCTTTTGATTTGTATTCCGGGAGTGTGTTCAAACTGTATCAGAGGAGCATAAAATGGAGCTGACAAACAAACAACGCAAATATCTTGGCCTGGCGCTTGTCGAGCCTGGCTGGGAAAAGGTCGAAATTTCAAACAGCGGCAACCCTGAACATGAGTCCGGAAGAGTCCTTTTATATTTTGACGGTGATATGATCCGCAAGGTAATCTACAAACATTACAGCGGCGAATACCAGGAAGATACGGTATGTCTGAAAACTCTGGAAAACCGGACCCTGATCGCCTCAAAGACCGGAAAGGGAAAACCCAAAAGGCTCAATGCCGTCAATCTGCAGCGCTATAACGCCGAGGGTGCCTATTTTTTCTATAGCGGTTATATGACACTGGGCAATTACACAACCCAGCAGACATATTATTCATCCTATTTTGCAGGCTTAAAACCAATGGACGAGCAGGAACTGCAGGACTTTCTAACTCAATGGATTGCCGATACAGACGAAGCCGAGTTTGAAAGAATACAGTCCTTTGCAACGGCAAAACGCAGACACTGCAAATTTAAAGAAGGCGATTTTTTCCGTTTCAAATTTGACCGCACCCACTATGGCTATGGGCGGATTCTGCTTGATGTGATGCAGCTAAAAAAAAGCGGCGCAAAGGTCTGGGACATCCTTATGGGCCGGCCACTCGTGGTGAGTGTCTACCATATTATAACAGAAAATCCCGCAATTGATACGACGGAATTAAGCAAACTGAAAAGCTGTCCGTCCCAGTTTATTATGGACAACCGTTTTTACTACGGGGAGTATGAAATCATTGGCAACGCGCCATTGCCGGAAAATGTGGACTATCCGGTCATGTACGGTCAGAGTATCTCTGGCACAGACAGAAATAAGATTATGTTCCAGAGAGGACGCCTGTATAAAGAAATACCGCTTGAGGGAAACAACCTGATCGGAACACATGACTTCAAAAATCATGGTATCAGCTACGCACTGAATATTGCGAACCAGAATCTTCTGGCAGAATGTATTCTGAAAAATTCAAATGAACCCTATTGGGCCAATGAAGGCAAAGGTTTTACGCAGGACATTCGAAATCCCAAATATAAGAGCGAACTGGAAAAAGTGATGGAACAGATGGGGATTGAGATTGATTCATAAAACCAAAAAGCCTGTTAACAAAAATCAACAGGCTTTTAACAGCGCTACAAGGATTCGAACCTTGAAATGACGGAGTCAGAGTCCGTTGCCTTACCGTTTGGCGATAGCGCTAAATTCGTGCTTTGTTCCGTAGCACGTTATTTAGTATATACCATGTTCTCCAAAAATGCAAGTACTTTTTTTATTTTTTTTATTTTATTTTTTTTCAGTATAAATCTATCCCTGACAGTAGCTCTCTTTTACGCGGAAGTCAATTTTTCGCTTACTTTTCCGTCTTTTGAAATACCATCGCCTGAAACACGGCGGTCTTGTCCCCGTTTTTGCAGGAAAACTGCATGTGCGTTCCTCTCACCTGATGCAGTCCCGCGCGCGCTAAAGCGCGAACCAGACCAGCATATGTGCTGTCATCCTCATAGCGCTCCACACCGACAAGATATCCGCCGGTTCTGACCATAGCAGCAAGCTTCCCCGCATAATCCCTGTGGCGTCTAGCCTGCTCCTCTATGGGCAGCATGGCAGGTGCCGGTTCTTCACAGAGCGCCTTCCATGCAACATTTTCATGCGCTGTACGGCAGGAAAACAAAGAATCGCACTGCCCTTGTACGGACATGACTTGACTGGTAAAATGCACATTGTTTACCTGTAGTTTTTTTGCAAGCGCCTCCGCCACGGCTACGGCATTACCTGACAATTCAAGGCCTGTGACGACCGAGCCTGGGCGCTGCAGCGCCAAAAAACAGGTCAGGATCCCATTTCCGCAGCCGATATCTACGATATCCCCTGTCCAATATGTGTCATACCGAAGCAGGTATTCCATCACCCTACGGAAAAAAACACGGTCATAGAAGGACGCCGCCAGAATGCTCATCTCCAGACTCTGGTTCAGATAATCGACAAGCTCCTCCTGGCGATGGAGATACGGCGTATCCCCTTTTCCGTACACAAGTCTTTCCTCTGACTGGTCAAACAACTGCGTCATCCGCTCAATATGACGACTGCCCTGATTTTGTCCAAAGGCTTCTATGAGCGCTGTATCTAGCTCTGTAATTCTGCAAATTCCTGCGCGCGTAAGATATTCTTTAATGTCAAACTCCTGCATATACTCCCCCTGCGTTACTGTTTTTTCATCCTCATAACAACTTTACCATCTTTGCGTCTCTTGGGCAATACACAGTCTGGAATTGCGGTGCATTATTTCAGTAATGGCTATTCAAATCTCCATTTTTATCTGGATTATCGATGGTTTCTGTCCGGACACTCCCGAAACAGCACTGCAGTTCGAACACGCCTGCACAGACGCCTAAGCTTTAGAAACGATGTTTGCAAACGCTTTCCTGTCTCCCATCCGGAAAAATATAAATGAACCTGCTGTCCTCATTCCTACAGATACAAAAGAAAGCCTCCCTGGCTACCACCCTGTACTTCATCGACGCCGTAGTGTTGCCAGTGTAAAGGATAATCCGCTGAAAGCAGTCCTCCGACTCAATTTTTAGCCGCTGCATCTGATATTGTACAATTTGGTAGACATGCTCCGCCTTTATGGGCCCCTCCTGAATCTGGGCGTACTGAAACAGCCTGTTTTCCCGGTTACAATTGATCACCTTCACCAGATACTGCGTAAAACCCGGCGGCATGATGGACTCGACAGGAAACTCCAAAGCACAGCTGTCCGACGCGCTGATCTTTTGGATTAGCATTCCCAGGACACGCGCTGAAATGATGGCAAAATTGTCAATTTCCGTAATTCGCAGCCTGTATTCTTGCATCTTTCATGATCACCCTCTCCCCCTGCCGTATCCAGCCCCCACAGGCAGCATACTGATACAATGGGGCACACCTACATTCCCGCATCCTTCATGACCACCTTCTCCCCCTGCCGCATCGAGATCTTGTATATAGCATATTGATACAATGCGATAAGCACACAGAGAACAAGCTCCACCACGACAGCTGTACAGTCAGTTGATGTGAACCGCCCGTCATTCTGCCACAGAATCAGCGGATACCAAACCAGCATGATAATGCAACCCATAACGGTCGGCAGCGTGTACACTCTGCGCACCTGGTCCGCCAGAATCCGCCTGATATAATCGCGGTCCCCTCCCAGCTTTCGCACATCCTCAAAGATCTGCCTGTTTTTGACCGCTACAGTCATGCTTCTCGTATACGAGATAACCGCCACAGACGCAAGGCAAATCACCGCCACATAGATAAACAGCATATAGAAAACACCAAAGGAGACAAAGGCGTTGGTGATGTCCAGAACCTTGAAGGATGGCATGTATTTCCAGTCGCAGTATTCCTCCGAATGCTCCGGGTCTGGCGTGACCAGATCCGCGTATCCATAATACCCCTTTGTCCGCAGCGCAGCCTCCTCCTGATGCTCGTCATACAGGCTCATTTTTAGCATGTCGGACGAAGCCCTGTTGCAAAATTCCCTGTAGAGCGCCCTGGCAAAGGCCTCAGAAGCCTCCAGGTCCTCCACATTGAACAGAATGCTTTTCATGCACATCTGCTCTGGAAGCTGGTGCTTTAATTCCGCGTAATCCGCATCGCTGATCACATATCTTGACCTTCCGCCAAATCCGCTCCCCATCACCAGACCGCTGTATTCCACCGTCCCGGCATACGCGAGATGTTTTTCCACACCTGCATCGACATTCTGCACATAGTCCAGGTCATCATACCGTTGATATATATTTTCATACATGCTGCTGCTCCGGATCAGCCAGTACGTTCCGTCCTCGACGGACAGCTCCTCACCGGTGACTGCCCGAAATGTTGTCTCGTCGATAAAGGAATAATAATAACACTCCTTCTCGTAGATCTCAATTATTTTCCCGCTGTCATCCACATCTTCGCGGTTCACGCCGCTGCCCAGCAGGCGTATAAACATCCCCTCGCGGTAATCAGTGACCGCCATACCATACTGCTCTGCCAGGCGTTCAATGTCTGCCCTGTCCAGCTCGTCCGCGGACAGCGGATAGGAAATCACATAATCCACAGGGATTTCATCAAGTGCCTCCCTCTGTGACAGATACCTCTCCGGTGTGTACAGGCAGGCAAAAAGGCTGCACACGATCAGCAGACATACGATCAGCATATTCCAGACGACAGAGCGCCCCTGAAATTTCAGCATGCCAAACGAAATCAGGTTTTTGTAATATTTCTGAGGCTTTTTCCCTCTCCTATGCACTGAGATAGAATAGACTAACACCCTGTACAGCCCAAACAGCGCCACGATATAAAAGAGATTGACCCAGATGCCAAGGGTGCGTTTTGCCGCCCTTGAATAGATTGGTGCCACCACCACTGTAATCACAAGCCCCAGCACTAGACCTGCTGCGCCAGTGATAAAATATCCCCGGCCAGGCTCCCGCCTGACAGTCTCATTGGTGCGCTGTTCGTTTAGTATATCAATGATATTTGTCCGCTTCATAAACAACACAGCGAGAATCATCATGCACATCATCATGAGTGCACTGAGCAAAACAGCTACCACAATTCCCCCCGCCGAGACCAACACAGGCCGTTCTATGCCAAATGGAAACAGTACCCAGAAAAGCCACAGCACAAGGTACGAAAGCACCGCACCCGCCAGTATCCCGACAAGCGTGCAGGCCGTTCCTATCCTGAATAGCTCTACATACAAGGCCTTTGACAATTGCTTTTTCTCCGCCCCCAATGCCAGAAACACACCAATCTCCCGGCTGCGATACCGCAAAAATAGCTGTGCGGCATAAATAATGAAGACAAAGCAGCCAACAACGGCGATCGCAAAGATCAGGTAGACAAATTTCCTTGAATCACCGCCCAGGGGCAGCACATTCTGAATCGCCGGGTTTAACACGGTGGAGATAAAGGAAGCGACCAACATCACCGCAAACGCGAAGCAAAATTTGAGCTGATGATAATTCTTCTTATTATATTTCCGCAGCTTCGTGAAAATTTTGTTTAATGTCATAATTGCTCATCACCATTCAGTTTTCTAAGGGCATCCATCAGTTCATTAAAAAACTTCCGCCGCCCTCCTTTATTCTCCATCTCGTCACAGACAACGCCATCCCTCATCAGGATCACACGGTCACAGTAGCTTGCCGAGAGGCTGTCATGCGTCACCATCAGAATCGTGGCGCCCAGATTCTTCTTTGCCGTGACGAACGCCTCTATGACGGCCTCGCTGGATCTGCTGTCCAGGTTGCCCGTAGGCTCGTCAGCCAGAAGGAGCTTCGGATGGTTGACGAGTGCCCGCGCGCAGGCACAGCGCTGCTTCTGCCCTCCTGAGACTTGATAGGGAAATTTGTCACGGATCTCCCAAATGCCAAGTAACCGCATCATCTCCTCGCTGTCTTTTTTGATTACTTTTTTACTCTTTTTCTGAAGTGTCATCGCAAGCGCGATATTTTCCCCGATCGTCAACGTGTCGAGCAAGTTGTACTCCTGAAACACAAACCCCAGGTTTTCCTTGCGGAACCTGGCAAGTCGGTTGGGCTTTAGCAGCGTGATATCTGTATTCTGATAATAGATATGTCCCGCCGTCACGCGGTCAATCGTGGAGAGCATGTTGAGCAGCGTCGTCTTGCCAGAGCCAGACGCCCCCATCACACCGACAAACTCTCCCTCCGCCACCTGAAAACTCACGCGGTCAACCGCCTTGGTCATCCCCGCCTCGCTGCCGTAATATTTCTCCACATCACACACATTGATATATGGACCCATCCCCGCACCTCTCTTTCTAACTGTTTTGCGCTATTTCTAATCATAGCCGCCTCCTTTATTTCATTGGGTTTTATCCATATTACCAGATTTGGCAGCGAAATGGTATCAATGTCGCTTGCAGTAATCTTACATTTTTGAAAGGTTCCTTAGGGCTACGGCTCCTGATGGCAACGACAGCTATGAGAATTAAGACTTCGTTTCTGATATGAAATACGTACCAACCGGAAACTCAAGCATCACCTTCGTTCCAACGTGCTCCTCCGACGCTGCGTGAATCCCGATGCCAAGCTTTGTGCAGAGCTTCTCGCACAGATACAAGCCCATTCCCGTGGAGCGCTCATGGTTTCTCCCGTTTGTCCCTGTAAAATTCTTCTCAAAGATGCGGGGGACTTCCTCCTCCTTGATTCCAATGCCGTTATCCTCGACCACCAGCCGGACATTTTTTGGCTCCTTTACCGTGTAAATCCGTATACACGCGTCTGTCGCGCGCCTGTATTTGAGACTGTTTTGCAGGATCTGGTTCAGGATAAAGGCGATCCATTTCCTGTCTGTCAAAACACAGTCCTTACAGTCAATCTCCACCCGCACCGCATTTTGTATGAAATAATACTTGCCGCGCCCCACCACCTCTGCAGCCACTGCCGCTAAGTCCGTCTCCTGGATCAGATAGTCCTTGTACACTTCGTCAGACCGCGCATAGTACAGCGCCATGTCCACGTAATTTTCAATCTTTCCATTCTCACTGCTGATGCGCCGCGTGACCTCGCTCCTGTGGTTTTCGCACATCAGTGCGACGCTGGTGATGGGCGCCTTAATCTCATGCACCCAGCTCTCTATATATTCGCGGTAATCATTTTTGGTCTCCTCCGCCGCACGGATTTTCTCAATCACAGAGCGGTTGGACATGCGTATCATCTCCCGGTAAAGCTGGTCCTCAAGCCGCTCTGAATAAGGCATCATCTCCCCTAGCAGAAACCGCTGGTCAATCTGTGCAAGCACCGTTTCCATCTTGGAGAAATACCGCTTTCTTTTCTGGTATTCGCAGACAGTCCAGGTAAAAAGCACCAGAATCCAGCAAATCCAGACCAGCAGACACGCAGCTCTCTGATATCCCGTCGCCATCAGAAAACTGCAAAGCGCCATCATGCAGACCATATGCAGGAGAAACAACATCAGTTTGTCCTTCAGAAATGATATGACATTCATAGACGATACCCCATTCCCCGCTTTGTCTCCACAAAACCATGCACGCCAAGCTGCTCTAACTTTGCCCGGATGCGTGTCATATTGACGCTCAGCGTATTGTCGTCGATAAAGACCTGATTGTCCCACAAATATTCAACAAGCTCCATGCGCGGCACGATCCTGCCCGTATTCTGAAACAGGTAATAGAGAATTTTAAACTCATTTTTAGTCAGGTCCGCCTGCCCGCCCTGACAGTGGATACTTCCGCGCGCAATATCCAGCGCCACGCCCTTATATTCTAACTTATCCAGCTCCTTCCCGTTTCCGGCGCTCTTTTTCGTCCTTTTCAGGACGGCCGCAATGCGCGCTAAGAGCAGCGGCGGATAAAATGGTTTGGTGATATAGTCATCCCCGCCCTTTAACATTCCGTTCAGCTCGTCCGCCGCGTCAGTCTGACTGGTTAAAAAAATTACTGGAACTTCGGACGCCGCGCGGATTTTGGTGCACACATCAAAACCTGATTCCTCCGGCAGCCTGATGTCCAACAGGATCAGATCCGGCTCTGCTGCCAGCGCTATAGATGCTGTGTCATGAAATTCACTGGGCGCTGTAACCTGGTAGAGTGCGTTTTCCAGAAGAAGCTTCAGCTCCTGCCGGATCGCTGGTTCGTCCTCAATGATTACAATATGCATGTCTGATGTCACCCTTTCCCAATGATTTTATGTTCCTGTGCCACATACAGTTCCTTATTTAAAGTTCCTAACCTACCTTAACGGCAACCTGCCATTTATCTTCATACACAATCTCTCCTATATCATTTGTATACACCATATCAAATGGGTGGTTATATTTCTTTAACAACTGCATCGCTGGTTCAAGCTGCCGCAGCATCTCCTGTGTGGATTTTGTCTTGAAATAGGTAATGACCGCCTGATCGCCTGAAAGGCAGACCTCTGGATTTGGAAGGTTGTCCTCAAACCATTGGTTGACTGCCTTAAAACACGCTGCATCCTCCCCGCTCATCACGCCGTCATAGATCATGCGCCAGCACATGGCAAAAATCCCTTTGGGCGCCTTTGTCACATAAGACAATTCCCTTCCCTGAATCCGTACATACTGAAAATCCATAGTTCCTTCACGCTCCTTTTCCAACGTATCCCTTATGATTTTACTTGTTATAATAGCTTAACAGCGCCCTGTCAATCTCTGCAATTTTTTCTCCTTCTGGAATGTCTTTCAATAAAGCAATCTTTTCTATTTCTTCCCGGTCCTTCCGGTAGCGCTCAATCCGCTGCATATCCCCAGGCTGCAGCATTACGCCGTATAAACCGCCGTATTCCTCGCGGCGCTCGGTTGAAAAATAGTCCGGCATCAATTTCAGGCGCATTAGTCCTATGTAATCAACTGACAAGTCTGAAAGACCGATCTCCTCAAGCAGCTCGCGCGTGATACATTCACGCATGGTCTCTCCCTGCTCCATACACCCGCCAAAAATCTCCCAGTCCTTCCGCCAGCGATTCCACCCAAGCAGGTAGTCCCCGCCTACCATCACGACCGCCAGACAGTGCGTGACAGGAGTATACCGCTCAAGTGCGCTGTGCTCATCCATGTCAAGAATCTCCACCAGTTCATTTCCTTTACAATCCCTTATAATCATATATTCCCCTCTCCAAGCGCATCAACCATTGATTCCCCTATATCCCATGTGCTGCCAAAATGCATCAACCGCTAATTTCTTTATGTTCTGCGTACACGCACTACCACACCCGCCTTTTATATCCCCTGTACGACCAGCCAGAAACCATGCGCAAGATGCAAACTACAGTTCTCCTTCATATTCCATTGACCGCATCTGTGCGCTTCCGTCCAGCTTCTGGAACGTTCCATACCCCACAAAATGAAGCCCGCACTTTTTCATCACATTTCCCGAAGCCAGATTGGGCTCGCAATGTGACGAAGCAAATTTTCGCGCGCCAAAGTTTACGCGGGCATAATTTATCATTGCCTGCACGGCCTCTGTGGCATATCCCACCCCCCAGCAGTCATAGCGGAAATTATATCCAAATCCCCAGCTGCCTTTCCGGGGATTCCAGCCAATATCGCCGCTGCCAATCAGCCTGCCATCTGCAATACGCTCAAAGCCAAAATTGTACGTGCCCGTGTCCTGTTCGAGACTAGCCAGCCAAGCCCGCACCTGTTCAATATCCGTATACGTCGTGTAGACCATATATCTTGCGACTCTTTCATCGCGAACCCACTCAAACACTTCCTCCGCGTCCTCTATTTTCAGGGGGCGCAGCAACAAACGCTCTGTGTTGATATGAATGTCGTGCATTGTCTCTCCTCCTCGATCATTTTTCATATGATTATACTACCATACAGATACGGATTTTTCCATAAAAAGTAACACCTACCAGGAAGAATCCTTTTGCTTTTCCGCCCAGAGCGTGTTTGAAAATTGCTTTCTGCCAGATGTGCGTCACAATTTGTGGGAGATTTGTGCCAAATGAAGGGCGCATAGCGGGCTATGTAACCTGAATTTGGCGCAAATATCACGCAAAGTGGTGAATACGACGCTATGGCGTCGTTATGCAGATGGTAGGAATGAATTTTCAAACACGCTCTAGAATACGGTTGTGGACTCGTCCGGAATATGTTATACTAAGGAATATGTTATACTAATAAGAAACTGTAGAAAAACCTGATTCATTCACCCACCAGGAAAGGATATACACCTATGCCGGCAATACAACCCCAACCCGAAATAATTACCCTGAATCAGTACGAGGCACTCCCCGAAAATGTCAGGGCTGAAATCTTTGACGGACAGATTTCCTATATGGCAAGTCCATCACAGAATCACCAGATTCTCTCTATGGAGCTTTCAACCATACTAAACACATATCTCAAAAGCAAAAATAGTCCCTGCCGCGTATTCCATGCGCCCTTTGATGTGAAGTTAAGTGATACACCTCTCACCATCGTCCAGCCTGACCTAATGATTATATGTGATATAAGCAAGCTGGACAAAAAACGGTGCAACGGTGCTCCTGATTTTATCATTGAAATTGTATCACCTGGCAATCCATCCGATGATTATATCCGGAAACTTTACTATTACAAAAAATACGGGGTTCGTGAATACTGGATTATAGACCCGCAGCGAAAAAGTGTCACAGTAAACTATTTTGAGCGTGATCTTCTAAATGTCCCCTACACATTTGATGCCGTCCTGAAGGTCAATATATGCGAAGATTTATATATTAATTTTTCTGATATTTCCAAACTGCTCAACATCTAAAAAACCACCAGAAGGTATCCCCCTCTGGTGGTTAAAACGACTTAACCTTGCATATCTGGTCTCCTTAATTCACAGTTCAGCCAAGATACCTGCACATTGAGTTTTTATCATTACAGACCGCCCTCACCCTCCTTGCAAGCATCATTAAATCATCAATATACTGAGAAAAGACACAAAATATTTCTTCATCCCAATCAAAGTGAAACATATCCGTCCCGCTGTTATCTTCCTCCCACTCTTTTATAATCCCCTTTGTAAGCGTTTCCCAGTCTTTGCTGCTTCCTTCCAATCCCAATTGCTTCCATATATCTGCCTGAAAACGATCGCCGGTCCGTAACAAAAGGGATATGGAAAAAGGGTGATGCTGCACAAGAAAGAATGGGGCGAGTTCTTCTGGCGTAACCCATATGTTAAATGGCGGGCGAGGAGTGGGCAGCCAGGGAAAAAGCTCACATTCATCGTCCCCTAACAAACCATATTGTTCAATCTCTCTCATTGTATATGCTCTCCTTTAAAAATATCAAAATGAAATTCTAATAACTATAAATCATTCAAAAGACAATCCCAACCACTTCATCCAGCGAAAGCTCCTCAAATACCGCGTCGAACAATTCATCCCCTGTCTCTGGAAAATGAACTGCAAAAAATTCCCTGTAAAAATTGCTCCAATACTCCAGACTGATATTGTCAGGCGCCTGGTTTTGCCCGATGACCGCCCGCATCTCCTGTACGATTTCGCACAAATCCTCCCTGGATATATCCGGTACTTCTGGTACGTCCATCGTCAGTTCCCCCACTAGGCCATCCAAATCAGTCCAGTCCTCATAATTTTCAACCACCGCCAAATCCAATACCCTGTCAGGTGCCTTAACGAGCTTTGCGGCATCTTCAAGCAGTTTTTCAACAGCCGCACGATTTTCTGATTCATACATCAGTGACTGAATTTGCAAAATTACCGTTTTTAGCTGTGTTTCCGCCTCCAAATCCCTGTGCGGCTCAAACAATCCCTCATATTTTCCCTCCAATCCAGAGCGTGTCTGAAAATCACTCCCGCCATTTTTATGGCGTGACATTTTTATGGCGTGACATCTGTACGCCCTAGAGAATTTTTCATACTCGTCCTATGACATGTACCGTTCTGCCCCGCTGCTTTCGTACAACTCCCTAAAATAACTGTGATTTGCCATCAGCTCCTCAAATGTTCCGTCCCCCACAATTTTCCCATCGCGAAAGACAATAATCCTATCAAATCCGCTAATGTAAGTCAGGCGGTGAACAATCGCGATTACTGTGGCCCCACTCACCTGCGCCAGCACATTTTTCATGACAATACCTTCTGTCACATTGTCAAGCGCCGATGTCGCCTCGTCCAATACAACGATCTTGGCGTCATCAAACCACAACCTTGCCAATGCCAGCCGCTGCTTCTCCCCGCCCGACAGGCAGGCTCCCTTTTCACCAATCCTTGCGTCCACGCCGCCGTCTAGCGTCCCGATCATCGACAGAAGCAGTGTGCCTTCTAATCCCATCTGGATATCAGCGTCTGGAACATCCCTGTCAAATACCAGGTTTTCGCGGACTGTACCGTCAAATACAGGCGCGTCCTGCGACAGATAAGATACCTTTTCATACAGCGATTCCAGCGAGAGCGTTCTAAGTTTTTTGTCATCAAAGTAGATTTCGCCCTCCTCATACTTGAGTAGTCCGATCAAGATTTTTGCCAGCGTCGATTTGCCAGAACCCGACTCCCCGACAAACGCAGTCTTCTCACCTTTTCTGATCGTCAGGCTGACGCGGTCGAGCACTTTTGTATTGCAGGAACCACTCTCCACACCACCGCTGCCGCGCCACGACTGGTCATAGGCATACGACACGTTCTCAACGCGGATTGCATCCGAGAGCACGTCAAAGGCCTCCCCTTTCCACAGCTGTGTGTCCTCCTTTAGCGCCAGCAGTCCCGCAAAGCGCTGCCATGCAGTCTTGTCCAGCTTATACTGGACATAAATGACATTTAATATCGCAATGGGCGTATATGCATTGTCAATTAGCGTGATTAACGCGACCACCGCGCCGACGGACAAATGACTGTTTTTCCACGCATATGCCAGAATTCCAATATCCAGACAGGCGACCAGCAGCGCAAAAATCGTGAAAAACGCTTCATGAATCATAGTCATCTTTACCTTCGACGCCACAATGATGCGCTTGGCGCGGGAGGCTTTCCTAATCTCTCCTGGGAACTGGTGTTTCATGCGAAAAACCAGCATTTCCATAAATCCGCGCACGAGAAAATGATTCAGCTCCTCCTCGTTGGTCAGTATCTTTTCCTTGATCTGGTACAATCCCTTCAACAGTAAGTTGGTCACGATCAGCACAACGACATATCCCGCCATGAGAAAATACGTGACTGTCCTGTCAATCCTCCAGATGAAATACAGGCTAAACAGGATCGTCGGGAAGAGCTCCCTGATGACACAAAGCCAGAAATCAAGGAGAACTCCCCTCCCGGCATTTGCGCCGTTCTCGATCTGCTGCACCAGCTTTCCCGTTCCAAGCCTCTGGTACGAAGCGTAATCCATCTTCCCAATCTTATCCAGGGCAAGCAATTTGAAATCCAGATAAATCTCACTTTTGAGCTTTGACGACGGATACTCGTCTAGATAATTCATGCCATAGCTGACAACCAGAACCATTCCGTAAAACAGGATTCCATAAAGAGTTATGGTCTTGTCCGACAGCCCGTCAATGACTTTCTGAAAATAATCTGTTTTATAGTTGGCCATAAAAGCATTAAACAAGCCTATCGCCAAATATACTGCAATCCATTTTTTGTTTTTTATCAATATTTCTTTTATATAACGCATAACTGCACTCCGTTTCCAATATCAATCTTTTTATTTTTCGCAGTACAGTTGTGACTGTCAGCAAGTTCCCTATCAACCTCAGCACAATCTGCCAACAGCTTTCATCAACTGTACTGAGTTTATACCTCGGATATATTTCATCATTGAATTCACCCCGCATTCTTTTCATTGTCATAGTTATTGTATCACATGATATGCGAATCTGCATAGATGAAATATTGGCTGTCCTATCCATATTTTCAGAGTTTTTTCGAAGTGCTTGTAAAAATAGGTAAACGTAAATTGGCTATCCTGTCCATATTTTCAGAGTATTTTTCGAAGTGTCTGTAAAAATAGGTAAACACGAAAATGACAGTTGAATTTTGAAAGAAATCGGATATATAATAAAAGAAACATAGAAAGAGTTAGCGTGTGTAGTAGAAAGGACAAAAAATGCGAATCATTGCTGTAACCAAACAATGCACTCAAGGTGAGAAAAACCTTATTTTATCCTCTGTGGAAAAAGAAGACCGCGTGCTGTTTTTTGACAGTGAGAAGGAGCTTCTAAAAAGTGGGGAGTATGCGAATATAGAGATTATATTGGGCGAACCCGAGCTTGATATGATTCATCTGATGAAAAAACTCCGATGGATTCAAATGACCTGGGCCGGCGCCAATCAATATACCTCCGCGCCCAATTTTCCTGACCATATCACACTTACCAGCGCTTCAGGCGCCTATGGGGCCGTTATTTCCGAATATATTGTTTCCGGGATTCTCACTCTGTACAAAAATATGTTCTCCTACCGCGTGCAGCTGCAGCGCGGCGGCTGGAACCGGATTGAGAGCGATGATACCTTAGAAGGGAAACGCATACTCATCTTAGGAACAGGCAATATTGGACAGGAGACTGCAAAAAGGCTTCGGTGTTTTGGAGCTTACACTGTCGGAATCTGTCGCACACAAGCTAGAAAACATCTGTTCTTTGATGAAATATATACCATAGACCATGTTGACGCGCAACTGCCAGGTGCCGATGTAGTCGTTATCGCGCTTCCGGGTACTACCAAGACAAGAGGACTGTTTGATGCTGAACGAATCAGAAAGTTAAAGTCAGACGCAATACTTGTAAATGTCGGACGCGGTTTTATCGTGAATACCGACGACCTGACAAACGCTCTGCAAAACGGGTTTCTAAGAGGGGCTGTCCTCGATGTCACAGACCCCGAACCTTTGCCCGAAAGCCACCCTCTTAGGACAATGGAAAACGTGCTGCTGACGCCGCATATTTCAGGAGTAAGCTGGGGGAAAAACATGTTTACGAGAAAGCGGATTTTAGATATATTCTGCGAAAATATAAAGCTGGATCAACAGAATGCACCGAAAAGAAACCAGATTGATTTCAGCAAGGAATATTGAAAACAGTTCTTCCATATTACATGTGGAACAATCCAGACAGGAAAGGAACAACGCCAATGAAACACAAGAGACTAAACAGGGATTTATGGGGATTTCAACACTATCCGTATTATCAGGTGCGGATTGATGACGAACAATTTTCCGGCATCGCCTGTCTGATCAGAATGACGGACGGTGAGAACAATTATTGGGAAACACCAAAAGCCGGAAAAATACAAGTAACCGGTACAGGCATGACATGGCTTGAACTGATTCCAGACCATACAAACAGGGTGATCACTGTCAAGTACTTCCCCGACGGCTCCCACGATACAGAAAGAAAAAATTACCCGGCGCCTGCAGATACTGATTTTCAGCCCTCAATATGGTATGTGGACGTGACAGACGGCATCGAGTATGACGAGAATGGAATCATTGTATACATAGATAAATACCTCGATGTAATCTTTACCCCGGAAGGCGATATAAAGGTAGACGACCGTGATGAATTAGACGCCGCATATCAGTCAGGGGAGCTCTCAAAAGAGCAATATGATGCAGCCCTGGCTGAATGCGATCTAATTCTTCGTGACCTGTGCACCGATATTCCCAGAACTGATGCATGGTGCGCAAGACTTAGGCACATTGTAGAGAAGAAGATTATAAATCACTCGTACTTTTTCCCGACAATATAAGTCGGAATAAATATGCCGCCAAGTGTGACCGGGAGCACCAAAAATAGCTCCAGAAACCATATTTCCTGCAAGAAGAAAAGCAAAACCGCGTTCAGCAGCGGATATACTGTCATGGAAACGATTGCCCAGATGCGCCCGGCATCCAGAATGTGCTGCCAGTTCCTGTTGTTGAACGCCAGACCGGGAAAACTCATCTCAAAGCCCAGATCACTGTATAGGCAAATCCGGTTTTCATCATAGTACGCAGGCAACTTCACAACCGCCAGAAAACTGTAGTAAGCTCCAAATGTAATACCCAATCCTGTAACCACAAACAACCCCGTCGTCACATAGCCGCGCATCACACTGATGAAAAGCTCTATACAGCAGACAGCCAATGCGAGCACATAACGCCTCCCCCACTTGTTATTGACCTGATAGGCCCTGACAGGCTTCTGGTCAGAATAGGAGATGGCCGCCTTCACCACATTCTCTACTTGCTGGGAATCCATCTCACACTCTTGCTCCATGCGTTGGCACATCAAAAGTTCTGTCACCGTGACGCCAAAAATCTCCGCGAGCGGAACTAGCAGGATGGTATCGGGAATACTGTTGCCTGTCTCCCACTTGCTCACAGCCTTGTCGGAGATAAAAAGCTGCTGCGCCAGTTCCTTTTGCGTAAGTCCCTTCTCCCTGCGAAGCGACGCGATAAAGGCACCGAACTTTTGTTTATCAATCTCAAACATATCACTTTACCTCCTCTGTCATTTGATACTTATTGTACTGTATGCGCGCTCTGCTGGCAACCGAATGACAGTAGAGTGTGGTAAAATAGTATCCAATATTGATTTCCCATACTAGATTTGCTACAATATGTGCATAAGAGGCTTTATGATATCGGTTGCAATTAGGGAGCATTCCCTACAGCCCAAAACGGAGGTACATATCATATGCGTGGAAAAAAATATCTTTTCTTGCTGGCTGCTGCGCTGACAGTAACAGGGACAGGCTGTCAGACAGCATCAGCACCTGCGGCGGGAACCGCGACTGGCAGCGAAACGGCCGCAGAACCCACAACTGCAGCGGAAACTGCAAAAAATAACGAAACGGAGTGTGAAAGCATGCAGGAGACACAACAGGATATGATTGCGGAAGCGATCGCGCAGGAAACTGCGTCCGTGGAACCAGAGACAGACAATTCCCAGGAGTTTGTACCGGAAGAAAAAGCGCCCACGGCAGAAATTAGCGACGTGATTCCGGGAAAGTATATCACCCGAAGATTCACCGAATGCGGAACCGTCGAAAAAATCACTTACCAGACATACGACTATTTTGGAGACGGCTCTGAGATTGAAAAATATGCAAACGTATATCTGCCATATGGCTATGATGAGACCAGGAAATACAATGTCCTCTATCTGATGCACGGTATCGGCGGTGATGAAAACGAATGGGGAATGATCGGGGACACTTCCCGCATAAAAATCATTATGGATAACCTGATCTACAACGGGGATATCGAACCGTTTATCGTGGTAACGCCCAATGGCCGTTCCGGTGCAGATTTTGCAGATAAAAGCTCTGACTACAACTCCTTCTATGAGTTTGGAAAGGAGCTAAGAAACGACCTGATTCCTTATATTGAGAGCCATTATGCGACATACGGACAATCTGGCAAAAGTGACTATGACATGAAAGCGGACCGGGATCACCGGGCAATGGCTGGCCTGTCTATGGGCGGCATGCAAACCATCAATATTGGCATGTGCGAATGTCTCGACATCATTAGTTCCTTTGGCGCTTTTTCCGCAGCGCCCACCTCATACAAGGCGGCGGATATCGCAAAAACTTTGGACACACAGTTTCCCGGCGAGGAAATTCGATATTTTTACAATATATGCGGAACAAATGACTCAATCGCTTACCAAAGCGCCTCCGGGGCAGCAAAAGAGCTTCCGCAGCTAAGCGACCGCTTCAGGGACGGGGAAAACTATATGTGGCAGGAACTTGCCGGCGGACATGATTTCCGTATTTGGTATCTTGGTTTCTACAATTTCGCGCAGATTGCATTTTAGGGCGTGTATGATAAATCATTCCCGCCATTTTATCAATATCGAAAACAAATTGCCTCCTAGTGCTCCATCCAGTCAGAAATTAGACTTGTGAGCCGCATGATTTATGCCCGTATTAGGCAATATTTTGACGGCGATGCGATGGCATCGTCTAGAAATTTTAACGACGCAATGGTGCAAAGCAGGTTGTTCACGAGACTAATTACTGATCGAATGGCGTACTAGAATCTATGATAAATAATAAAGGAGTAAATCATACAATGAAATTTCATCTTGACTGCGGGCCGGTGAACGGGCTTGTCCTGATCGACCAAAGTTACCTTGGCGCGCTAGACGACGAGCTGCTCTACGCGATGGATATTCTTTTAGACATCACAGGAAAAACAGAGCTGATCTGCGATTTCCCCGGTGAAAAGTGGTCCGATGTATGGCAGCGTGAAACCAAATCCATCCGGGAATTTTGCAACAGCGGCAAAATGATACTCTGGCTCTTTAACAAGGGAGAAGAAAGGGACTGCGAATTTGTGTGTAATGGCACCATAACCGACTGTTCCAAATGGCTGCACGCCCCCAGCGGAAATTTGCTTGCCGTCACAGCCGATGAGTTCATTCAGTGCATTGCCTACCCTGATCTGGAGATGGAAAAAATCTTTGAGCTGCCCGTTACAAAGGGCTGGTATGCAGTCTCCGATAGCGCCCCTGGCCTGATCCGATACTGCATAGGCACCCCTAAGTCCCCGTCCTTTGAGAATGTTCAGGAAGCATGGAAATTATAATACAAACATCACAAACAGCACCACCCATGCTTTCCTGATATCCTTGTTGACCACAAGGTACGCCGCGCCCAGCATGATTCCCCACAAGAGCCCGTGAAGCCCGATCAGCAGGCCGCCCTTTGACAGAATGTGCCCAAGCCCCCATGTCAGTCCGCAGATCAGGCCGCCATACGGGATCTTCTCATGTCCCAGCCACAGCTCGCATGCCTTCTGTCCAAACACAATAATCATCATAAACAGCACTGTCTCAAACGCATAATAGAGATACTGGAACAGAAACAGGACCGCCCCGAGGCGCTGATATTCTATGAGCGGCTTGAATCCGCCCCAGTCAAGGTACTGTATGACGACCGAGGCTGCTACCAGCACCAGCACGGCCGCCCACTGCCATGCCTGCAGATTTTCGCGCACCGACAGGATGTCCAGGCTGTAGTTCTTCCTGGCCGACCGCACCAGCCAGACACCGATTCCGCCCCAGGTTGCGCAGGTCAATATCCAGTGCGCGATGCTCTGTCCATCTGACCAGCTTCCCATCTGCGCCCCAAACAGAAGCGGCTCTAAGAGAAACGCATAGAGCACTTCTATGCCAAGACCGCCAAACGCAGTCACCGCCAGGCCCAAAAAATTCCATCCCATTTTCTTATTCATGATTTTCATTCTTTTTTTCCTCCTTCATCTGTTGTAACCATTGGTCTGCTTTTTTTGCTTCCATATACAGTGCGGCATAATAGACCAGCGCCGCCGTCACATAGGGTATTGTGAAGGACAGCAGCATATCCCTGTACCCGTCCGGATGGATTTCGGTAAAAAAGCCAGGCACCCATGTAAACAGCAGTACCGCAGCCGCCAGAACCACATATTGCAAAATCCCCACTAACAGCAGCGGAAGCCGCGACAGCCTGTAATGCTGCGACAGGATCAATGTTCCCAGAAAGGAAAACAGCAGTATTGTCAGAAAATTTTTCTGGTCAATGCCAAATTTCCCCTGCCACACCGCCTCCAGTACGATTTTGCCCACGGACAGTACTGTGTAGATTACGCACACTGTCGGCACAAAATTTTTCTTATCAATGAGCTTCATTTTTCTCCCCTCCCGCTTTTTTAAGACACTCCATAAAACTCTTCCTGTACGCCCTGTTGAGCACCAGCTCCTCCCCGTTTTCCATCATCAGGTGCATACGCATGTTGAGATCCGGTTTGATCCGGTCAATCCTGTGCAGGTTTACCACAAGCGATTTTCCGATCTGGATAAAGCCGCACGGCGCAAACTTTTCCAGAAACAGCCGCAGACTGTACTCAATCTGAAAAACCTCACTGTCAAGATATGCAAAGCAATGGCGATCGACAATCTCCAGGTAATAGATTTCCCGCAGGAAAATACGCTTGATGCCCTGATCCTTATGTCCCACGATCACCCGCTCCGCCTCCAGATATTCCATCAATCCTGTGATCTGTGCATCCTGTTCACGGTAGTAGACATCGACCCTGTTTTCCGCAAGCGCAGCGTCCTGATAATAATTGACTTCCATAAATAATTTCCCCCTTTTCCAACAGTATAGCAGTCCTGACCTGTTTTACAATAGGTGCGTGCGCGTCCTGCACTTTAAACAGCCTATTGTGCAGTGAAGATGCTGATTGGCTTGCATGCTTGTCCTTTTCCTGTTGACCGCTAAGGTACTTTATGCGCCACTTTAGCGGCATACTTCCACATTTCCTTTGAATGCCCCTTATATGCGTTGCAGAAAATATTCATATTCCTTCGCGAGCCAGGCAAAACTGCCGCCGACCTCCAACGCAGACACCTCCTTGTCGAGTTCCTGAAGGAATTTTGTGATCGCTTCACGGTATTGTGCTGCATTTCGGGTTTTCACCAGATTTGTGTCGGCAGTCATGACAGTCCGTGCCAGCGCGCGGAACGCTTCGCGGTTGATGCGTTCTGATTCGAGCGCAAACTGCGATGATAAGATCCCGCCTTGAAAAATGATGTCCTCCATATGCTTTTCAGCAAGCGCCTGCTCATATTGCCTGCCGCTTCGCTTTGTCAATTCCATCAGCCGCCCATACTCACTGCACAGCGCCTCGCATTCATGGTAAGCCGTTTGCAAGACACCTGCATATTTTTTTATCTTTTCGGTGGCAGCCAGGCATTCGGCGGGGCTGCCCTCTCTTGCCGTTTCAACGGAGGCATTGAAGCCGTTGATGTTCATACTGTATGCAGTGTTGGCCATCGGGGTTAGGGCTGTTGATCCGTCGCGTAACCTTGTGAAATCGTCCATCACGTCTTTTAACACATTTATGCTCGCGCTTACCTCCCGGGCAATATAAGAGAATACGCTGCCGCGCCCGCCCAATGCCCTGGCGGCAGTCTGTGCCGATGCCTCGGTGTCCTCACCGGTCTCTATAGCTTTATGGATCTCTTTAATACAGTCCTGAACACAATTTGCAGCCTCCTGTTTTATGTCCTCATTAAGCAGTTCAACCGCTTCGTTTATCAATTCGAACATATATTCTTTATTCTCTGCAAATTGGCCGCACAGCCTGACATAGCCTGCCTCAATCGCCTCAAACCGGTCTTTTGGCGGGGAAATGCGTCCCGTTTCAATCCCGCAAAAAAAGCGCAGAAGATTCATTTGAAAAGCCCCGGCATCTATGCCGCGCATCAGGGCAAATATTTTGTCAAACATGTCAAAAGCAGACGTACCGCCTGTTATCAGGCCCTTTACATTCTCATCTCTGAGCTGTCCCATACGCCTGGCCAGACTGCTCAGCTCATCTGCCACAATAATCGTTGTCGTGCCCTTCTCCCCCGCCGTCCCGGCTGTCCTGTTGGCAAGATTAACCAGTTTTTCCGCTTCCTTAATAAAATTGCTCAACGCAGCGGAAATTTTTTCCGCATTTTGTCCTATCCTGTTTAGCACCTCGTCCGATAGCATTACCGATTGCATTACAATGACCTCCTCCTCGTTTAAAATACTGCATTGACGGTATTGGGAGGGTGTCACGCCAAAGTAAGCCTTAAACGCGCGGGTGAATCCTTCATGAGAATCATAGCCGTATTTCAGCGCAATATCTAATATTCCGGCGTCTCCTTCCCGCACATCACGGCAGGCCAGCTGTAACCGGCGGTTTTTTACATACTCCATCACAGGCTCGCCCACGATGGCGCGAAACAGCCGCTGATAATGCGTTTTCGAGAAAAATGCCTGCTGCGCCAGCGCACCTACATCGATCTCTCCGGTTAAGCGGCTCTCTATAAAGCCGATAGAATCGTTGATCGCGTCCGACTTTTTCAAGCGCACACCCCCTTCCTGCATATTATTTTACAATAAAACAGAATTTTTTTCTTGACCGGAAATACCATAATCTCGGCCGGGCCCTTCCCCTGCTCGCGCGCCGGGCACCCGTCAGCTCTTGCTGACATTTTTCCTTGGGGTGCACGTGTGCAATCGAGTAGAGGAATGCACTTCTCCACTACTCGCCGCGCGCCCCATGCGTCGTTCAAAAATTCATTTTCATACTGTTTTTTCTTTAATTTCTCCTTGTCTTTCTTTTAAAAAATATTTCTTGACATATAAATACAATTATGGTAGATTATTAAAAAACTCAGGAGAACACGGAAATGCAGAACTTACATTTTACAATGAATTATATGTACATGTATTACAGACGTACTTAGCAGTAATTGTGTTTCGATTGGATGCACAGTTACGCAGGTAGGGCTGGTATGTCTGTGCATATAAATCGGTAGATATAAGTTGTAATTGTGATAGAATGCTTGTAATAGCCGATCGTCTTAGAAGTGCACTGGACATATTGTATGTTTAGTGCTTTTTTTGTTCGGAAAGGCGTTTCTTATGAAATGATCAAATGGAACAGAGGTTATTGAAAAAGATACGGAAAAAAGAGCCAAATAATGAGCAGCATTACCGGCTGGAAAAATTTAAAATCATTCACAACAGCAAATGGAGGGACAACGATCATGACAATCAGGACGATGAAGATCGAAGATTTTGAAAAGATATATGATTTATGGATACATACGGAAGGAATGGGATTGAATACCATCGATGACTCAAGGGATGGAATTGCCAAATATTTATTGCGAAATCCTAATACATGCTTTGTTGCTGAGGACAACGAAAAACTCATAGGTGTTATTATGAGCGGACATGACGGACGCAGAGGCTTTATCTATCACACTACTGTCAGGAAAGAATACAGGGAGCAGGGAATCGGGAAAAAGCTGGTTGATTCCGCACTGAAGGCTTTGGAAGCAGAGGGCATACACAAAGTGGCATTGGTGGCGTTTGAGAAAAATGTATCAGGCAATGCTTTCTGGGAAAAGGTTGGATTCACTGTAAGGAATGACTTGGTTTATAGAAATAAAAATATACACCAGCTCCAAAGGATTAATTTAATATAACACGGAGGCTATATTATGGAAGTAACATTATTAAGGGCAGACATTAACAGCGCAAAAGAGCTACACGCTATGCAGGTTGAAGCTTTCAAAGAATTATTGGAGAAATATCAGGATTTTGACACCAATCCTGCAAATGAAAACATGGAAAAAGTAGAAGGACGCTTGAAGCAGGACTTCACATATTACTATTTTATCTGTATCGGGCAGCAAAAGGCAGGCGCTATCCGTATTATTGACCATAAGGAAAATGGAAAAAACAAAAGAATTTCCCCAATATTTATACTGCCGGAATTTCAAGGGAAAGGGATTGCCCAGAAAGCAATACGGCTGTGCGAAGAACTGCATGGAAACGAGAATTGGGAGCTGGATACCATTTTGCAGGAGCCTAAAAACTGTCATCTGTATGAAAAAATGGGGTATCGGCAGACAGGCAAAACAAAGGTCATTAACGAAAGACTTACATTAACATTTTATGAAAAGAAGGAGACGGACAGAACATGAATATAATCATACTTGGTTCCGGAGGCTGTGTCAGCACGCCAAGGGCATGTTGCAGCTGCCGCGTATGTACAGAAGCGCGGCAGAAAGGATTTCCTTATTCAAGAACGGGACCGGAGGATATCAATGCTTCATTGAATCATTCCGGCATACAGAAAGTTGAGCATATTTTATACAGCCATTGCGACCCGGATCACACAATGGGAATGCGTGTGATTGAACAATTGAAAATGGACTGGCTTGCCGATTCGCTGGGAAAGAGACCGGATAATCCGATAGAGGTTGCTTCTTTACCTGCCATTCTCGCAGATCTGAAAAAGCAAGGCACAAAGTATGGCTCAATCCTTGAATATTATGAAGCCAGGGGCCTAATTAAAACAAAAGAAATCCGCGCTTTCAAAAAAGGCGGTCTTGTAATTGAACTCGTTCCGGTAGACGCACAGGAGCACGTGACAATATTTATTATTTCTTCTAATGGAAAAAAGATGATTTATGCGCCATGCGATGTCAAGCCTTTTCCAGCGTCAGAGAAATTTCAAGGTACAGATGTTTTGATTATCGGCAATACCATTGTTGGAGATATCTTAAAAGATGGCTTTGTATTAGGCGAAGATAACCCACTGCGCAAAGAACTCTTTACTTTAGAGGAAATTGATACAATACGGAAACAGTATGGTATCAAGGAAGTTATTATTACACATTTAGAGGAAGATTGGGGAAAATCCTATGATGATTACAAAGATTTGGAGAAAGAATTAAACTTAATACATTTTGCGTATGACGGATTGAACATACAGTTTTAAGGCAAAGCTCACCTGCTATTGCACATTTTCCATAGATTTTGAGCTTTTCTTAGTGAGGAGGTTTAGAGCGTGTTTGAAGAAATATCATTTCCTGAACATGAATATGAGTCTATTCAAAACTATTTACACAAACTAGGGTATTGTTATACCACGAGGGTGTATAAAGAAATCGGGAAATATAAAGTCGGGAAACTATATGCTGCCCCTTGGGGCGATGTTTTGAAAATAGATGAAGTTAAGACGTACTGGAACGTATCAGACCGCCCTTTCTATGACGAAATGAGTGATGACGAAAAGATAGAAATTCGTAAATATTCTGAAGATATAGGGCTGCCATATGAATTTATAAAATTTTCTAAAAGTACCATTTGATTCTATTTCAACAGCGGCAAATCCCAATTGTTATTAATATTTTGGAGGATAAAACCCATGAAGATTAGAGAAGCAACAGCAACTGCTTCTTCTAATGCCAAATTCTTTTGCGATAACATCCAACGCGGGAATACCGAATTTTGGGCACTCGACTATGATGGGGAACTGGTCGGAGAATTGTATGTTTTCTATGATCTTGAGGACAAAGATTTTGCAGATGGCAAAAGGACTGCATATCTTTGTGCATTTAGAATCAGAACAGATCTCCGTGGTCAGGGATTGGGCACTAAGTTGATCTGCCATGTGATTGGGCACATTCAGGATTTGGGGTATCAAAGAATATCTATTGGTGTTGACACTACAGATATGGCTAACATCCGTTTATATACGCGACTTGGTTTTAATATAAAGGTAAAGGTGTGCTCCGAAGATCCTTGTGACAGAGACGAAAATATGCAGCCCAGAGTGTGTCCTTGCTTTTGGCTGTTATATAAAGAGGTCTGCGTGCTCTCCTCTCCCACATGCACCTCATGATGCAAACTGCAAACGAAGTTTTACCCTTCTGTCATGCCACGCTGTTCTACCACAAAGAATGTATAAGCATACAGCGGCATTTTGAGCATCGCGGTATTCCACAGCGCCATAAAGTCCTTTGTACTTATTTTTCTGTTATATGCCTTCCCGCTGCAGTTGGCAAATCCCGCCGCTGAATCCGCCAGAAAAAGATTGTCCTCGTCAAATCCGATAACGGGTACGAAGTGCAGCCCCCTCTGGCCGGCTTTTGACCTGATAAACACAATAACCGGCGTTCCCTTGCACACTTCACTTTTCAGCGCGTTTAGATTCCCTGCGCAGTAGTGCACACGCAGGCCGTAGCTTGCGAGCATCTTCCTGACTCCCCGGGGCGGAACACAGCCGTCAGATGCTTTGTAAGGCATTTTCCGGTAAATCTCTGTTCCATTTGCCGGGATATCATAGTGGCGCAGAAGATACGCTACAGCGTATCCTGAACACTCATTTCCATGCTGCATGTCGATCCGGTTTTCCTTACTGACCATAAACTGTGCGACACTGCACGAACGCGAATATTTGAATCTGTAGCTGCCCATCACGATAAGATCCACAGCCGTCGTGACCATAAACGCGATGAGAACTGTCTCTACGAACGTCCCTAACAACTCTGTCATTGTCCCACCTCCATTGTGTATTCCATGATGTTTCAAGCAAATAGACGTATATAAGCGAATTTGTTACGCGTGCTACTTATCTATGATTTCATCGTTCTCTTTCTGTTCCACCCCGCCGCCATTTTCACCAGCCCTCCCCCAATCCACGCACCAAGCGTATTGAGGACCAGGTCATCCAGCTCAGAAAAGCCTGTTCCAAACAGATACTGCAGCGCTTCTATCAAGAGGGAAAACAACAGTCCGCAAAAAGCCGTGTACAGAAGCTTTTTCGTAATACCCATATACTGCAGATACATGCCAAAGGGAACAAACCATACAATGTTGCCGACAAACAGATACGTAAACGCAAACCATTCCCCACGCCGCAGCAAATCAATATACCCTTCAAAAAGTGTCAGAATGATTCTGCCATTCTGGCACAAATGCTGCAGTGTAAAAGTTGAGCGAAATACCGTAATCCGCAGCACAACCACAAGATAAACCAAAAACAAAACAGTACTTGTCACTCTCCGAAATTTCTTCATCTGCTGTGTACCTCCCGTAGGCTACCTGATTTCTAATATCTTATCTACTGTAACATGACTGTTATCACTGAAAAGTCCCAACGCATATACCAAACATATGCATTTTCAGGCGCTTGCAATAAGGCTATTTAGTTCCTTAATTTTATATCCAACATCTTCTGGACAATGTGCGTCAGACGAAGTAATGATTTTCACATGATTGTTTTTCAATATGCCAAGCAGCTCTTTATCCATTCCAAGCGGAGCCGTTTCCGGGCATCTTCTGGCGGTTCCACTATTTTGGTCCGCGTACATATTGCTGTCTGAAAGCTCTCTGGCCAGCCTCTCATAGTACCCTGTCAGCGAAAACGATGGTTTATGACCGAATAGCTTTATTGCATCCGGATGACCAATGCCATCAAATATTCTGCTCTTTGCCAGAAAAACAGAATCCTCAAAATATCTATGATAAATTCTGTCAACATCAAGCCCCGCCCAATGCTCAGCTTTATGATCAAAAGCAAACTCATCAACAAAATGAATGCTCCCCAGCAAAAAGTCAAACCCTTTCCCCTTTGCCAGTTCAGAGATAAAGCCCTCAAACTCCTTGAAATAACAGATTTCGAGGCCAAACCTGATTTTTACAGGAAACTGCTTATCTCTAACCCGTTCCATCAACTCCAGATAGTCTGAAAGCCTGTGCGCACCAGCGCTTCTATGAAACCATGCATTCACATATTGACTGTATGCGCACACAGAATCATACATTGGAATAAACTCCTCAAATCGATAACAATGCTCCAGCAGCCATATCTCATCAAGCTCCATCTCAACTGCTTTATCTATGAATTGACCTATCCAGTCAAGTGTGTATGCTCCACGCTCAATATGAATATGTCCATCAACCATTTTCTACACTATCCTTTCCAATATCTGTTTGTGATGTCTATGGTTTCGCCGGCCCGTTTCTGCACGAGTGCCAAAAAGCTGTCTATGATATCCTTTCTGTAGAATATCAGCGCCTTTTCATCCTCTTGTCTACCGCTCGCATACTGATGATAAAACTTCGCCCTGTAAGATACGCGATAAACCCTTACGCGTGCTGTGCGCACTGATTTGGCATGGATTTCTGCCTCGATCTTCTGCACTCTATGTGCATCTATGACTGTCACTTCGCCGCTGCTAGAAAAAGAGCTCCAGAAACGATTCCCGACTTTTCCCCACTGCTTGTAATGATATGCCAGCTCCTCGAAAGCCCAGTCTTTTTCTGTGTCCACAAATTCCTCTTTGAATTTATCCTGCAGTGCGCTTTCAGGAAGCGCTCTATTCAAATTTTCTTTCAGCTGTTCGAGTATCTTGTCTGGTTTGGCCTCGCTTTTTTGAATCGCCCAGACCAACAGAGCGAAAATCTCCCCCGTCACAAATCCCATAGGAATATAATATGTCGCCATTCTACCAGCATCGCAGATACCATATGCACAACTGATTATGACACAGATTACCATAGCTGCCGCGCCATAACAGCAGGCACATCTTGTGTTGTAGGCGCACCACTCCATGACCATTTTTTTCTGTTCATCAAGAAACCGTTCGGAGGCTCTGTCAGATGGCCGAGGAAGCTCCTGCTGCACAGTCCTGCTTCCCCTTAGCAGTCTGGCCAGATAAACGAGAAAAATGGCGATATTCATTCCAGCCGCCAGTATGCAAAGCCGGATATCACCGATATTCATGTGGTTGATGGTTCCCGATTTTAAGAGATACCATTCTGGCTGTGTGTATTTGCAAAGGATGACTGCGGCTGCGGCCGTGCAAAATAAAATCCCTATATTTCGCAATTTTTTCATGGTAATGCCTCTTTCTGTTAAACACTGCTAATTATAGCAGAGATTGGCGGGAAGATCAATGCTGCCGCTGTCACATGATAGTGTAACTTTACTTGAGTGATTACCATTCAGGCACTTTAAGAGTAAATTTTATTGCTAAAACAGACGTCTTTTTATATAATAATGTATAATAGACGTAATCTGCTATATCTTACCGTACTGCGGTACGGAAGTCGCTGACTATCTAAAAAGCGTATTTTCGTATATCCGTTTCGATGTCTGTTGTGACAGCAGTTATAGCGAGTCTGCCAATTAACTTCCCCAGGTAAAGTTACACTATCTTTAAGCAAAGCAGGACAATATCATATATGAAAGGGGCATCAAATTGGAAAAAATACGACTGCCTGTTGATTTTAATGAAATGATTGACTATGACATGGTCATGTTGTCTCAGACAGACACGAAAACAGACTGCCTGGGTAATATGGTCACACTTTACGAAGGCATGTCAGTCATTGTATATGAGGAAGACCGATACTCTGATGGGGATATTGAATATCTGTTTGCAGAAGGTGTCGTGATCCGGCATGATTTAGCGCGCTACCCGGTTTTTCCACATGTGAAATGGTTTTGCCAGATCAATGCCAATGGTATTCAGAATTGTTCTGAAGATTGGTAGCTGGTCTATTTCCCCGAAACGTATTTGAAAATGCCCCAGAGTACCCATACACGTAAAAAGGGAGGCGTCCAGATGCATATTTCAATGCAGTTACAGTACGATACTACCGAGTGGCTCTATGCACCCGGTATTACATATCATCAGTACGATGATGTTTCCAGAGAACTAAGCCTGATTTTTCCCTATCGCGCGGAGTGGGAGACGGACGAACGATTTCCGCTGGTCGTATATATCCCAGGCGCCGCGTGGCACAGACAGGAGTTGTATAATGATGTTCCCAAGTACATCCGACTGGCACAGGAGGGCAATGTCTTTGCCATTGTCCAAGTCAGGGAATCGGACATTGCACCTTTTCCGGCACAACTTGAGGATATCCACCGGGCTGTTGCATGGCTGGTTGAACACGCGGAACAATTTCATATCCATACACATCAGATTTTCCTCGCCGGAAATTCCTCGGGAGGGCATCTCGCATTGCTTGCCGCCTTCACAAAGGCGCATGGAAAATATATTTCAAATGACCTTTCAGACTACCAAATCGCGGGAATAATCGGACAGGCCGCATCGTCTGACATCAAGCTGTGCCTAAACCATGCATGGCCGGCAGAGTGGGGAAAGCGCCCGACCACCTGTCTGATGGGCGCTGAGACTGACGTGGAGTGCCTGGAAAAAGCTGACGTTGCCGTGTGCAAAAATTATGTGACCAGCGATGTCACACTGCCGCCAGTCTTACTGTTCCACTTTACCGGCGATCCTGTTGTAGACAGCCAAATGAGCCATGACCTGTATGAAGCGCTCAACCAGACAGGACACAGCGCCATTTACTATGAGCTGGCTGGCAATGCGCACGGTGGCAATGGCATGTGGGCAAACGAGCTTGTCCAGATCATGGCGCATTTTATTTCCCAGCACAAAAATGATTCCTCATCAGAAAATTTGTCATAAAAGCTTTGTCAAAAAAAGAACTGACTGTTCAGCATTGCCGCCCTGTCAGTTCTTTCTTTATATTATGCAGTATTATATAGCATTTTGCAAACATATATTCTACTCATATGTCCGTGGCCTGCAGGCCAGCACCACCGCAGCAACGGCTCCAAGAATCACCACCACAACGGCAGCCGTCATCAATGGAAGGACGGAACTTCCCTGATATTCCACCGAATTAATGTCAAATATCGCAACATCTACCTCAGCGAGCTGTAGTCCTGTATGTTCATCGGACGCTACTGCCTCCACGCTGCCGCCAAGGGACTCCACCAGATCCTTATCTGCCTGCAGCTGGTCCATCAGCACAGTTCCGTCTGCCAGCCGGAAGCTGATACGCGACAGATCAATATTTGCGGTATCCGACACTGTATTCCACCATGAACCATATCCGAAATACAGTACCTCCGCCCCGGAAAGCCATGCAAGAACACCGCTGAAATCAGAATCCGGCTTGAAGTCACCATCTGCCATCTCCGGATTGTCTAATATTGTCTGATCATAGCATAATACATCATCCGCATAGACAGCAAATCCATCTGGTAAAAGTTCAATGCGTATCAACGCGCCATCCTTGATATAGTCTGTGACAATGTTGTAGTTAAAGAGATTCGCGTCAAAGAAGCCACCAAAGCCCGCGCTGTTAAACCCCAGGTAAGAACCTGGTGTAAAATAAAGCTTTCCGTCGTATTCCCCCGTACCGTTTATCGCAAATATCGTTCCAAGCACATGCACGTCCCACGTGGGATTGGCATAAAATTCAATCACCGCCCCTTTTGAGGTGTCCTGTCCCCTGAAGGGATTCTCATAAGTATATACTGGCGCGCGGTCCCCTGTCGTCTCAGCGTGCAGTGAGAGGTCGATCACGTCCACATCTACCAGATTTCCCTTGGGAATCACAATCTCCTGCACCTCTGCTTCCACATTCCCATCGTCTGCATTTTCTCCGTCGGCATTCTCACCGTCCGCTGCACCCGCATTCTCGCTGTCTGCATTTTCTCCATCGGCTGTATCGGCATTCTCACCGTCCGCAGTGTCGGCATTCTCACCGTCCGCTGCGTCCGCATTCTCGCTGTCTGCATTTTCTCCATCGGCTGCGTCGGCATTCTCACCGTCGGCCGCCTGCTCTGTATGATCCAACTCTGTCGCGAATACTGGCATCACATTGACTCCTGCCAGCATCCCCGCAAGGAGCAATGCCATCATTTTTTTCCTCATTCTCATTCCTCCATGAATGACATTTCGTCAAATGTCATATATTTGTTTTCATCTGCTTTCATAATTCAAAGGTTTTGGAAACGACAGATATATAATCTTTCTTTTCCATTTTCCTGATCACAATTTCACAAACGCTTCCGAACTTTGTTTGAGCTTGCCCACAACCCTCACGCTGGACTCCATATTCTCTTGCACCTGCTTCATCTCGTCCACCAGGCGCGATGTGCTCTCCGCAGAATCCCCAATTCCTTTGCTGCACTCGGACACAGAACCCTCAATGTGCTCCATTTGTCCAACCAGGCGTTCGATATGATTTCTAAGCTCCTCCATTTCACTCATGCAGTTGTTCATCGCAGCACTGACTTCCTCCGCGTCCTCCCTGTACTGCTGCCCTGACGAAGCATATGTATCGTAGTCTGGCAAAATCGTGTTTGAGATATACTCAATCATCTCATTGGCATTATCACTCAGCGCATTGACCGCATTGATCACAAAACCATTGATATTCTGGATATTGTTCGCCGTCTCACGGCTAGAATCAGCAAGCTCTCGAATCTCGTCTGCGACTACAGCAAAACCTTTCCCCACTTCACCCGCGCGCGCCGCCTCGATAGAAGCGTTTAGCGCAAGCAGATTTGTCTTGCTTGATATGTTCAAAATCTCGTTGGTGAGCTCATCGACTCTTGCCACGCTCTTGCTGTTCTCAATTGCCTGGTTCAGGCGCTCTAGAATCTTGCCCACCACCTCGTTGGTGCCGTCCTTATTCGTCTCGGCGGCCTGCTCCATCGCCTCGGCACGGCCCTTCATTTCCTTTGTATAATCATAGATGGTGTGGGTGACATCGGAGACATTCCCCGCCGCCTCACCGACACGAACCGTGCTCTCATTGATGTCATGAATCGTTGCCGAGATGGAATCCATCGTCGCCACAGCCTGCTCCATCGCAGCCGATATCTCGCTCGAATCTTTGTTCACCTCCGTCACACTGTCATTGACATGGCGGAATGTCGCGTCCAAATCATCTGACGACGACACGATTTCCTTGATAATCCGCTGCAGCGTGACAATAAACAGGTTGACGCCCCTGACAAGCTTTCCGACCTCATCCGCCGTGCGAATCGCCACGCGCTCTGTCAAATCGCCGTTTTTGCTGTTGATCCTCTGCGTAATCTCACCAATTTTCTTCTCATAAGAAACTGTTGGCATGATAATCGTCTTCACCGCGATGATGACGCTCGCCACAAACAGCACCGCCATGATAATCAGCATGCCATATGCGATGATAACAGCGTTCTGGTAGATGTTGTCCTGCTTTCCCTTCGCAAGCCCGATCTCGGTCTGCTCCTCGCTAATCATCACCTGTATTTTCTCGTGCAGCTGCGTGAAGATATCCAGGAGGATTCCATTGACCTTAGCAGTCACCTCTCGTGTATTGTTCATGTTGCTGAGACTGTAAGTCTCATCATAATTCTGCATATACGAATCAAAGAGCGCCCTCATCTCCTGATACGTCGCCTCGTCGTCCGTCAGCGCCTGAAATGCGTCTAGATAGGCAATCAGCGTCGCGGCTGATACACTCATCTGTTCCTCCACACGCTGTTTGTCCTCCTTCGTGTCCATGACACTGTGCGTCAGCAAAAGCTGCTGCATCTGTTGTATATTCGAGGAAATCGCATCCAGTGTGATAATCACCGGAACCCGCTGGGCTGCTATCTCATCGCCCGCCGCCCCAAGATTTTTCAGGGAGATCAATCCCAGAAAAGAAGAACTAATCCCGACCAATGCTATCAAAAGCAATGGCACAATCACTTTTGTCTTTAAACTTTTCATCCTTTATCCCTTTCTACCACTTTCCCAAAACCAATAATTAGTTATATTTTAACAGAGTTATACTATTAATTCCACAAAAATTTGTAATATTTTTGCAAAATTATTATGTAATATTTATAGGAAATTGTCTTGCAATGACGCAAAAATAGGGTATCTTGTACATTTTTCCTCAATAAACTAGTACTTCAATTTCTAGCCGGATGGAGTACTAGTATAACCCGCATTACTGAGAGATCGAAAACGACACCGGTGCCTCATACTGTGCGCCAAAATAGTAATCTATCGTCTGCGCACCCTGCTGGTACACAACCGACCACTGCGTCCGCCACTCCCCCTCCGTCTTGGATACCTGCTTTAGTGCCACTTTAATCTCATCCCCAGAAAGCACACCATCCTTTTCCTGCCAAAGAGCACAGAGCAGCTCATAGCGCTCCTTTGCGCTCTCTCCGCCCGCCGCCGAGTCACCGTTTGCAAGGTTAAAATTCGTGATACAGTCCGTCTCCACCACAATCATCTCACCATCAACAAACTCCACGCTGACACTTTTTCCCGACGTGTCGGAAATGGCCAGATGATGACTGATGCCGCCAGATGCATGAATGTCATACTGCCCAAGCAGCGCTATGGCCTCCTCCACGGTCGCGGCGCGGTTGAGCAGCAAACGGATCGCAGTCGTGATGGTCAGATCCGGCTTCTCTGTGTCTATCTTTTGCATACCGCCCTCGTTCACTTCCAGGTCCGCAACACAGAGCCCTGCCTCATTCACTCCGTCCATCGGCACATAAAGCGCGGCGATTGCCAGCATCTTATACGCAAAATTGTCCGGCTCTGTCACCACGCTGCCTGTGATATTTTTGAAATCACAGGTGGAGACTGACGCGTAGCCATCATCTGGCTCACACCTCACAATGACCGGAACCGATCCGTCCCAGTCGAAATTGCGCCCCCAGACATGGCTACCACTGCCGTCCATCGCGGATATAACACTGCATGCCGGCCCCTCATTGGTCACATCTACCTGATAAAAGCCGTGGGATATGCAGTTTGTCAAAAACGCGCTAACCTCCCCGTCCGACGAGGCGCCGCCAGCCGCCAGAAATTCCCCGAAGTGATAGTCGCCGTCTACCTCCATATAATAAACGCCTTCCTTTTCCGCAACCGGACGAACAGAATTTGCTATGTTCAACTCCTCCCGAAACATCACGCCAGCGCCAGTCACAAAAACAATCAAAGCCAGCACAAGCACACCAACCACAAGCTTTACTTTCTTCTTTTTTTTCATACAAATCCCCCTATGTGCTACCTAGTACTCTATCCGGCCAGAAATTAAACTCGTGAACCACCTGCTTTGCACCATT
>CAJUQZ010000020.1:30452-40588 GCA_910588755.1 uncultured Lachnospiraceae bacterium | reverse complement strand
ATACCGACATATAAGAACTTCTAAAGAGATAATCTAAATTCACCATAAATTTTCACAGAAAAATTTAAACAAATTCCATCAGTCAGGGAGTTATTACAGAAACAGCTTCATTATTATATGTGGTTTGTTCTGCTGGCGAAAGCGTATGGGGACCTGGGAAGTGAAATGCTGCTTTTTCCTTTTTCAAAGGTTACTGTGAAAGCCCGTATTGTAGTATACGGAGCTGGGACCTTTGGCAGGACCGTGAAAGAATACTGTGACAGACATCAGGATATAGAGGTAGCGGGGTGGTTAGACCAGCATTATATGACATATAGAAAACAGGGACTAGATGTGGTAAGTCCCCATATATTAAAAGATTTGGAATTTGATGTTGTGGTGATAGCCATTTTAAATGAAGCGTCAGCGGTACAAATAAAGAATGAAATGGTAAAAGTCGGAATTCCAGGGGACAAGATAGACTGGGTGCGGCAGGACATACTGGAATCGGTGCAACTTCCGGGATGGGTAAAGGTAGGATAGCAGCCGATTGCTGTGAGGGAACTACTATGGAAAAGGTTATCATATATAAAGGCAATACAAGGGAAAATGTTAAGGTATTTGTATGAGGGTCTTTCATACAAGACTGGAAAATCGACAGTGAAGGGATGAGGTAAGAATGAGCATGCTCATACTTTTCGGCGCAGGCGTATATGCCAAAAAATATAGGGCTCTGCTGGAGTATCTGAATATGGGGTTTGACTATTTTACAGACAATGATTCTTCCAAATGGGGGACGCTTCTTTACGGGAAGAAGATCATTGCGCCGAAGGAGCTAAAGACTTTTCCCGATAGCAGAATTATTATTTCAAGCACCCATGAGGCCGCCATCAAAAGACAGCTTGCGGGTATGGGAATGGAAAAAAATATTATCGGCCTTGATACACTGTATGATTTATGTGAGCAGAAGCAGGTGAAAAGTCCACAGAGAAATGCTGCTGCTGGCGGAAAAAAGACCATTCTGGTTGATATGTATGAAGGAATCGGTTGGGGTGGGAGCGAACTCTGGGCGGCAAATCTGGCGCGTGGTCTGAATGAGGCTGGGAACAGAGCCATTTTATTGGGCAGCAGTGAACAGCCTGAACTGGAAAAAATATATGAGGACATGACAGTACGGATATCCGGAAAGGATATCATTATGCAGTTTGTACAGCTCATAGAAGACAGGCTCCCGTGTGTTTTTATCAACAATTTTGCAGGCTGTGCGTTTATGGCTGCGGCTATCGTAAAAAGGAAATATCCGGATTTGATAAAGGTCGTGTCGGTAATCCATAGCGACAGCAGAAGCCTGTTTGATGCGTATATGATGATGGGTAAATATACGGACAGGATTTTCTGTGTGAGCAGGCAGATACGCAGTCACATACAGGGGGTGTATGATTTGGACCATGTGTCCTGTTATGTGAAGGAACAACCGGTATGGACCGATGAGGCATGGAGAAGGGCGGAAAACAGAACAGAGCCATTGCGGATTGGGTATGCAGGGAGAATCGTAAAGCAGGCAAAGCGTGCGGATCTTCTTGTGGAGCTGGTTGAGTCACTGGAAAGGAATGAAATGGATTACACCTTACAGATTGCCGGAGAGGGCGAATGTCTGGAGATGATTAGACAGTATGTTGTAGACAATAACCTGCAGGACAAGGTACATCTGACGGGAAGGCTGCCTAAAAGCGGGATGGACTTATTCTGGAAGAATCAGGATGTGTTTGTCAATGTTTCGGAGTACGAGGGAACGAGCCTCTCCATGCTAGAAGCAATGGGGTATAGCTGCGTGCCGGTGGTCACGGATGTGAGCGGGGCACGGGAGTTTATTGAGGATAGACAGACAGGATATAAAAACGGGTATATCCGTGCAGTCGGGGACATGGATGGAATTGCAGAATGTATTATAGAATTATCATACAATAGGGAGCTGTTAAAAGCATATGGGGACAGATGCCGCAGGATAGTCCAGGAGCGGTGTAATCCTCAAGAATACATAAAATACTGGACAGACAAGGTGCTGGAGGGCTGGTTATGAAGATACTGGAAAACGAAATGTACCAGGGGGATATCAGGCGTGTATCAGGAATGGATATCCCGTGGGGGAAGCTGGATAATAAGAAGCTGTTAATAACAGGGGCGACAGGCATGATCGCCTCTGTGGTTATTGACATACTGATGAAACGCAATAAAGAAAATAACGCGAATATCCGTATCTGTGCCATCAGCCGCAACAGGCAGAAGGCAGAAGAACGTTTCCGTGCATACTGGGACAATCCCAATTTCACATGGATATCCCATGATATTAACAATCCGCTGCCGGAGCTTGGAAATATGGTCTATATCCTCCACGCGGCCAGCAACACGCACCCAAGGGCCTACGCGGCTGACCCCATCGGCACGATAGCGGCAAACGTGCAGGGAACATACCAGCTGCTGGAATATGCATCCAGCCACCAGTGCGAACGCTTTTTCTTCTTTTCCTCGGTGGAAATCTACGGTGAAAACAAAAACGATGTGGATAAGTTTGACGAAACATATCTGGGGTATATTGACTGTAATACGACGCGTGCGGGCTACCCTGAAAGCAAGCGGCTGGGGGAGGCGCTGTGCAATGCGTTTGCGGCGCAGAAGGGACAGGACTTTGTGACAGGAAGATTTTCACGGGTATATGGACCGACAATGTCCGCGGAGGATTCCAAGGCCATTGCGCAGTTTGTCAGAAAAGCGGCAGCCGGGGAGGACATCGTGCTAAAGAGTGCGGGAAACCAGCTCTATTCCTACACATATGCTGTTGACGCGGCATCGGCAGCCCTGTATCTTTTGCTGAATGGGGAGAACGGGAGTGCGATTAATGTTGTCGATACTTCATCAGATATCACACTAAAAGAGCTTGCAGTCCTGCTCGCCAAAGCAGCCGGAACGAAAGTCGTTTTCGAACTGCCCGATGATACAGAAAAGGCAGGATATTCCACGGCGACAAAGGCAGTTTTGGATGGCACAAAGCTTGAACGGCTTGGGTGGAGAGCGCAAACGCTGATAAGGGAAGGGCTTTTTAAGACGTTACAAATACTAAGAAGTGAGCATTAGCCAAGGAACTGTTGAACAGTTCCTTGATATCAGTACATTGATAATTTCATATTTTACATCAGGGTTTAAGCAGGGGTTTACATATTTACGATACAATGATAAAATTGTGGTATGGTGCAGCTGTTCGGAAGGTCTGGGCATTTTTGGGATTGTATTTGGAAGGGGAAACAAGAATGATGAGATATTTTAATGTAGAGGGTTCCTGTAATCAGTCTGAGCATTATATGGTAAGACTGGATGACAGGCTTGGAAGGATAAAAGGTTTACTCGTTGACAGGAAAAAATATTTTGTCATTAACAGAGGACGCCAATTCGGCAAGACCACAACATTGAAAGCATTAAAACAATATCTGTCAAATGATTATATTGTTCTGTCCCTTGATTTTCAGGAGCTTGGAACAGAGGAATTTAAAGACGCGGAAACTTTTGCGAGAGCGTTTGCGAAAGTGTTTACACGCTCATTTAAAAACAGCGGGTTAGACAACTTAGATAAACTGCTTGAACCTTTAACAGTATTTATAGAAAAAGATAACGCTGGTTTAAATGATTTATTTGTTCGGTTAAGCACTCTGTGTGAAAACAGTCCGCGCCCGATTGTATTAATGATAGACGAGGTTGACAGCGCCGGCAATAATCAGGTATTTATAGATTTTCTGGCCATTCTTAGAAGATATTATCTAAACAGGGAGGAAATGCCCGCTTTTCATTCTGTCATTTTGGCGGGTGTGTATGATATAAAAAACCTGAAATTAAAATTGCGTCCCGATTCGGAGCATCAGTACAACAGCCCGTGGAACATTGCCGCTGACTTTGACATTGACATGAGTTTTTCAGCATCACAGATTGAAGAAATGCTGGAAGAATACGAGGCGGATCACCATACAGGAATGGATATCAAAGAAGTGGCAGGAGAAATATACCAGTATACATCAGGCTATCCTGTCCTTGTTTCGTCGATATGCAAGCAGCTTGATGAAAAGCTTCCTGGAACCGAGGGCTTTGAGACAATGCGGGCGGCATGGACAAAGCAAGGGATTGAAAGGGCAGTAAATAATATATTGAAAAAAAGTTCGCCGCTTTTTGAGAGCATGACAAAACAGCTTGATATATATAAAGACCTTCGGGGTATGATAGAAGACATCATATACCGTGGAAGAAAAATTACGTTCAGCCCAGAACAAAAATCCATCAGTCTTGGGCTTATGTTTGGCTTTTTAAAGGAAGACAACGGACGTGTGACAATCGCAAACAGGATGTTTGAAATGTGTCTGCTGAACCTGTTTATGGCAGAGGAGTCGGGCGGTGATGTCTATGCGCAGGGCGGCAGTGACAGGATTGGCTTTATAAAGAATAACATGCTTGACATGGAGCTTGTCCTGAAAAAGTTTGTTGAGTATTTTACTGAGATTTGCGGACAAAAAGACCAGAAATTTATTGAAAAGCAGGGGCGGAAAATTTTTTTGATATATCTCAAGCCTATCATCAACGGCACCGGAAACTACTACATCGAGGCGCAGACAAGGGATGAAAGACGTACAGATATTATTGTTGATTACCGTGGTGAGCAGTTTATCGTCGAACTGAAAATCTGGCATGGGAATGAATACAATGAACGGGGAGAGGAGCAGCTTACGGATTATCTGGAATACTATCATAAGGATAAAGGATATTTGTTGAGTTTTAACTTCAATAAAAATAAGAGAACAGGAGTTCGAAAGATAAAAGCCGGCAGCAAGACAATTATCGAGGCGGTTGTGTAAGGCAGTTCAATAAAGTAATATCGAGGCGGTTGTGTAAAGCAGTTTTATAATGTATTTTTAATGAAGTCTGATGTAAGGTATGAAGTTACTTTATGTCAGACTTTTTGCGTGAACAAAAGTTTGTATAAACTGTATCAGCAGGCCAATGGACGCTCGCGTGAACAGGGGAGATAAGTCTTTCCTGCTTAACAAAATGGATTGAAAAGGAGAACACAGAATGAACATAGCAGTAATACTAGCAGCGGGTGCAGACCCTGCTTTCAGGATGGATATACCCAAACAGTTTGTCAATGTGTACAACCGGCCTGTCATTGTATACACAATGGAAATCTTTCAGCGGCACCCGGAAATTGACGCAATCATGGTTGCATGCCTGAAGGGGTGGGAGAGCATGGTTGCGGCCTATGCAAAACAGTTTGAGATCACCAAACTGAAATGGGTAATACAGGGTGGCGGTTTCGGGCAGGAGACATCAAAGTGTGCAGTGGACAGGCTCATAGAAGAATGTGCCAGGGAGGATATCATTATCCTTCATGATGCGATTCGCCCGCTGGTATCACATAGTGTCATTTCAGACAGTATTGAAACGTGCAAAAGAAAAGGGATGGGGATTGCGGCGGTGACCTCTATGGATAATGTCATGATGACAGATGATGGGATGACAGGGCGGTTGTCCATTTCACGCCACGCATTCCGGCGCATCCAGACACCGCAGACATATTTTCTCGGCGCGTTGGAAAAAGCGCATGCGGAGGCCTTGGAGAAAGGCATTTACAACGAAAATGATACGAATAATATGATTTCTAGGTTGGGCAGGAACGTTTATTTCTCGAAAGGCTCTGACTCAAACCTCAAGATTAACACGGTTGAGGATGTGGCGATGTTTAAGGCACTGTATGCGATGAAAAACGGGGATATTTGACATGAATATAGCATTGATTCTGGCGGGCGGAAGCGGCTCAAGGACGGCGCAGTCCGTGCCCAAGCAGTTTATCAGCATAGATGAGAAGCCTGTCATCATATATACTTTAGAGGCATTTCAAAACCATCCAGAGGTGGATGGAATTATCGTTTCCTGCATTGATGGGTGGCATGATGTGCTAAGGGGATATGCGTCGGCAGCAGGCATCGGTAAGTTGCGCTGGGTGGTTGACGGCGGTGAAAACGGACAGGCCTCTGCGAGGAATGCACTTTTGGCGCTGGAAACGGTTTGTAAAGAGGACGACATCATAATTATACACGATGCGGTCAGACCAATGATATCAGAGAAGATTATTACGGATTGTATTGCAAAGGCAGAAAAATATGGATCCGGGCTTTCGGCGATACAGTGTCAGGAGACGATTATGTTGACAGAGAATGGGAAGTGTGGACATGCCGGCATTGACAGGAATGACATCATGCACGTACAGACGCCGCAGGCATACAGATATGGCAGGGTGCTGTGGGCGCATAAGGAGGCCCTGAAAAGAGGAATTACCAACGCAGTCTATACCAATACACTGATGATGGAGCTAGGAGAGGAGCTTTATTTTTCGTGCGGCTCCAATAAAAATATTAAGATTACGACATTGGAGGATATTGATATTTTTAAGGCACTGTATGCCACGAAAAGGGACGCGTGGCTGAAAACAAAGACAGTGGATGTATAGATTTGGCAGAAAAAGAATGATCCATATAAATTTCTTCTATTTTCATACTTCCACCGTGGCCTGTTGCAGCTCAACCTTTACGTGTTCTTATGGACTGTTACGCACATTTACACTTTTTTTGAAATAGACATTTACATAATGTCACATTATAGGGTATACTAGAAGATAATGAGTTTTTAAGGAAGTGAAATGATGGTTGACAATAGGGAGAAGCCGGAATATCTCGAATTTTCCTGCCAGAATATAGAATTTAGCACAGAGCCAGGGGAGATTGTCGAGGACAGCTTTACCATATATGCGGCCGACAAGTACGCAGAGGGGAAGATTTATTCGTCTGATACGCGGATGAGACTATACGAGGTTGAATTTCGCGGGGTGGAGACGCAGGTTGGGTATAGCTTTAATGGAACGTCTGTCGAGGCAGGCAGCAGCATTCGGGGCGAGTTTGTGATAATCAGCAATCGTGGAGAGTATGCGATAGCCTATAAGATTAATGTGCAGAGGCCGCAGCTTTTGAGCTCTCTTGGAAATATCAGGAACCTGTTTCATTTTACGAATCTTGCCCAGACAAGCTGGGAGGAGGCGGTAGCGCTCTTTTATTCCCGGAATTTCGTCTCTGTACTGCAAAAAAGCGATAAGAATGCGTACTTATCATACGTAGGACAGTCGCGCTATGAGGGAAATGAGCAGAATGTCGAGGAATTTCTGATTGAGGTTAGCAAAAAAACGCCGATTATATACAGCTTCGACATTGAAGGTTTTCTGCTTGAGGATATTCAGGATAGCATCGTGAAGAATGTTGTTATCACGAGGAGCAGCTGGGGATACAGTTATGTTCGCGTATGGGTCAACGGGGATTTTATCAGCACGGACAGGCAGTTTCTGGGCAGTGCGGACTTTGTTGATAACAAGTGTAATTTTAATATCTATATTGACGCCTCTAAGCTGCATGACGGTGTGAACAGCGGTTCAGTCGTCTTTTCTGACGCGTGCAATGACTATACGATTCCGTTTGATATACTGATGGAGGAGGAGCCAGAGAAGAGAACGGACAACAGGAAGCAGAGACAGGCGTTATGCAGTCTGGAAAACGCCTATGTTGACATGCGGCTGGACCGTCTGACAATGACGCAGTGGATTGACCGGTTTGAACAGGCGCTCAAGGTTTTTCTGGAGTTGGATGAGGACAGCCTCCTGTTCAATCTCTACAGAGTGCAGCTGCTGATCGCAAAAGAGCGCTTCAACGAGGCAGGATGGTATCTGGATATGCTGGAAAAAAGGCTGGCAAAGGAGCCTGGCAGTATTTTCCAGAACTGCTATTATCTGTATCTGACGACGCTGATCAACTGTGCGGAGGACTATGTCAGGGAGGTCAGCGATGAGATTGAGACGATCTATGCCAACAATCCAGCGCAGTGGAGGCTTGGCTGGTTTGTACTCCAGTTAAACGAAGATCTGCAGCGAAACAGGGAGCTTCGCTGGCAGTTTATGGAGGAGATGTATGCAAATGGCTGTACAAGCCCACTGCTGCTGAGCGAGGCGCTGCTGCTGTTGCAGGAGCATCCGACCTTTCTGTTGAAGCTGGATTGCTTTGAGGAGAATGTGTTGTGGCATGGGGCCAGGCGCAGGCTGCTGCGTCCGGAGCTGATCGAGCAGCTCCAGTACCTTGCTGCCCGCAAGCAGGCGTATTCGGTGCTGCTGCTTCGGATTCTTGGCGAGGTGTACCGTACATATAAATCTCCGCAGACGGTTGCGTCGATCTGCCATATATTGGTGCTGGGAGATAAGAAAGGGACGGTATATTATCCCTGGTATGCGCTTGGTGTCGAGCATTCTGTGAGGGTGACAGGACTGTATGAATATTATATGATGTCGCTTGCGCTTGACAAGTATGGGGATATCAAGGAGGGCATCGAGATTCCCAAGATGGTTCTAATGTATTTTGCGTACCAGAGCAGTCTGGATTATGAGTTGAATGCCTTTTTGTATGCATATATCATAAAAAATAAGGAAAAGTATCCAGACTTAGAGCAGAGCTACCGCATCGCGATTGAGCGTTTTGTGGTGGATCAGATCAAGCTGGGGCATATCAATGAAAATCTTGCGTACCTTTACCGGAATATGCTGGCGCCGCAGATGATCATGGACGAGACGGCGTATGCCTTTACGCCGCTGCTTTTCATGCACCGCATCTATGTGGACAACCCAAGGGTAAAAAATATTATTGTGATACACGAGAAGGTGAACGGGGAGAGCTCTTACCCGGTGACAAACTGTGTCTGCATGATACCGATTTACGGCAGCGAGTACAAGCTTTTTTTGCAGGATGGGGATGGAAACCGATTTACGAAGAGCATACACTATGAAAACAAACAGCTCATGGAACCCAAAAAACAGCTTGGCTATATCAGTGGTTATATGCAGGGGCGGTTGCGGTTTGACATCTATCTGTGTGAGGTGGATAAGAATTATATAACAATTTCGCACGACAATGTGAAGCGATTCAAGAATCTTGCAGAGTCGCCGCAGGTGGTGGAGAGCTTTAAGAAGGAAATCCGCACAAAGCTTCTTCGGTTTTATTATGACAATGACATGATCGGCGAGCTCGACGCCTTTCTGGAGGATACCGAGGCGGAAGAGATGGAGGCTTCCGAGCGCGCGGAGTTTATCAAGTATCTGATCTCGCGGGGAATGTTTGACAAGGCGTATTACTGGTTGCGCTCCTATGGGGTGGCCGATGTGGACCCAAAGTCCGTGGCAAGGCTTGTCAGTAAGCGGATTGTGAATAAGGACTATGAGTACGATGAATTTCGGGAAGGCTTCTGAACTTAGGAAGCTGTGGAAATCCGCGGCAGATTTGGAGCTTGATGCGAAATTCATCATGGAGCGTATCCTGCGCCAGATTGAGTACACCGGCGTCACAATACCTGACATGGATCGTCTGCTGACCGATTATGTGCAGTGTGAGGCATGTGATACAGAACTGGTGAGCAGGGTTCTTGTGGATATGTCGTATGAGTATTTCGTCTATGAGGCGATTCTGTGTCCCGAGGTGTTTGATATGTTGTACCAGCGGTATACACAGGGGGCGCTGCCCGACAGGGTATGCAGACTCGCACTTCTGAAATTCTGGGCGGAAAACATACATGGCGGTGTGGAGGTGCCAGAGGATGCTGCCAGACAGCTGGTGCAGGAGCTGCTGAATGAAGACATATATTTTCCGTTTTATGCACAGCTTGTGGATTTGGTTCCGGAGCTGCATTATATCAAGAATAGCGTGTTTGTAGAGTACAGGACACAGCCGCAGACGCAGGTGTACTTGCATTATGCGTTTGATGACAGTTCCCTTCATGGCGAGGGGGACGGGGAGGCACAGGCTGCGGAAGATATAGATTACGAGTGTTACGAAATCAGGGAAATGAAGGAGATGTATGAGGGAATCCATGTGGGCCTGTTCCAACTGTTTCACGGAGAAACCATACAGTACTACATTACTGAAAGCCATGTGGAAAATGGGGAAATTTTGCAGGAGCGCGTGACGCAGAGTGATACTTTGTTTGGCAAGTCCGAGGCGGACACGGGCAGTCTCATTCTGGGGAAGCAGTATGATGTG
>CAJUQZ010000020.1:22873-30442 GCA_910588755.1 uncultured Lachnospiraceae bacterium | reverse complement strand
CATGGACGACCGGTTTAATATACTGAATGATATTCTGTTGAGTATCAGCCTTCACGATGAAGCGACTGCACAGCAGCTGACAGAGGATTACATATACCGGGATTTCTGTGTAAGGGAGCTGTTTAAAGTATTGTAGTACTGGCTCTTTGAAAGAGGGGTAAGGGAAATGTTGATAGATAGGGCACTCGACGAGATAACAAAAAAGAACAGGGTGGTTGTCGGCTTTGACTTGGGAAAGGAGTACTCGCAGATCAGCTATTGCAGGCAGAACCAGAGTATGCCGGATACAGTCAGTCTAGTGATGGGAGAGGAACAGTATAATATACCGACACTTCTGTGCAGACGCAATGATGCCGAGGGGGAGGCTGCGTGGCTGATCGGCAGGGAAGCGCTAAAGGCGGCAGAACAGGGGCAGGGAGTACTTGTGAAAGACCTGCTGCAGCTGGTAAAAAATAATTCCAGCGTCAGAGTTGGGACAGGTCTAGCATCTGGCGGGGAAGTGTCCGCAGAATATTTGCTGGAAATATTTGTGAAAAAGGCGCTTGCGGTTTTGTACGCCTATATTGTGTCGGACGATATCGCGGCCGTGGCCTTTACGATGAAGGATATCGACACAGCGATTATGGAAAAGCTTAGAAAGGTATCTAGCCATATAGGACAGCGGAAGATGGAGGTCTATTTCCTAAGTTATGAGGACTGTTTTTTTCAGTACATCATCCACCAGCCGCAGGAGATGTGGATTCATGATGTACTTTTGTATGATTACAGACAGGATGGGATGAGAAGCTATCTTCTGTCCATGAACAGAAAGACGAATCCAGTGGCATGTTTTATCGATACCGCAGAGCATCCGCAGGTGAAGATACCGGATCTGTCAGACAGGAACGAGACTGCAAAGGGTGCATTTTTTAAACAGCTAGATTCTACCCTTCTTGAGATTGTGCGCAAAAACTGCGACCAGAGAGTCATCACGTCCGTTTTTTTGCTGGGTGATTCCTTTTCAAAGGATTGGTGCCGGGAGTCGTTAAAGTATATGTGCCGTGGAAGGCGCGTGTTTCAGGGGAATAATTTGTTTAGCAAGGGTGCTTGTTACGGTGCGAGGGAACGTGCGTTTCCGTCTACGCTGTCCGCGTCCTATGTCTTTCTGTCAGAGGATAAGCTGCGGGCCAATATCGGCATGACCTGTGACCGGGGGCAGACGGAGGTTTACTATCCGATTTTGGACGCGGGGACGAACTGGTATGAGGCGCAGCACACGTTTGACGTGATGCTTGCAAAAAATAATGCGATTACGCTCAACATAACCCCGGTGGATGGGCGAAAGACCCGGGTGGCAAGAATTTCCCTCGAGGGATTAAAGGTGCGGGGCAACAAGACGAACCGCGTAGAGCTGCGCTTTTATATGGAAGATGCCAATGCGGTGCAGATTGAGATAACGGATAAGGGCTTTGGGGAGTTTTTCCCGTCCACCGGACAAGTCTGGAAGGAATGTCTGCCGCTGGAGGCGATTACATAAAGGAAGGTTATGTAAATGAACAATGTTTGCTTATGTATTGGTAATTACGCGAAAAATCCTTTTTATATAAAATTTTCAGACATTTCATTGTATTCTGTAGAGGAGTTATGTTATTATTTTATGGAAAGGGTACATCTTTTGGATGACTCGATTGTCTCGGCCGAGCTGGTGAATTGGATTCGACATGAGTGCGGGCTTACAGAGCTTGCGGACGAGCTTGATGTGTATGTCAGAAAGCATGTGTCGGTGGCTGCTTTTGTCTCGACGATATTTGAGCGTACAGGCATGTACGACAGCAGCACCGTCAAGCAGGTAGACCGCATCTTAAAGGAGCAGTCAAACCTCTCGATTACCGAGAAATACAAGAAGCGGGCAGAGTATCTTTATCAGCAGGGAAGGTTCCGCCAGTCGCTTGAGATCTATAGTGAGCTTGTGGCATATGTCCCAGCGCGGGACAATGTGGGCAGGGCACTTCTATATTATAATATGGCGTCCATCTATGCGATGGACTTTGCATATAAGCAGGCGGCAGATCTGTATTATGAAGCATACTTGCTGCATCCTGACAGACAGATCAGGTGCGCATATATTCTTGCAAATAAAAAGGCGTTAACAGATTACGCATACGGCGCATTCAAGCGTGAAAATCCAAACTGGGAGGAGGATTTTCAAAGGGTAGAACAGATGTGCGCACAAACTGATGAGAAGTGGCTGGCATCAAGGGAGAGAAGGCTGGTGACAGAGCTGGCTGAGCTTAGGGAGAGCGGACAGATGGAGATGTACTATCAGCAATCATACGCTATCATAAGGCAGCTCAAGAAGGATTACAAGCGTCAGACAAAAAGTTAAGGGTTAGCTGAAAGGGGTTAAGCAATGGGATTATTAGGGAAGATCAAGGGCTTTTTCAGGAGGCAGACGGACGACAATGAGAATGTATACAGACCGGACTGGGAGGAGGAGAGCTTAAAGCGCGACAATATCGACATGCATGACAGGATACAGCGCGAGCACTATGTCAAGGCATGTATGGAGCAGATGGCGGAGGCGTCTAGGGAGCTTGATACACTGGGCGGGGAGTACAATCTAGTGACCTCCTACCTGACGGATATGGAGGAGATCGAGGCACAGCCCGAGGAGATGAAGGAGCAGCTAAGGACATATGCCTCAAAGCTTGTGGAGTTGGAGAACAACAGGGAGAAGCTCGACAGGAAGCGGCGAATTATGCGGCCGGAGGACTACCTGCGCATGGAGCGCATCGAGCAGTACATGCCAGAGGGTTATAAGCGGTTGAAGGAAGCGGAGGATTATCAGGTTCTTGTCAAGAAGGATATGGGAAGGCTTGAGGGTGAGCGGCATGCCTATCACTATAGAAAAAATGAGCTGCAAAACGCGATGGGTAACATGAAGGGAATTACGACCATGTGTATCGGTGCTATGCTGTTTCTGGTACTGATGCTGACTGTGATCGGCTCGGCGTGGCAGCTGGATGTCTCGCTTGGCTATGCGATTGCCGTGCTGATTGCGGCATCAACGCTTGCCATTGTGTATGTGAAGTTCCACGAGGCGCAGAGGGAGCTTGTGAAGGTTGAAAAGGGTATCAACAAGCTTGTCCTTTTGCAGAACACGGTGAAGATTCGCTATGTGAACAACACGAACCTGCTCGAATACCTGTATGTAAAATACGATGTCAACAGCTCTAATGAGCTCAAGAAGCTCTGGGACAAATACCTTGAGGAGAATATTCACCGCGAGCAGGAGAAGCAGATGGAGCAGGATATGGATTTCAACGAGGCGGCCTTGGTCAAGCTGCTGCGCAGCTGCAATATTGCAGATCCAAACGTATGGCTGCATCAGGTGGAGGCCCTGATTGACAACAAGGAGATGGTTGAGATCCGGCATGGATTGATCATCAGGAGACAGAAGCTTAGAAAGCAGATGGAGTACAATGCCAAGGCGGCGCAGGAGGCACAGGATGAGGTCAGGGATATTGTGGAGAAGTATCCAGAATATGCTGAGAGGATACTAGACCTGGTGTCTGATTATGAGAAGGCGCTTGCATAGAAGGACTGGATATGATAATGTAGTGTAACCGCTGCCTGGCAGCACATAATTATATAAACCATGCAATGAGGAGGAAGAAAAATGCAGGAATTTGTACCAATCAAAGAGGGTAAGGTACGTGAGGTTTACGATAATGGGGATAGCCTGATTATCGTGGCGACAGACAGAATCTCAGCCTTTGATGTGATTTTGAAAAATCAGATTACAAAAAAGGGCGCGATACTTACGCAGATGTCTAAGTTTTGGTTTGAGTTTACAAGGGATGTTGTACCAAACCATATGATTTCAGTTGATGTCAGGGACATGCCCGAATTTTTCCAGAATGACAGATTTGACGGAAACAGCATGATGTGCCGCAAGCTTGAGATGCTTCCGATTGAGTGCATCGTGCGCGGTTATATCACGGGGAGCGGTTGGGCAAGTTATAAGGAGAATGGCACAGTGTGCGGTATCAGGCTCCCGGAGGGGCTTAGGGAGTCCGAGAAGCTTCCAGAGGCGATCTACACGCCAAGCACAAAGGCGGAGCTTGGGCTGCACGACGAGAATATTTCCTTTGAGAGAAGCATTGAGGTGCTAGAGGAGAAGTTTCCTGGAAAGGGCAAGGAGTATGCCACAAAGATTAAGGACGCCACACTTGCGCTCTATAAAAAATGTGCGGCATATGCATTGAGTAAGGGCATCATTATCGCGGATACAAAGTTTGAGTTTGGGCTTGATGAGAATGGAAATGTGGTGCTTGGCGACGAGATGCTCACACCGGACAGCTCGCGGTTCTGGCCGCTGGAGGGATATGCGCCCGGTAAGGGACAGCCTTCCTTTGACAAGCAGTTTGTGCGGGACTGGCTAAAGGCAAATCCTGACAATGACAACCTGCTGCCGGATGAAGTTGTTAGCAGGACTGTTGACAAATACAGGGAAGCTTATAATCTGCTTACAGGAAAAGAATTTGTATAGATACAGATGATTGAGGGGAAAAGAAAAAATTGATGTATAGTGAAGATATTGGCACAATGCCTGGCGGGACAGGGCTAAAGGAGGAGTGTGGCGTTTTTGGCATCTATGATTTCGATGGTCAGGATGTTGCCTCCACGATCTATTATGGACTCTTTGCGCTGCAGCACAGAGGACAGGAAAGTTGCGGTATTGCAGTCAGTGAGACAGCCGGCCCTAAGGGGAAAGTATTGTCCTATAAAGATATGGGACTAGTTAATGAAGTGTTCACGCGAAACCAGCTCGAGTCAATGAGAGGGGATATCGGTGTGGGTCATGTGCGGTATTCGACGGCAGGCGCGTCCACGCGGGAGAATGCGCAGCCGCTTGTGCTCAATTATGTGAAGGGCACGCTGGCGCTGGCGCACAATGGAAATCTAATCAATGCGGCGGAGCTTAGGCATGATCTGGAATACACAGGTGCGATCTTCCAGACGACAATCGACTCGGAAGTGATCGCCTATCATATCGCGCGGGAGCGGCTTAATACTGCGACTGTCGAGGAGGCTGTCAACCGGGCGTGCCAGAAGCTAAAGGGTGCGTATTCCCTGGTTGTCATGAGTCCCAGAAAACTGATTGGTGCCAGAGATCCCTATGGGTTTAAGCCTCTGTGCATCGGAAGACGGGAAAACAGCTATATTATCACATCGGAGACCTGTGCGCTCGATACGATTGGCGCGGAGCTTGTGCGGGATGTGCTTCCGGGGGAGACTGTCACAATTACGCCGGATGGGGGGATTGTGTCTGACCTGTCGCGCGCACTTCCTAGAAAACAGGAGGCAAGATGTATCTTTGAGTACATTTATTTTGCCCGGCCGGACAGCCATATTGACGGGGTGAGCGTGTACGCATCGCGCATTCAGGCCGGACGTTTTCTAGCCATTGATTCACCGGTGGAGGCCGACCTTGTCGTGGGCGTGCCAGAGTCTGGAAATGCGGCGGCGCTCGGCTATTCGTTGCAGTCGAATATACCCTACGGAACAGCATTTGTGAAAAACAGCTACGTGGGAAGGACATTTATCAAGCCAAAACAAAGCAGTCGAGAGTCAGGTGTGCGGGTGAAGCTCAATGTCTTAAAGGAGGCTGTGAGCGGGAAGCGTATTATTATGATAGATGACTCTATTGTGCGCGGAACGACATCGGACAGGATCGTGAGAATGCTTCGGGAGGCCGGTGCAAAGGAGGTTCATGTCCGCATCAGTTCGCCGCCGTTTCTGTATCCCTGTTATTTTGGAACAGATGTTCCGGAGCGGGACCAGCTGATCGCACATGATCGGACAATTGATGAGATTAGGGATATTATTGGCGCCGATTCACTGGGATATTTGAATATAGAGCGGTTGAAGGGCCTGGTGGACGGGCTGGGTATCTGCACGGGGTGCTTTAATGGGAATTATCCGATGGAGCCGCCAGCGCAGGATATCCGGGGAGACTTTGAGAGATAGATTAAAAAAGGAGAAAAATATGGGTACAGACAGATACACAAGCCCCCTTTCTGAGCGCTATGCCAGCAGGGAAATGCAGTATATTTTTTCACAGGATATGAAATTTTGCACCTGGAGGCGGCTCTGGATTGCCCTAGCGGAGACAGAGATGGAGCTGGGACTTTCCGAGAATGGCAAGCCGGTCATCACACAGGAGCAGATTGATGAGCTCAAGGCACATGCGAAAGATATCAATTATGAGGTCGCAAGAGAGCGCGAGAAGCTTGTGCGCCATGATGTGATGAGCCATGTGTACGCTTATGGGCAGCAGTGTCCCAAGGCGGCGGGCATCATTCATCTGGGGGCAACCTCCTGCTATGTCGGGGACAATACAGACATTATCGTGATGAATGAGGCGCTGAAGCTCGTGCACAAAAAGCTAGTGAACGTGATTGGCGTGCTTGCCGGGTTTGCGGAGAAGTACAAGAGCCTGCCAACGCTTGCGTTCACACATTTCCAGCCGGCACAGCCCACCACGGTAGGCAAGCGTGCCACGCTCTGGATGCAGGAGTTTCTGATGGACTTAGAAGATCTGGAATATGTGATGGGAAGCCTGAAATTATTAGGCTCTAAGGGAACGACCGGCACGCAGGCAAGCTTTTTGGAATTGTTTGACGGTGACCAGGAGACAATCGACAAGATTGATCCCATGATTGCGGCAAAGATGGGCTTCCAGGAGTGCTATGCGGTGTCAGGACAGACCTATTCCAGAAAGGTGGACACCCGAGTGGCAAATATCCTCGCAGGAATTGCGGCAAGCGCGCACAAGATGTCAAACGATATCCGGTTATTGCAGCACTTAAAAGAGGTGGAGGAGCCCTTTGAGAAGAACCAGATCGGTTCGTCTGCGATGGCGTATAAGCGCAATCCGATGCGCTCCGAGCGCATTGCATCGCTGGCGCGTTATGTGATGGTCGATGCATTAAATCCGGCTATTACGTCAGCAACACAGTGGTTTGAGCGGACGCTTGATGACTCCGCGAATAAGAGGCTTTCGATTCCGGAAGGATTTCTTGCAGTTGATGGGATTCTTGACCTGTGTCTCAACGTGGTTGACGGGCTTGTCGTATATGACAAGGTAATCACAAAGCACTTGATGGCGGAGTTGCCGTTTATGGCGACGGAGAATATCATGATGGATGCCGTGAAAAACGGCGGGAACAGGCAAGAGCTTCACGAGAAAATCAGGACGCTCTCAATGGAGGCGGGAAAAAATGTCAAGGTGGAGGGAAAGGACAACAATCTGCTCGAGCTGATTGCAGCAGACCCGGAGTTCAACCTGACATTAGAACAGCTCCAGGCGGCGATGGAGCCATCTAGGTATGTGGGCAGGGCGCCGGTGCAGGTTGACAGCTTCTTAAATAACGTCGTAAAGCCCGTGCTTGACGCCAATCAGTCGGAGCTTGGCATCAAGGCGGAGATTAACGTATAGCGATGGAGGTCTGATGGGGTTGACATACAAATTTTCTACTTGTAACATACAGACAGGTATGGTATTATTGATAAGGTATGAACAAT
>CAJUQZ010000020.1:0-22863 GCA_910588755.1 uncultured Lachnospiraceae bacterium | reverse complement strand
AAGCATATAGTGGAGGTATGTCAATGGTAAAAGCAGTAGTAGGAGCGAACTGGGGCGACGAGGGAAAAGGTAAGATTACCGATATGCTCGCACGCGAGGCAGATATTGTGATCCGTTTTCAAGGGGGCGCAAATGCGGGCCATACGATTGTGAACAATTACGGCAAGTTTGCACTCCATACCCTGCCTTCAGGCGTATTTTATAATCATACGACAAGTATTATCGGCAACGGCGTGGCATTGAACATTCCGGTACTGATGGACGAGATTAAATCCATCACGGACAGAAATGTGCCAATGCCAAAGATTTTGGTGTCTGACAGAACGCAGATTGTGATGCCGTACCATGTGTTGTTTGACCAGTATGAGGAGGAGCGTCTAGGTGGGAAGTCCTTTGGCTCGACCAAGTCCGGCATCGCCCCTTTCTATTCAGATAAATATGCAAAGATTGGTTTCCAGGTGAGTGAGCTTTTTGATGAGGATCTTCTAAAGGAGAAAATCGGGCGCGTTGCAGAGCAGAAGAATGTGATTCTCGAACATCTGTATCACAAACCGGCCATTGATCCCGCAGAGCTTCTTGAGACACTGCACGGGTATAGGGATATGATTGAACCCTATGTGTGCGATGTTTCGGCATATCTTGACGAGGCGTTAAGAGCTGGAAAAAATATCCTCTTGGAGGGACAGTTAGGCACGTTGAAGGATCCTGACCACGGTATCTATCCAATGGTTACGTCATCATCAACACTTGCGGCTTATGGTGCAATCGGTGCGGGAATACCACCTTATGAGATCAAGGAAATCTATACGGTTTGCAAGGCGTATTCGTCAGCGGTTGGCGCAGGCGCCTTTGTATCAGAGATATTTGGCGATGAGGCCGACGAGCTTAGACGCCGCGGTGGAGATGGCGGTGAGTACGGTGCTACGACAGGACGGCCAAGGCGTATGGGCTGGTTTGACTGTGTGGCGTCAAAGTACGGCTGTCGCCTGCAGGGTACGACAGATGTCTGCTTTACAGTGCTTGATGTGCTCGGCTATCTTGATGAGATTCCTGTATGTACAGGGTACGAGATTGACGGGGAGGTCACGTCGCAGTTTCCGGTTACGGCAAAACTTGGGAAGGCAAAACCGGTCTTTACGATATTGCCTGGCTGGAAGACGGACATTAGGGGTATCAGGAATTACGAGGAGCTTCCCGAAAACTGCCGCAGGTATGTTGAGTTTATCGAGGAACAGCTTGGCTATCCGATCACGCTCGTGAGCAATGGGCCGGCAAGGGATGATATTATCTATAGAAAGAGTCAGTTGAAACATTCAAAATAATGGAATGGGATAAAAAGCCAGGGGCGGTGTATCAAGTCTGCCGTTGGCTTTTTCTGCGCAAAACCAGATAAGGTTTGGAGGACGAAATCAGTGAAGAAGAGAGTGTTGGTATGGCTTGTGGCTGCTGTAACCGGGGTAGTGACGGCGTGTGGCCTGGTTGGAGCTGACAGGACGGATTCTGATGCGGGTACTGCTGCCGGGACAGGGATGCATGTCGTGATGATTACGGATTCTGGCGATATCACAGATCAGGGCTATAACCAGTCGGTATATGAAGCCTGCAGAAACTGGTCGGAAATCAACGATGTGCCGTTTACATATTATAAGCCCGATAGTGATACAGACGGGGCGAGAAGTGCGAGTGTGGCCCAGGCTGTGGCCGATGGGGCGGATGTCATCGTCATGCCAGGGTATCTGTTTGCATCTGTCGTTGTCTCACAGCCGGAAAACTATCCGGATGTAAAATTTATCGCAATTGATGTCAGTGCAGACGATCTGTGTGAAAAGGCTGTAGGTGAGGCGTATACTGGCAACGCGGCAGATTACAATGTGGCAGATTATTACCATGAGGAGAATGTGTACTGCTGTACATACCATGAGGAGATTCCGGGGTATATGGTGGGGTACGCGGCTGTGAAATCCGGCTACAGGCATCTAGGATTTCTCGGTGGCGTGTCCGCGCCGGTTGTTCATCGATTCGGGTATGGCTATGTGCAGGGAATCGATGCGGCCGCGATGGAACTTGGCATCGTGGACGAGATAGAGGTGGAGTATATATGCGGTGGGCAGTTCTACGGTGACCAAGATATCACAGATGTCATGGATACGTGGTATGGCACGCAGGGGGTGGAGGTAGTCTTTGCCTGCGGCGGTGAAATCTATACGTCTGCGGCGGAGGCTGCGGCAAGGTACGGCGGAAAGATCATTGGCGTCGATTCTGACCAGCAGCCCATCATTGACGGGAAATATGGACAGGGTATGACCGTTACCTCGGCGATGAAGGGATTGACCGAGACAGTCAGAAACACTCTGACAGGGATCAAGGATGGACGGTGGAGCGATTATGCGGGAAAGCTAGAAAATCTTGGAATCGTATCGGAGAGCCCGGAGGAGAATTATGTGCAGCTGCCAATACGGAGTACGCAGTGGAGCGATGCGTTTACAGAAGAGGATTATCACACACTGGTGAAGGCGATATACCACGGCGGGATTGTGATATCCAGTGATACTTCGGCAATGCCCAAAGTGGCTGTCAGCGTGAGGGATTATGGGAGCATCAAGTAAAGTGGACTGTGATCTGACACAGGGAAATATCATGAAAAAGCTGTTAAAGTTTGCTTTTCCGATTATGGTGGGCAATGTGCTACAACAGCTATATAATGTGGTGGACACGCTGATTGTCGGGCGATTTCTCGGGAAGGATGCGCTGGCGGCGGTGGGCTCCTCCTACACATTAATGGTGTTTGTGACCTCGGTTATCTTAGGGTTGTGCATGGGTAGCAGCGCTTTTTTTTCCATACAGTATGGCAAGCGGGATTATGACAGGTTGGAAAAGGGAATTTATATGGCGTTTCTGATGATAGGGGTTGTCACTGTCACCCTCAATGTGCTAGTCTACGCGGGAATTTATGGGATTCTTGCATTTCTTCGTGTACCGGACGAGGTTGCACCATTTATGAAAGAGTACCTTCTGTGGATATTTGCAGGAATCGTGGCGACATTTCTATATAATTTTGTGGCGAACTTTATGCGTGCGCTGGGCAATTCGCTGATACCGCTTTGTTTTCTGGGGGTGTCCGCCGTGCTGAATATTTTTCTGGATTTATATTTTATCCGTGTACTGATGTGGGGTGTCGGCGGGGCAGCAGCGGCGACAGTGATTTCCCAGTATGCTGCGGGAGCGGGCATACTGATATATTGCGTGCGAAAATATCCAGAGGTACATATCAGGAAGGAAAACCGCCGCTGGAGTCAGGACATCTTAAAAGAGCTGTTAGGTTTATCGTCGCTGACCTGTCTGCAGCAGTCGGTTATGAATTTTGGCATTTTGATGGTGCAGGGACTAGTCAACAGCTTTGGCGCTGTGGTGATGGCGGCATTTGCGGCGGCTGTCAAGATTGACTCGTTTGCCTACGCGCCGGTGCAGGATTTTGGCAATGCGTTTTCGACGTATGTGGCACAGAATTACGGCGCTGGAAAATATGACAGAATCCGCAGGGGAATGCGGGATGCGGTGCTTAGTGCATTTGTGTTCTGCACAGTGATATCTGCGCTTGTGGTTGGTTTTGCCAGGCCACTCATGTCGCTTTTTCTCGACGAAGGCAGTGCGGATGCGGTTGTGGTGGGCATCGGATATTTGCGCATTGAGGCGCTGTTTTACTTTGGAATCGGACTGCTGTTTTTGTTTTATGGCTATTTCCGAGCAGTCAATAAACCCGGCATTTCGGTTGTCCTGACTGTGGTATCACTTGGAATGCGCGTGCTGCTGGCCTATACTTTGTCTGCTGTCCCTGGGATTGGTGTGACGGGCATCTGGATATCCGTGCCAATTGGCTGGTTTCTGGCGGATGCGGCCGGCGCATGGTTTTATTTGAAAAACCGCAGGATTTTAGAGAATTATTAGAGCAAACTGTGATATGATATTGTTGTGGAGTTCATAAAATTTTTATAATTGAAAATGCAACATTTTCGTATCTGGAAGTGTCTAATATATAGAAGAAGCATTTTTAAATGAGGACAGCTTTGCACGGCAGATAAGAGGTTATTGTGATAGGAGAGGTACATATTTATGGGGGATCAGGCACAGCAGAGTCAGGAGCTGGAGCTGTGGCAGGTTGTGAGCTCGTCTAGGAACACATCAACTAGGCGGGCAAAAGCAAGAAGTGCGCGTACACAGACCAGATCTGATATGCACAAAAGGGGAAATGGAACACGAAATGCAGGGCCAGCCAGACCGGCAAAGCCCAGGACAGGGGGCGCAATCAGGTCAGAATATGCAAGGCCCATAGGTGCGGGAGCAGTCAGGCCGGCAGGGCGTAAGGCGGTCAGATCAGAATACGCACAGCCAGTTTATAGAGCCCGCCCAACGCATGCAAGATCTCAGTCAGTAAAGCCAGTCCGGTCCGGTTATGCAGGAGCAGGTGCTAAGGCACAGATGTCAAAAAGTAAGCAGTCAGGCCGGCGTGCCCGTGTACATCAGGTTCTGGCGCTGCTGTGGATTGCGCTAATGTGTATGGCAGTGTTTTTTATGGGAAGCGCTTTTTATAAAGACAAGAACAAGAGTTCTGTAGTTAAGGCAGACAAGCCGATAGAACAACCCCTTCCAGAGGAACCTATGACAGTGGAGGATACAGGAAAAAAACCGAATATCCGGGAGGATTTTCTCACTATTAGCGAATATAACCGCCCCGGGACGACGCTTGCCTGTGTGAAGAATATATTTGTGCACTATACGGCCAATCCCAAAACATCAGCGGCACAGAACAGAAGTTACTTTGAAAATTTGGGGCAGACACATGAACGGGCAGCAAGCGCGCATTTTATCATTGGGTACGAGGGAGAAGTCATACAGTGCATACCTCTAGACGAGGAGGCGTATGCTGTGGTGGAGCGGAATGGGGATTCCATTTCAATAGAATGCTGTTATCTGGCACAGGATGGTTCCTTTACACAGGAGACTTACGATTCGCTTGTAGAGATGCTTGCATGGCTGTTGGATAAGTACGATCTGGAGCCAAAGGATATTTTGCGCCATTATGATTGCGGCGGAAAGCTCTGTCCGGTTTATTACGTGAAACATGAGGATGCATGGCAGAAGCTGCTTGGTGATGTGGCCGCGGAACTTGAGTCGAAGTATACGCTCTAAATATACTACCACCGCTAAATTGGCGGTGGTATTTTTGTATGCCGTTTTATTGAATTAGCATATTTTTCATCCGTTTTTCAGGCTGGATATCACTTCCTGTTCGTTAAACGGCTTGGTGAAGAACAGCTCAGCGCCCTCCTTGAGTGCGTCCATAAGCTTGTCTTTCTGGCCGGCGGCAGAGATCATAGCGACCATAGCCTCGGGGTCATACTCCTTGATTTGCTTCAGGGCAGTCACACCGTCCATAACGGGCATTGTGATATCAAGCGTCACGATATCAGGATTGAGTTCCTTGTACAGTTCCACGCCCTCTGCGCCATTAGTGGCCTCACCTACGACTTGATAACCGTTTTCGTCTAGCATCCTGATTAGAACCTTTCTGATCAGTGCTGAGTCATCAACGACAAGAACAGTGGGCAGGGACTTTGAGGGGTCGATTTGCAGGTCTGTCTTTTTCAGGTTCAGAGAATGTGGTCTCTCACCTGGAACGAAGTCGGCATCTGTGGAAATAACTAGGTCAAACTCCGTGTCATCGATATAGACTGGCATATAGTAGGCATTTCCGGATATTTGCTGGTTCAGGTACACTTCTGGCGGAACCATTTCGATGAAAATGTCGTCATCGCTTAGAACCGAGTCAAAAAGACCGTTGTTGAGGTTGGCAAATTCGCAGACAGCATCATAAACCTCGTCACTGCTTGAGATTGTAACCGTCTTTGCATAATCCTTGGCAAGCCTGATGATTCCGTCTAGCTCGCTGGTGGCGCTAAAGCCGAGGAAAATGTTGGAATCGCCAACGGACTTCTGGCCGGCGAGCATGCTGTAGGAATATTCGGTGGCCTTCTTCATTCTGCCAAAATAGAAATTGTTGGTGACAAACCTGGTAAGGTTGCGCATGACAAGACCAGCAAGGTCTGTGATGGTCGTATCCCGCACCGTGGCAAAAAGCGGGATGATGGATTCGAAATCGTCTTTTTTGACAGCCTCGAGTTCCTCGTCCGTGAAGCCGTTTGCCTTCTGAAATCCATTGAGGTGCTCTGTCACAGTCTCCATAGACAGCCCGACATTGTCACCTAAGAGCTGGAAGAACTTCATAGCCACATCGCCCTGGCGGCCAAGAAGGTCAGTTACCTGCGCTTGTGTAAGGTACTGCAGTTCGATGGCAATATCACCAAAACGGCGATCCTGCAGCGTCTGCTGATGGTTGATTTCCTCGGTCTGCTCCTCGGTCAGCATACCCTCAGCGACAGCGATGGTTCCTAACTTGACGCGGGTTTTCAGGAGCTCTTCCTGAAAGGAATCACGCTGCTCGATCGTGATTACAGACTGACCTACCAAATAGTTGCTAAATAGTTGTATAAACATAAACCTCGCACCTCTCTGTGTCTTTTTATCTTTATTTTACATAATTATTGAATAATTCACAACTATTATTTTGTCATTTGTGATTTTTTGTTTTTCTTCGTTAAAAATGTTGCAAGGAAGATTAAGGCATCCAAATCCTCACCAGACAGATCTCTGGCGGAAGTATATAATCTATGCATCCTGAGTGTCTCATCAGCATTCACATCAAAAAAATCCTTAGGTGTGATTTCAAAGTAATCACATATATAGAGAAATTCTGACATAGAAGGAAGCGCTCTTCCAGAGGAGATGCTCTGGATGTAGCTTTTGCTGTGTCCTAAGTCTAAGCTCATTTTATATTCTGACACGTTCTTCTGTATACGCAGTTCCGATATTCGTTGCCGTATAAAATCTTCGTCCATGTACATTACTCCTTTTAGTATAGCATATAATAATTAAATTTGTCATATTACTAATATAATTATTAATTTTTGTTGATATTAGACTAATTTAATCGTTATAATGATGTCGTAGAAAAGATTTTATGCATCAATCAATGTGTTAAAAAATGGTCGTAATAGAATATGAAGTCCATTTGGGTTGTGGAGGATTCGTTAAAATGTTAATAAAGATAGCTATATTAGACAGTGATATTGACTATTTGGAACGTTTATCAGGTGTTTTGCAGCAGTACGACGAGCTTTTCGTAGCTGTTTTTTCCAGAAAGGAAGCACTAGAGCAGGCGCTAGAGCAGAATACCTTTCAGATTGTGCTATTTCATCCGGATGTATCGGAGAAGCCAATCAGCTTCCCAGACGGGATTATGCCCATATGCCTATGCGATGAAGAGACGAAAAACCGGAAGAATTATCCTACAATGGCTGTAATTCAAAAATTTCAGAGGATAAGCAGTATTTATAAAGAAATATTTAAATGTTATGCAGCGTTTGCAGATGATAGTGGGATGGATTTCTTCCAGAAGGGGACGGCGACAGCAATAGCCGTTTATTCTCCAATTGGTGGAAGCGGAAAGACGACAATCGCGCTGGCAATTGCCAGAAAGCTTTGCGGAATGAATAAAAGAGTCTTATTTCTATCAACAGAACAGTTTAACAGTTCAGCTTTGCACTTTCAGGTGAAGGAGGAGGGAATTACCCGGTTGGTAGAAGCCTTGAATGGAAACACCAGTTTTCACCTGACATTGAAAGGAATATTGAAAGAAAACGAGGCAGGAATTTTTTATGTGGAGGGTTTTGGCAGACTGGTAGATTATGACGCAGTGAGCAGCAAGGAAATAAAAAGTGTTATAACCCAGATCCGGCAGTGTGATGTGTGTGATTATATGATTATTGATACCGGCAGCTGCATTGATGAATTAACGAAAACAGTGCTTGAGACGGCGGATAAAATTGTTCTGGTTCAGAGAAACAATGAAAATGCAGATGTCAAGATGAAATTGTTTGACGAACAGATATGGGTAAATGAACAAAAAGAGCGCATGTGTGTGATTAAAAATTTTGCGGAGCAGAATAGAAAAGGCTATGAGTTAATGCAGCTACAGACAATCGGCATAGTACATAATTATGGAAATATTTTACAAAATGACCTGTTAAACGATATCGAACAGGAGAACAGTATACAGATCGGTTCTTTATTATAATTGTAATAAAAAAATGTAATAAAAAATTGTGATAAACAATTCCGGGAAAGGTACAGTTGTTGGACATGGGAAAAAATTTATTTATGCAGGAGGTAGCAGTCTTAAAACAGGCTGTTCAGGAGGCAAGCAGAATCAGGGAGTACAGCCCGGAAGAGTTTGAACAGCTCATTCAGGACAAGCTTAGTGAGCGTGAACAATGGGCGAGGACAAATGATATTGAGGTATACCGGTATTATCAGGGATTAAGCTTTAAGGAAAGAGGCGTACTGAAATATACGATCAATGAGTCGGTGGAGGGGCTTGGGATCTTAGGGAAAATTATTACGGATCCTGATATTACCGAGGTGATGATAAACGGCTATGACACAATTTTTATCGAGAAATCCGGTGAACTGATGCGTATGGATGAGCATTTTCAGGACAATGATGAGCTGATCAGAATTGTCCAGAAATTTGTAAGTGCAATGGATCGTACTGTAGATGCCAGCAACCCGATTGTGGATGCCAGGTTGGAGGATGGTTCCCGTGTGCATGTCGTCTTTCCGCCGGTGGCTTTAAGCGGCGCGACAGTTACTATCAGAAGATTTTCCAAGAATCCTATGACCATTGAGAAGCTCTTGCAATATGGCTCCATCACACCCGAGGTTGCGGAATTTCTAGAAAAAGTGGTGCGGTCAAGGCATAATGTGTTTGTGTGCGGCGGAACAGGCAGTGGGAAGACGACTTTCTTGAATGCCCTGTCAAACTACATACAGCCGTGGGAGCGCGTGATCACAATTGAGGATTCCGCGGAGCTTCAGATTAAGAACATACCAAACCTTGTCAGAATGGAGACAAAAAAGGCAAACTCCAAGGAGGCAAATGAGATTACCATACGAGATCTGATCAAGGCGTCGCTGCGAATGCGTCCTGACCGTATTGTCGTGGGAGAGGTGCGTGGGGAGGAGGCACTTGATATGCTCCAGGCAATGAATACCGGGCATGACGGAAGCCTCTCGACGGGCCATGCAAACTCACCGGAAGGTATGATTAGCAGGCTAGAGACGATGGTTTTGACTGGAAGCGCTGATTTGCCGCTTGAAGCGATACGAATGCAGATTGCCTCCGCGGTGGACTATATTGTCCATCTGTCTAGGCTGAGGGATTTTACGAGGAAAGTGATGGAGGTCTGCGAGGTTGTAGAGTATAGGGACGGGAAGGTAATCTTAAACCCAATCTATAAGTTTGAGGAGGATGAGCATACCACGCTCAAAAAGGTTTCAGGGGCGCTGAAAAGAACGAAAAACCCTATTATGAATCAGGATAAGTTTGTGCTTGCGGGCATCTATGACTTTTTGGAGGATAAGAAGAAGGGCGGGGAAGCAAATGGAAAAGATAAGAATTAAATATTATGAATGTAATATGACAAGGATGCAGCATCTGGCGGCATATCTTGTGTTTACAGCAATAATCAGCGTCATTTTGTTTATTTATTATCATAATATTTTGGTCTCTGTGGCAGGCGGGGCCATCATTGCCATCTTCCAGGAAAAATTTTATGCGAAGTCCGTCGTGAAGAAGCGACAGAACAGACTGCGCGTGCAGTTTAAGGACTTCCTTGAAATTATCACGATTTCCGTCAGCGGGGGAAGCGGGCGGTCAATGGAAAACGCAATCAAGGATTCCCTGCATGAGCTGAAGATGATGTTCAATGATAAGACAGATATTGTGAAAGAGATTGCGTTGATTATCAGCGATTATGAACGGGCGGGCATTCCGATGAAGGATGGCTTTCGGGAGCTTGGAGAAAGAAGCGAAGTGGATGATATCAAGAGCTTTGCGACCATCTATGAGACAATTGATGGAAAGAGCAGCGATTTTAGCTACATTATCCGTCAGACGCACGATATTATCAGGGACAAGTTAGAGATTACGCAGGAGGTTGAGACCGTGATTTCATCAGCGAAATCAGAGGCGTATACCATGCTTGTGATGCCGGTTATCATTGTTCTTGCGATGTCCGCGATGGGAAGTGGGTTTCTGGATTCCCTGTTTACGACAATGCCCGGACGCGCGGCGGCTACGGTTGGCGTTGCGGCGCTTGGAATATCCTATGTGCTTGCGACGAAGGCTGTAGATATAGAGGTGTAGATAGGTATAGGGGGGATTATATGATAGTCATAATAGCTGCGGTGCTCCTGACAGTGCTGGCGGTATTTTTTCTGGGCTGCCTGGCAGGAAGTAAACAGGATTTGATAGTGGAGATCGTGATATCAAAGGCATGGCAGAACAGACTTTCGAAAATCGACCTGCTCGAGAAGTGCAGGGATTACATACATAAAAATGAAAAATATCATATTTACAGTGAGAAAAAAATAGAGAAAAAGAAAAAGGCGGACAAGAAACAGATCGAGGCGTATGCCAAAAAGGAAGAAGCATATCTGTCGGGAAAAGAAATCGGAATGATAGATTTGCTGCCATTGGTCGGATACAGATTCTGTGCCCTGATTGGACTTGACGCGGAAAGCAGTATGCTCAGGGAACTGATGATGAGCTGCGAACAGTCCGGATATATAGAGCTTGAGCGCGGACAGGAGACAAATGGAAAGAAAAATTCCATGATTTATTCCTATTACATCTTTTCGTCAGTCGTTTCCTATCTATATGTGGGAGCCATGCTTGGAAGCTTTGTGTTTCTGCTGATGAAGCTCACAGGAAAGGAAACGGGGATCTCGCTTGTTGCAGGGGCTGTCGTGTTGGCGGCAATGGCAGTTGCAGGTTATTTGCCGCTTGATGCATTAAAGAATAAAGCGGCAGTCAGAAAAGAGGAAATAGACAGGGAGCTTCCAAATGTGATATCAAAGCTGGTATTGCTGCTGCTGTCGGGAATGAATATCAGCAGGGCGATGGAACAGGTCTCTGTGAGCGGGGAGGGACTGATATACCAGGAGTTTGCCACAGTGGTGAAGGAGAGCAGCCAGTCCGTGTCGCTAGAAGGGGCGCTCACCCGTCTGCAGGGCAGATGCAGCAATAAATATATCGACAAGCTGGTGACAATCATCTCGAAAAGCTTTAGCTCGGGAAATGCCAATTTGTCGGACGACCTGAAAAATCTCAATGATGAGTGCTGGCTTGAAAAGAAGCATTCGTCAAGACGGATGGCGGACAAGGTACAGACAAAGCTTTTTGTCCCGACAATGATCATGTTTGTGGGGGTGCTTGTGGTGATTATTATTCCTGTTATGTCAGGCTTCAATTTGGGCATATAGGTTTAATATAAATAAATGCAAAGGAGAGTGCAGAGCATGGACATATTAGATAGCATGGTAATCCGTGCGCAGGTCCGCATGTGGAAATGCAAGGAAAATATAAAGGATTTCTTTGCTGAGGAACACGGCGTTTCCAATGTGGTTGCGACAATCATACTGGTTCTGATTGTTGTGTTACTGATTGCCGCATTTTGGTCTTCCCTGCAGGATTTGATGAAAACATTATGGGGCAAGATCAGTGGCAAAGCAACTACATTACCAGAACCAGGGAACTTGGGCGGAGGCGGCTGATGTAACAGGTTTGGCAGCTTGCGCTGGTTTGTCTGGTAATTTTCAAAAGATAAATTTGGAGGTTTTACGATGGGATACAATGACAAAAAGGAACAGGGTGATGTAGTAGTAGAAGCCACGATTATATTACCAATAGCGATTTTCTGCGTCATATTTCTTCTGTATGCCTCCATCTTTATCTGTCAGAAAGCATTGCTTCAATCAGCGCTTGAGACCTCGGTTGTATATTTTAAGAACACGCTGACAGATAATTACATAGTACAGAATGCAGAGATTACATATACAACCGGGGAGAATAGCGCCATTGCACAGGGAAACAGCTATCTGGCGGATCAGCCGTTAAACCCATATAAGAAATTCGGAGTCTCGGATAAAAAATTAAGCAATGCGGAATTTGAGAAATATTTCAAATCTATTATAGAAAAAAATCTGATATATAAAGAAAATATTGATTTAACCATCAATTATTCCAATTACATTTTATTCAAAGAAATACGTGTGACTGCACAACAGACGCTCCAGTTTCCAATTGACCTTTCAATAATCGGAATCGGCAGTGACGTGAAGCTCCAAGCGGCAATGCGGGTGGCGGCGGTTGATCATGACGAGCTGATACGGAATACGGATTATGCCATAGACATTCTGGAGGATACAAAAGTCGGTGAGATAGCCGGGAAGATCGCATCAAAGGTTGGAGAGGTTTACAACAAAATGCGTGATTGTCTATTTAATTAATGTGAGAGTGATTTGCAGAATGCCGGGTTTAGAACAAACTTTCGATAAAGTGAGGATTTGTATACAAATGTTTGATAAGCTTAGAAAAAATATGAATGGTGTCATCACTGTATTTGTGGTACTGATTATGGTTCCGGTTGTGGTGATAACGGGAATCATGGTGGATATGGCAAGGTTAAAGCTCTTTGCGGTACAGGTAGCGTTTGCTTCTGATTCGTATGGCGAGGTGATACTAAGCGAGTATGATAATGTTTTAAAGGAGCTGTATGGGCTTTTTGCGGTGACACAAAATGAAGATGGCTTGGCGGCGATCGAAGAATATGCGGAGTATATCGGATACTCCTTTAAACCCAATGGAAACAGAAGTGAACTGTCAGGAGCGATGTTTTTTGGTGATGCGGATGTTTCCTTTGAATATGAAAATATAGAAGACGCCTCGTTTTCTAATTCGAATGTACTCATGACACAGGTGGCTGATTATATGGAGTTTCGCGTTGTCGAGCAGGTTCTGGATGAGACGGGTGTCTTTGACATGATCGATGGATTCAAGAACATGCAAAATGACAATGAGGCAATATCAGCGGTCAAGGATGTTGGGGATGGCAGTGAAAAGGTGCTAGGGGAGATTGAGACGTACTATAAGCTGCTGGTTGACTTAAAGGCGTACGAGCAGTACTTAAAGGAGTTAAAGACCGCAGTTGGCGCGTATGGCAGTGTGCTGGATGATATTTATTCCAGCAGCGGTTATGCGGATTATCTGAACTTTTTGGAGAATGAGGACAGCATTGTTGCAGCTAAGGCGGAGAAGGAGCGCCTGGAGGCGGAAAATAAACCAGTCAGTGAAGATACCAAAAATCTGGCAGAACAGTATGTTGACGTGGGTGCCTACAGGACAGAAATGAAAGAGAAAATTGATCCGAAGTCAGAAGCGGTGGTGAAGCTGCTTGACAAGGATTTGTTCAAAAAAATTCCAGGGACAATTGATGCCCTGCGGAAGTCTGCAAAGGAGATTGAAAAAGGGATCAGTGAAGTGGAGGAAAAGCTCAAGGTATTAGATGGAAAGCTGGCAAATGCCTCTGAGGACGTCCGGGAAGGAATCGAGCAGGACATAAAGGAAATGCGCACGCTTCAGAACTTTAGCGGCAGGTTTCAGGAAATCTGCGACAAGGAGGATGAACAGAATAATAAGCAGAACAATACAGATAACAAGGCATATTTTCATGGCCTGGTATACAATGGGTATGATAATTATAAGGCGCTGAATGTGATTGCAGAGGATATTATCAGTGGAGACATAGAGGGAAATGTCTACTGGGTAAGCAGCGAGTCAGACATCAATAAGATAAAATGGTGGGAGATACCAGAGGGGGAGGGAACGCTGTATACAGAACTGCAGAAATTGTATAGTACCAGTGCCAGTGACAGCAATAAAAAGAGTGCGGATGAGAAAAAAGATGCGGCAAACGGAAAGACAGATGACGCGGTTAACGGGATCAGCGAGGAAGATGAGGATACAGAGGCAAGATCAATCCCAAATGATGTGATGGCTGAATTAAAGGGCTGTGAGTCAGCGGGGACGGTGCCAAGCTTTCTGGATTATTTTGAAGGCGGCTTTTCCTTTAGCAACGCAGGGGATGCGGCAGCGGCAGTTTATGATAAATTCCTCATGACAGAATATGACTTTGGAATGTTCTCGAGCAGGGTAACTGGAATAGAGGTAAAGCAATTAGAAGACGGCAGCAAGGAGACGAAAACGATCGTAGAAAAAAATCTAAATAAAGCGCCTATGTCCAAAAATATCAATTATCTTTATGGCGCTGAGCTGGAGTATATTTACGGGGGGCACAGGGAGTCCGAGAAAAATCTGGCAGCGGCAAGAAATACGATTTGCGGTGTGCGGATGACGATGAATTTTATCTCCACATACACGATCAAGGAGATCAATACAACAATATCAAGAATTTCGACAGCGGCGGCAGAGGCTGTGACTGCAACAGGAATCGGCGCATTTGCGGCGCCCTTTGTGAAGGTGGCAGTCAGCGCCGCGCTGCGCACGGCCGTGGCGGCATTAGAGACCGTAGAGGACTGGAAAATGTTAAAAAACAGGGAAGACGTACTGTTGTTCAAGTCGCGGCTTGAAGACCTGACGTGCCGGAATATGCTGACGGATTTATTAGGCCCCATATCAGGAGGGGAGACAGAAAGCCCTTCTACAGGAAAGGTTTCTTTAGACAAGCCTTCCACAGGAGAATTATCCCTAGAGAAGCCCTCCACGGAAAAACCGGCTGCAAAGCGGATTGAGATAAAGATGTCATATGAGGATTATCTGCGTGTACTGCTTTTCGTGTGCGTAAGCTCGGATACAGTTACCAGACGGACCTCGGATTTGATTACGCTCAATGTCAACCAGAGCCAGAACAAAGAGGATACATTAAGCGCACCGCTCGACTTTAAAATGTCGGATGCTTATACGGCTGTAAAAGTAACCTGCAAGGCAAAGCTGGATATGGTAGTGGTGCCGGACTATATGTTGGACATGTTTCTTGGCGGAAATGACACACAGACACAGATACAGGCGTATGATGACGGATATATTGGTTATACGATGATTAGAGGATACTAGATATGAGTAGTACACACTGCAAAAGAGACAATGAAGACGGTATGTTGACTGTGGAGGCGGTGCTCTGCCTTGTACCGTTTATATTAGTAATATTAGGGATTATATCTTTTATCAATATTTTTGTGGTTCACAGCAAGATCCAGGTGGCGCTCTATGAGACGGCAAATGAGCTTTCCGCCTATACGTATTTTTATCAGGCGCTGACAATCCGGGATGCAGACGGAAAGCTTAACGAGGACATCGCGTCAGGTACAACAGAGATTACAGCATTTTTGGAGGATATCGAGACCGCACGCGCAAAGCTTGAAGACGGCAGTGTCACCAAAGAAGACTTTACAGGCGCAATAGACAGCGGAAGGGAGCTTGCGAGCAGTCCACAGACATTTGTCAGGAATCTTGTTTACTACTGTATGGGAAAAGCAGAGGATATAGGAAAAGGCGCATTGGCAGAACTCATTGCAAAGCCACTTGTCCTAAACTATTTAGATACATCTTTTTTAGGCAGCGGGGGTCAGAGTGCAAATGAATACCTAGAAGCATATGGCGTGCGGGATGGCATAGATGGAATGGATTTTAGCGATAGTACCATTTTTACGGACACTGAACTCAAAATGATAGACATTGTCGTGAAGTACGATTTGGATGTCTATTTCTTCCGTCTTTTGTTTGAGGATCCTTCCATCCATATTGTGCAGAGGGCGGTCGTTCCGGCATGGCTTGACGGGGATGGGGGAACTTACGCAAAATGAATACTTCGGTTATGTTAGTGATGATTACGGCAGCAGCGATGATTTTTCTTCCTATTGTGTATGCAGCTGTGATTTGGTTTGGCGGTTACAGGAAGCCTTTATGCTCCGTGCCGGAATTTATGATGCTGGCCCTGTCGGAGGCGGCAATATGCCGTATAGGGGTTTGTATATACGGGCAGGGACATGTGGCGTTTATGGATCTGATGCTTGTCTTGATGGTGTACGGAATGTCGGTTTTTTGCATGATTGATTATTGGGAGCGCATCGTGCCAAACAAAATCCTACTGCTCTGGCTGATGCTCTGGATTATCTGTATCGGAATATATGGCGTCTATGATATGAATGCCATGCTGGCCCACATGCTTGGGGTGGTGCTGGGACTGATATTCTGTATGCTAAGCTTCGGTTTTTGCTATGTTATCAGCAGGGGAAGCATGGGAGCAGGGGATGTCAAGCTTGCTGTCATTATGGGGATTTATATGACAGGGGAATATGTAGTTGGGGCAGTGCTTTATGGCTGCATATTCAGTGCGGTATTTTCCCTGTTTATGCTTGCCGCAAAAAAAGTGACACGAAAGACACATATACCATTTGTCCCGTTTCTGTACATGGGTGTCATTGTCAGATGTTTTATGGGATTGGCTTAAAGGTTTGGAGGAAGGATGGAGAAAAAGTAATGGTAAAGAGAAAAAAGCGGTTACTGGTATTTTTGACAATTTTGCTGCTCATTACAGGATGGCTTTTTGCGTTGGTTGTTGTGGTGACAGGCAATCCGCGCAAGAATCAAAACATGATTTTAAATCAAGCGCAGGCATTCCTCGATGACAAACTCTATATGCGCGCAATACCAAAATATCAGGAAGCAGCAGACAGTTACCAGACAGAAAACAATGCGGCGATCGAGGAAAAGATACTTGCCACATACAAGGAAGCGGGAAAGCTTGATGAATATTATGGCCTGATAGAGGACAGGATTGATGGGAAGAAGGCAGGGGCGGATGAATATATGGAGCTTGCCCGGTTTTATATCGATTCACAGGACACGAAAAGCGCGATAGGAGTACTAAAATCAGGTATCAGTGCGTGTGCTGGGGCAGAGGAGCTAGAGACTTTATATGAACAGCTGCGGTATGAGATAAAGACTGCAGAATCAAATATTGAGGAGATGAAACAGCCGCAATCGAATGGATATGTCCCGTATTTTGGCGAGGAGAAATGGGGATATGCAGATTTGAGGGCGAGACAGGTGTTAGGAGCAGCTTACGAGAAGGCGTTTGCTTTCTCGGGGAAGTATGCGGTGGTACAGTTAAATGGAGTATATACACTAATCGATGGTATTGGGGACTGGTATGCGATCGATAAGATTGGGCTTGATGAGGTGACTGGGTATGCGGGTACGCGCATTATTGCGAAAAAGGATGGGAAGTATGGGATGTATTCTAATACTTTTGGTGAGATCACAGGCCCGGTATATGACGATGCAGTGATAAGCAGCAATAATCTGTGTTTTGTAAAACAGCAGGGAAAATGGGGGATTGTTGATGCCAGCGCTGGGCAGGTTACGGATTTTATTTTTGATGATGTTGTATTGAACAGTCATGGGGAGGCGTTTGCGTCAGGTTACGCGGTGGTTAAGGACCAGGCAGGGTATTTTATCATCAATGAGAAGGGTGAGGCATTAAACGAATTTCGCTATGCGGATGCGAAGGGAATGGAAGGAAGCTGGGTAGCAGTCGCAGACAAGAGCGGTAAGTGGGGCTTTACAAACGGCGTGGAGGAGACAGTAATTCCCTATACATATCAGGATGCATGTTCGATGTCCTGTGATACTGCCGCGGTAGAATACGCAGGAAAATGGGGATATATCAGCAAGAACAACGTCTTTGTAATAGAACCTGAATATGAGCAGGCAATGCCATTCTATGATGGCAGTGCGATTGTGAAGAAAATGGGGCTGTGTCAGATTTTGACATTGCAGTATTATTCGTATTTTTAAAGACAAGGAGCGAACATATGTTTAATGAAATTGTTGTGGCAAATAAAAATTATGCAGCATTTACAGTGAGTAATCCGCAAAACTTGGATGAGACAGCAATTAAGGTAGTCCGAAATGATTGTCCGCCCTTTTTGCTGCCAATAGGATTTTTTAATTTTGACAATCAACTGCAGCTTAGATATGAGATTATGGGTGGGATCAGGCTCTCTTACATGCCGCTTAAAATGAGAAAAATGGAGTTGAACCAGCTGCTAGAGCATATGCTTGCCCCTTTCATGGATTGCGCGGATTGGTTTTTGGATTATCGCAGCATTTACCTTGACAGGGATTATATCATAGTGGACCAAAATGACTATAAAGTGAAATACATCTATATGCCGCTTCGTGACAATAAAACAAATACGGAGGAGACGGCGCTGAAATTTCTAGGTGAGCTTGTGATGGAAGTCGATCTTGAGGATGATCCCGCATATATTACAAGCGTCATGCGGTGCATAATGGGGAAAGAAGCATCCTTGCATGCACTGACAAATCTGCTTAGAGCACAGCCGGCAAATACAGCGTCCGCCGCCAGGGTACAGCCGGCAAATGCAGCGCCTATAGCAAAGACACCGCCGGGAAATACAATGCCTGTGTCCGGGGCGCAGCCAGCAGTGACGAAGCAGCCGCAGAAATCGGAATCTTCAGTACAGGAAAAAAATATACAGGAAAAAAATATACAGGAAAAGAAAAAACAGGAAAAGGAAGTACAGCCGGAAAGATATGGTCAGAATAATCTTGCAGGGGCAATTGGCGCAGAGCTGTTTGGTGATGACAGCGGCAAAAAAAGTAAAAAGGAAAGCAAAAAAGAGAACAAGGCAGATAAGAACAAGAAGTCAAAAGGTTTTTTTGGAAAGCTGTTAGAAGGCGATAAGAAGACTAAGAAGGAGGCTGTTAGTGACAAAGAGCTTTTTGCGGAATCCACAATGGCCAGCCAGCCGCCGCAGCCAGTTTCCAATAATTATTATGCACAGGAGGCATTACAGGAGAGCTTTAATACAGAGATTGCAGAGGACGAGGAAGTGTATGACAGCACAGATAAGTTGCGTATGCGGCTTGAGAGCAGTGCGGTTGACAATGTACCGCAGCTGATAGAATTAGATATGAGCAGGGTATATGCCGTGGTGGGGCGGTATGACAAGACAGGAAAAATGAGCGCAGATTTTAATTTTGACATGTCGCTTACATTTATCGGACGCAGACATGCACGGTTTGAGAAAGCAGGGGAGGATTTTTTTGTGATCGACCTTGAGTCAAAAAACCATACATATTTAAATGACGAGGAGCTTTTGCCAAACCGCAGGTATCCGATTCACAGGGGCGATCGTATTACCTTCACAAAAAAATATGGAATTACATATCGGGTTTGTTAGAGGGGCTTATGTATAAACTATTGTCAAGCTGTGTCAGCGATAAGGGAAATTTCAGGAAGAAGAACCAGGACAGGGCTGTGTGCCTTGTGAGAAGAAAGGGCAAACAGGAGTTTGCGGTTGCCTGTGTATGCGATGGTATTGGAAGCTTTGAGATGAGCGAGCTTGCATCAGCAATCGTAATAGATGGGGTTAAAAACTGGTATGATACTATGGAAAAACGCTGTGACAATGTTTCCAGGGAAGAAATTCTAGATGATTTGGAGTGTACCATCCATGAGCTAAATGAGATTGTATGTGAATATCAGGACAGCAATAATATTTCCATTGGTTGCACGATGTCATTGATGCTCTTTGTGGGCAGGGAATACTTCCTTTTTCACGTGGGAGACAGCCGGATTTGTGCCGTGAAAGACAGCATGTATCAGCTTACAACAGATGAGGTTGTGCAGAGAAACAAAAAGGGACAACTAAAGTCGTATCTGGCCAATTATATCGGCAAATCCCGTGACCTCTGGCTCAATAAAGGAAAGGGGATTACGGGGGCAGAGGAATTATTTATTTTGGGTTCGGATGGATTATTTCAGATGCTGTGCTTTGAAGATATTGACCGGGCACGCACCAGGCTGCGATCAAATAAGGATATTGCGCTTTTGAATCAAAAAATAATAAGAACTGTGCAGGAGCGCGGAGAGAGGGATAATGTATCCTGTATTCTTGTTTTTGTATACAAGGGCTATCGTTTTAGAAAGAGTGATCCGTAAACGGCCAGATATATGATAGCATACAACAGTCCGATTACCGCGTGATATGTAGTGACAATCAACAGGCTTCTGAATAACTGGTGATAGTGCTTATTGTGTTTGACCCTCATCAGAGAAAGGATAATCATGAAATACCACAAGGTGATAAAGACAGGCATAGAGCGGTGGAATATGCAGTAGGTCAGTGTGTAGTATATCAAAAACACAGATTCCGTCAAAGGGTAACGAATTGGAATGGGGGTGCTGCAGTACCGGCATTTTCCTCTCAGCAGGAAAAACCCGAATATGGGAATCTGCTGGTAAAGTGCAAGCCTGTGCCCACAGGAGGGACAGATGCAGTCAGAGGTTACAAGCGGAAGGTTTTCGCGGATACGGTATTCCATTGTGCAGAAATATGCGCCCATTGTAATGCCAAAGACGGCGCTGGTGATAAAGAGTGTCATAAAAAATGTGAAGTCAGACATTTCAAATTCCTCCGGTGTGTGTAATATGCTCTTGTTAAGATAGTATCACATACATATTAGAATGATCAAGAGGATATTTGTATGCTGTGTATTTCATAAAACCAGGAAGGCTGCTCTGTGAAATGGCAAATAAATAACAGGAATGATTTTTCAAACACGCACTGGGGAGGAGGAGAAAATTGCGATGGACAAGTTATTATCAAGTGAACTTATTTTTTATAGTGGAATTGCAGTGATGGCGGTATCGGGTGTATTGGCTGTGCTGTGTGCGGTTGTATTTCGATTTACAGGAAAACGACTGAGACACCGGTTAGAACAGGAGTATGGAAAACCGAGAGTATAGTCAGATGTTTTGACAGGAAGTGAAGGTAAAGTATGCCGCAGATAATTGCAGGAATCTATGAATTAAAAGATAAGATCGGAGCCGGCGGGGGCGGCGTTGTATATTTGGGAGAGCATACCCGGTTAAAAAAACAGGTAGTATTAAAGGCGGATAAGCGCAAGCTTAGCGTGGGTGCGGAGAAGCTGCGCAGGGAGGTAGACCTGTTAAAGGGTCTAAGCCACACCTATATACCACAGGTTTATGACTTTGTGCAGGAGGACGAAACGGTCTATACAGTTATGGATTACATCGAGGGCGAGAGCTTAGACAAAATGATCGGTCGGGGAGAACGTCCTTCACAGCCGGATGTGGTCAGGTGGGCATGCCAGCTTTTGGAAGCGCTAGACTATCTGCATAATAGGCCGCCATATGGCATTCTGCATGGTGATATCAAGCCCACCAATATCATGCTGCGTCCAAATGGGGATGTCTGCCTGATTGATTTTAACATCGCGCTTGCACTGGGTGAGGAAGGTGCTGTAAAGGTTGGCTTTAGCAGAGGCTATGCTTCGCCGGAGCACTATGGTGCAGATTATATCAGAAGCAGCAGGGCAGCGGCAGTAAAATCAGGAACTACATTAAGGACAACTGTACGAAAGGAAGGATTACAAGGCAGAAAGAAACCAGACGATGGAGAGACGGCAGTTGACGATGGAGAGACGGTTGATGAAGAGTCTGGGATTTTGTCATCCGCTGTGCAGCGCACATCAAGCTCCTCAAAAGGAATTTTGCTTGATGTGCGTTCCGATATATACAGTCTGGGTGCTACACTCTATCATCTGCTGTCAGGTATTCGTCCGGCGCAGGACGCGAGGGAAGTGAAACCGCTCGATCACAAGGTATGCAGTGAAGCGGTTTCTTTCATCCTGCAAAAGGCGATGAATCCGCAGCCGGACGAGCGGTATCAGACTGCTCAGGAGATGCTTTTTGCATTCCTGCATCTGCATAAAAAAGATAACAGGGCTGTGCGGCACCAAAGACATATGGTGATATCCGCATTCGGCCTGGGTGCCATGTTTCTTGCAGGTGCAGCGCTTACTTTTGTAGGGCAGAGGCAGCTACAGCAGCGCCAGGAGGCGCTTACACTCTCTGAGTATTCTGCAAACGCACTGGCAGAGGGCGATATTTCGTCGGCGATCTCCTATGCTTTGCGGGCGATTCCGGCGTCAGACAATATTTTTCAGGCGCCTGTGACAGCGGAGGCGCAGGCGGCGTTGACAGAGGCGCTTGGGATATATGATTTGTCGGAGGATTTTAAGGCGTTTAATACGCTAGTGCTTCCAGGGGCACCATTTGATCTTGCGGTATCGCCGGATGGGACACGCCTTGCAGTTGTCTATGCATATGAAACCGCAATATATGATATGGAAAGTCTTGATAAGCTGATTTCATTACCAGTACTGCAATCAGCGTTGTCAGACTGCGTGTTTATAGATGACAAATGTATCGTTTATGCGGGAGTGGATGGACTAACCTGCTGTAACATTGAGACAGGGGAGAAGCTTTGGACGGGAGAGACTGCGACAACGCTTGCGGTTTCGGCAGACAGATCTGTTGTTGCGGCAGTTAACAGGGATGACGATTATGCGGTGCTATATCAGAGTGCAGACGGGGAAAAGATTGCGGAGCGCTCCTTTGAGGGAAGACATCTCACAGTGCCAGCAAATGATCAGTTTGCAGATGCGAAAAACGATATTTTTACCTTAAATGCGGACGGAAGTATGCTTGCAGTCAGCTTTAGCAATGGGGGATTTTTCATTTATGATTGTGAAAATCCTGACGATGATTTGATCATCTATGAGGATTCGGAGTACAAAAGTTTTTCTGGAGGTTTCTGTGGGAAATATTTTGCGTTTGCAGCAAATGATACGGGAAAGTCGCAGTTTGGATTAATTGACGTGCAGGAGGGTGCATACATAGGCGGATATGAGGCATTAGAGCAGATGGCAATACAAGCGGATGAGGCAGGTATTTACCTTTCAGCGGGAAAGCTGCTTGAGAGGGTTGATAT
>CAJUQZ010000019.1:35835-40642 GCA_910588755.1 uncultured Lachnospiraceae bacterium | reverse complement strand
AGTAACTATGCGGGTTTCAGCAGTTAATGCTGTTATTCCGTGAATAATTCAGGATGAGGATATAAATCTTCTTGCGTCCTGCTGCCAGATATGCTATATTAGATATAAGGTAAGGAACAACCGCCCACAAAGTGGTTGACCTCCAAGTGTGCTAAAAGCCTACCTGTACCGCCAAGTAACAAGGTAGGCTTTTTAATTTATGCTTATTGTTCCTATCTATGTAGGTAAGCAATGCAATTAAGAAGTTACCGCCAAAAAACAACAGGCTCAAAATCTCGTAAATACTCATTGCACCACCTCCATCTTTCGTATTTCCCATGATGGGATATGCCCGAACGGCATAGCCGCGAATGCAGCTTTCAGAAAGGTTGGAGGCTACCACCTTGCAACACGATTGTTCCATATCGACAATATATCACATTCTTTCTTATGTGACAAGTTTTCATGATGCTTTTGCTTCAAATATCTGTGTGGTGCTCTACAATGCCCCGTAATCGCTTTTATGGTATTTGTGTAAAGGATTTGTGTTTTCGGGTCTAAATCGGCTTGTAGCGCGTCAGAGAAGTATTAATTTGATTAAGTACGAATTTCATACTATACAATCCATCAAAATATCAATAGCGAAATATAGGATAGATCATTTTGTGATTTTCTCAATTTCTGTCTTTAATTGCTCAATGGTTCGGTGAGTGTATACCTTTTCTGTATTATCCTGTATGGCGTGCCCTAAAATCAATTTTAAGACGTATTCATCTACATTACAGGGTTTGCCTTGGTTGCGAAGGTGTGGCGTGTCTCATGTGGGCTGTGATGCATTTTAAGCCTATCCATGACTTTCTTAAAACGGTTTCGGTACTACATCGTCTTACTCTGCGAGAATTCTCAAATGTGTTTTGACTCGTGTATAGGTGTTACGTAACAAATACGTGTCCTCTGTCTGTTCAATTTTTTTAATAAAGGGTGAATAGGCACAATTCTGCTTTTTGCCAGTAGCAGTTTTCAGATCGCTTTTTATGGTTTCGGCATCAAGATCAATATGAATATCAGTAACTTTTGTATTCAACACAAAATCAGGCCCTAACTGCAATTGATACCACAAAATATGCGATTGGAGACGCAGCTCTTTAAAACATTGGATGAATCCATTAAAATGAATTGAATCATGGTGTAGATTGTTAAAATAAATTTAATGATATTAGTATATCATTTTTTACATGATTCAATATTGCATATTAGCAATGTATGTATCACCGTTCAATGAGGGTGGAGACATGATTTTTACAAAAGCTGCGGAGGGGAGAATATGCATACGGATTTTCAGGCTAAATCAATGAAGGGCGATAACCAGACATTAATGGAACTTGAAAAAATGAAAAACAATTTGGAACAACAACTGCGGGAGATGACCAATACTATTGAAAGGCAACGGGAAATGATTGCTTTAGCAAAGCGGGATCCGCTGACAGGGGTGAGAAACCGTCAGGGCATTCCAGAGCTGGTCAATTCCAGTCTATGTGCACATTGCGAAGGCGTGTTCTTTATTATGGATCTGGATAATTTTAAGAGCGTCAACGATACATATGGGCATATGGAAGGCGATCGAACACTTGTTAAATTTGCAAAAGCACTTAAAGTGTCTGTGGATTCAAAGGACATTATCGCAAGGCTTGGCGGCGATGAATTTGTAGTCTTTGCTCCAGGACACTATGATAAATATGAAGTAAAAGCAAAAGCCCAGCGGTTCATTCAGCAAATCGAACGAAGTCTTACGATGCCAGGAAATTCAATCCAGGTAACTGTATCGATGGGCATTGCCATTGCGCCGCATGATGGTTTGACATACAAGGAACTGTATGGAAATGCAGACAAAGCACTTTATAGCGTGAAAAATGAAGGAAAGAATGGATATTGCTTTTTTTCTGAGTTGGATAAGTTAAGAAGTGACAATTCTGCTTGCGGCAAGCCACACTTTTCGATTGAAGAAATAACAGGAAAGCTGAAGGAGAAAAGGGTGAGCGGTTCATACGAAGTAACATACAATGATTTTGAGAAAATTTATCGTTTTATCGAGAGAAATCTAATCCGAAACCGCAGAGAAATTCAGTGTGTTCTTTTCACACTGGAAAATTATACAGGTGCGGATGAAATGATAATTCAAAGGCAGCTGGAGCTTTTAAAACATGCAATTGTGTCCTCGTTGAGAAAGGGCGATGTGACGACGAGGTACAGTTCAACGCAGATGCTGACACTGCTGATAGACGTGAATACGGAAAATGCGGGTATGGTTGCGGAGAGGATTCTTTGCAGATATCGCAGGGAAGCCGGAAGGGATATGATGAATACGCTGTACGATATTCGTCAGCTTATGGCAGGAGGGGAATTGGTTCCAGATTAAGAGCTGCGGTGAAGAAAATATAGGTTTTTGTGATAAGTTTGTAAAGAAACTGGTTGAGAAATGCACTCTTGAGGATTATAATAAAATACAGTACTTTCATAACTACAAATGCTCAAAATGAATCAGACCTATTATATATCAGACTATCAGATCTATTATATATAGGAAGCCATGTATTCAGAAAGGAATATGCCAAATGATTCGAGAAATCACAGAAACTGATTTTGACCAGCTTATGAAGCTCTACATGCAGCTTCATGATAACCCATTTCCTGGAAAAAGTGAACATGTGATGGCTGTCTGGGACAGTATTCTTGCAGACAAAAACCATCATATCATCGTTGCGGAGGAGGATGGTAATATTGTGTCCTCCTGTGTATGTGTCATTATTCCAAATCTCACAAGAGGCCAGCGCCCCTATGCGTTTATTGAGAATGTGATTACTGACGAGAATCATCGAAAAAAGGGGCTTGCAACCGCCTGCTTGGAGTATGCAAGAAAAATCGCGCAGCGTGAAAACTGTTATAAAATGATGCTGCTCACAGGTTCTAAGCAGGAAAGCACGTTAAAGTTTTACGAGCAGGCAGGCTATAACAGGAATGACAAGACCGCGTTTATACAGTGGCTGGCATAGCGCCAGAATGATGTGACATAGAATGAAAAGAGACTTTTCTGTCACATTTCGGAATCTATTGCCGGAAATAGCGGATTTCGCTTTATTTTTACCCTAAAAGCAGGATTTATGCAAAAGGGATTTTAGAAGCTGTATATAATGAAGATGAAAGGGTTCGAAGGTCTATTAAAAAGGAGGATTTTATGATAAAACAGGGCTGGCATTCAGTTTTAACAAAGACAGTGCAGGACAATAGCACCTCTTTTATTGGAGGAAAGCCATTTATACCCCGGCAGGAGCCTTTGCCAGTGTGCAGGATATGTGGGGAACCGCTCACATTTTTCTTTCAGATTGCGTTTCCAGAAGGACATATGTGGGCGGGAAAGTCACTGGCATTTTTTTATTGTACATGCGGACGCCATAAACACGATGATAAACAGCAGTTTCCGCCAGCAATACATACTGGTACAAAAAATGATCTGTTTGATATACCTGATGGGGAGATTGATCCGGAAACATATCAAACCCTGTTCAGGGTTGTTTTCTTTCATACCGCAGATGGCGTGTTGCGGGAGGAATATAAGGAGAAGGTCGCTTATCAGAGGATTGACTGGGTATCTGGAAGGAAGAAAGAAAGACCGGAAAACGCCCATTATTATAGCAGGGGATGCCATCTGGTCAGCGCAGTATGGAAAAGAGCGTCCAGCCTTATATGAGGGCAAAAAGATGGAGTTGATTCTGCAGGTGGCAGAGAACTTTAATTTTGAGAAGCTTGAGGATGCGCCACCTGAAATGGAGAATACATATCAAAAGGATAATCCTTTTAAACCTAGGGTGGAGAATGACTATACCTTCTTTTTTTCATTCAACAGGGTACATCTATGGGGAACTGTGGAGCCGGAGCATCCGTCATTTTGGCTTAATGTACAGAATAGTATATGAGAAAGCAGGGGAAAGAATGATAATCACGAATTTGCATAAATTTGAGATTCTGCAATGCAAAATAAAGGAGACAGCATTATATGTTGCGTGATGATATACGATATTTGACAGAGAGGGCCCTATGGGAGACCAAAAACCTGATGAAATGTATTCCTGACGCGTTGTGGGAGAAGCGCTACGACGGGATTCCGATGTGGAAATATGTCTATCATATGTTGTATTCTATGGACAGATGGTACATCAATCCCTGTGATGCCAATTACACCGATCCGGCTTTTCACACAGCTACGTTGGCAGACCTGAATATAGTTCCGGCTAGAGATGAAAGCCTGGCAAGGCCACTGTTGGAGGATTATTTTGACCAGATCAGTCAGAAAATAAGGAATTATATCCTGGTGCTTGAGGATTCGATGCTCTGTGAGAATCCGGAAAACTGCGATATGAGCAGATTTCGCCTGATACTGGGACAATTCCGGCACTGGCACCGTCATATGGGCGTGATCTATGGATTTATCATAGAAGACACTGGCAAATGGCCATATGTGCTTAATATGTGCAGAGCCTACCCTGATACACCGATGCCAAATTATTTTGAGTAAAAAACATCGGAGCCGGGAAGTGCTCAATCGGTTTGATGTGGTATTGCAGCTGTAAATTTGAAAGATTGTGCTTGACAATTACTTGTTTCCACCATATAATAAACAACATAGCAGCATGGTGAGAGCTATGTTATTGAGTTTATTTTATGTAGGAGGATTTTGCATGTTAACTGTGATTGTAATGGAGAAAATTGCAAAGTAAATATTGCAAAGGGTGATTTTTGGTTTTGTAATGCACATGATATTCAAGGATTATAT
>CAJUQZ010000019.1:24551-35825 GCA_910588755.1 uncultured Lachnospiraceae bacterium | reverse complement strand
GGTTGATTTCAGGTCGAATTCTTTTTGCGCTAGAAGTCTGCCCATTTGTTGACAGCACAGGCTGTTGACGTTTTCGCCTTACAATCGCTACAGTATTATGGTATATATTTTTGAATCATAAGAACATGGCTGTATGGTCATGTTTTTTTGTGCACAGATAATCCTATGGGCAATTCAGAACATATGTTTTTGTATCGCGCTGTGATATTATTAATAGTGCGTGACCTGATGCAGAATCTTGCGTTTGAAGTGTTGTGTGCGAATATGGATATAAGACCATGATATCGCTTTAAGGGCGTTTCATGGTCTTTTTGTGTGCATGAATCCTGATAAAAATAGAATTGTAAGGCAGTAAAGAAACAAAACCACAACCAAAAAAGAAGTAGAGAGGAAACAGAACATGAACAACACAATTATCAAAACTGAAAATCTCGTAAAAAATTATCGCAGATACAAAAAACAGGAGGGGCTCCGTGGAAGTATCGCAAGCCTGTTCAGACGCACTTACGAAGAAAAAGCTGCGGTAAATCACATCAGTCTGTCCATACAACCTGGTGAGTTTGTCGGTCTGATCGGGCCAAACGGTGCCGGAAAGACGACGCTGATCAAAATGCTGACGGGAATCATTGCCCCGACGGAGGGCACAATTAATGTGATGGGATATTATCCAAATGACCTGAAAAATGCGTTTAAGAAACAGTACGCTGTTGTAATGGGACAGAAAAGCCAGCTGTTTTTTGAGCTGACAGTTAACGATACGCTTCGTCTGTTTAAGGAAATCTATGAGCTTCCGGAGGCGCATTTTCAGGCGAACAAGGCGTACCTCGTGAAGCTTTACAGCTTTTGGCCTTCGGGGTGGTTTATGCAAATGTGGATACGATCGGGGACTGGGGACATGGTGAGATGATCTTATACATAGGAACATTTTCACTGCTGAATGCACTTAATATGACCATATATTTCTTTGGTGTCAACGCGATACCACATAAAATCCGGTCGGGAGAGCTGGATCTATATTTGACTAAACCAGTCAGTCCATTGTTCCGGCTGACCTTTGAGAATATCAGTCCAGGCTCTGTGCCGTTGATCCTGATGAGTGTCTGCATCATTGGATTCGGAGCTTCTAAGCTGTTGACAGAGCTGACAGCTGCAAAACTTGCGGCATATTTGTTCTGGACTGTGCTGATGGCAGTTCTGTACTATGAAATGGAGGTCATAATTCGCTCGTTTTCTCTGTATATCGTATCTATGGCACGCATGGAACAGATTGAGGAGGCCAGCATTGACCTGTGTATGAAGCTGCCCGGCATCGCACTCTATGGCATTTACAAAGTGATTTTTTACCTGATATTGCCATATGGAATCATGGCCACGCTGCCAGTACAGAGCATGACAGGAGAGTTGACCACCCGCATGGCGGCATACGGAATTGGGGTGATTGTGTTATTTACAACAATAACGTATGTTATATGGAAACAGGGACTAAAGCGTTATAACAGCGCAAGTTCGTAAAAAGACGAAGTATAGCAAAAGGCAATTTATGATTCAATATTTTATTTAGAAAGGACTCTTATATGTATATCGAGAAACAGATAGAATTTGACAAAATCAAAGAACTGTGGAAAAATCTCACAGTCACAGACGAGGCAAAGACAATGGTAGACCAAACAGCCTGCTATATGTCAGAAGGTGCGCTGCGAAAGCAGCTTCGGGATACGACGGACAGTAGGTTTCTGATCGAACGGCTGGGAACTCCGCCCCTGCAGAATGTCGCGGAGGCAAAGGAAATCCTGACGGTTGCGGAGAAGGGGGATTGTTTGACGCCATATCAGTTGGAGCGTGTGGAAAAGGTTCTGGTCGCCGTCCAGCGCCTGAAGGATTACTTGACCAGGGGAAAAATGTACGACAATTCCCTTGCCTATTATGAAGAGAACCTGTACGCGGCGCAAACACTCAGGGAGGAGATCAGCAGGCAGATTCGAAACGGTGCAGTTGATGACTATGCCTCAAAAGAGCTAAAGCAGGTCAGGAGTGACATTCTACGTTGTGAGGAACAGATGAAGCAGAAGGCGGAGCAGATCATGCGCACAAACAAGGAATGCATGGCGGACACGTATTGCACTGCGCGAAATGGACGGATCTGCATTCCGGTAAAAAAGGAATACAAGTTCAAAATTTCAGGAAGTGTCATTGACAAATCCGCCACGGGAAACACCTTTTTCATCGAGCCGACAGGCGTTGGGAAATATTACGAGGAGCTTCAGCTGCTGCGCATTGGTGAGGAAAACGAAGTGTACCGTATCCTGTATGCACTGACAGCGATGGTTGCGGAGATGGTTCCGGTGATGAACGAAAATATCCGCATGATGGAAAAATTGGACTTCATCTTTTCAAAAGGCAAGCTCAGCATCGATCTGGACGCAGTGGAACCAACAATCAACACAGAACGCAGAATTGTCCTGACAGGTGCGCGGCATCCGTTGATGGATAAGAGAACAAATGTTCCGCTACAATTTGAAATAGGAAGACAGGCGCGTGGTATCATTATTACAGGCCCAAACACAGGCGGAAAAACTGTAGCGATCAAGACGGTCATGCTCTGCTGTATCATGGCACAGTGTGGGCTGCATGTCACCTGTACGGCGGCGGACATCTGCATGAACAGCGGATACCTGTGCGATATCGGGGACGGTCAGGACATCGCGGAAAATCTCTCGACGTTCTCCGCACATATTAAAAATGTGCTTGAGGTATTAGGCGAGGTAAACCAGGATAGCCTTGTGATTATGGATGAGATGGGCTCTGGCACAGATCCTGCAGAGGGGATGGGAATTGCAATCGCGATACTCGAGGAGCTTCGCAAAAGTGAATGTCTGTTCCTCGTCACGACGCATTATCCTGAGGTGAAGGAGTACGTTAAGAAAACGCAGGATATCATCAATGCGAAAATGACTTTTGACAGGGAAACACTGCAGCCGACGTATCGGATGGTTATTGGGGAGGCTGGGGAGAGCTGTGCTTTTTATATCGCGAACCGGCTTGGCATGCCAAACGAGATGCTAAAAACGGCGATACGGGCAGCATACGGCGAAGCTGCGGTGGAGGACTACAACTTTCAAAAGGAAGATACCGTACTTGCCAGGCAGAGCGCCCATAAGATTTCTAGGGCAAAAAGCACATCTCCCAGAAAAGATCTGGGTGCAAAATACAGACGCGGGGACAGCGTAATCATATATCCTGATAAAAAAATCGGAATCGTGTGTGCGCCAGCCAATGAGAAAGGCGTCTTGCAGGTCCAGCTTCGCGACAAAAAGATCTGGATCAACCACAAGCGCGTAAAGCTTCATGTGGCAGCAGAGCAGCTCTACCCTGCGGACTATGATTTCTCGATTATCTTCGAGTCCGTTAAAAACCGCAAGTTAAGACACGATATGGAGCGCAAATACACGACAGAGGTGATCCGCTATACGGATCATTCATCTGACATTTAGGTGTGGGGGTGTCGGAAAATTTTGGTACTTCTTTTTGTAACGAAGTTCCTCCGAAACGGATATATCTATGAAGACGCAAAAAGAATTCTTTGATTCAAAGGCTGGCGTCTGAAAGGAGGTTGCATGGAAGAATTATATAGAGAATACGGAAAAATCGTACATCACTTCCTGCTCTCCGTATGTCATGACGCGCAGCTGGCGGAGGAGCTGACGCAGGAAACCTTTCTGCAGGCGTTTTTGTCGCTGGAGCGCTTTGATGGTAGCTGCAAGATTTCTGTCTGGCTGTGCCAGATCGCAAAGCACTTATTTTACCAGCACCTTGCAAAAAGTGGGCGCGAAGTGCCAACAGAGCAGGCACAGATGCCGGAGGAAAAGGCAGTAGATAATGTGGAGCAAAATGCGATCGCAAAGCTGGAGCTCATGGATATGCTCAAGGAAATGCAAAAGCTTGCGCCGCAGATGCGGGAAGTGATCTACTTGCGCGTGATGGGACAGCTCTCGTTTAAGGAGATCGGCGAGGTCATGGGACGGAGTGAAAACTGGGCGAGAGTGACTTTTTACCGCGGAAAGGAACAATTACTGACAAAAAGGAAGGAGTGGGAGCTTTATGAAGGGGATCAACTGTAACATTATCCGGGATCTGCTGCCGTCCTACGTGGACAACGTTTGTTCGGAGGACAGTCGGTATCTAGTGGAAGAGCATATCAACAGCTGCGCGCAGTGCCGCACACAGCTGGAGCTGTTAAAGAGTACAGAGCTTACTGACGAACAGGGAGAGCAGACACGTGTTTTGTATTTCAAGAAAATCAAAAGGTATTATGAAAAAGGAATCATTTGTCTTGTCTTTTTGACGTTAGCACTCATAGGCGGGTTTTTGTTCATGGTAAATCACTATGGAATGGCTAGAAGCAGCGTGTTTTATATTATTTTTGCCATGCTTTTAATTGCCGCATATGTCCTGATGCCAGATAGCCCAGTTTTAAACCAGCACCCGAAGCAGTCAGGCGTGTTTGTTTTTGTAAGCATATTGGCGAGCGCTTTTGTACTGTCATATTACCATTATGCCATATATTATTACGCACAGAATACACCTGCTGATATGACAGAAAACGGGCCATTTGGCGTACCGTTAAATGAGGTAGGGCCTTATCTGCAAAGGCGGCTTGTATTAATGGCAGTCTTACAACTGGGTATTTTTATACTGTCCAACATACGCCTCCTGCAAGGATACCAGATTCATAAAAGCATTTATGGATTCACACTTACCGGCTTCTGGCTCACAGCAGGTTATATCTGTATCCTGCATAATATGACAACTGTGGAAGAATTATACCCGTATCTGACGAGGATGACTGTGGGTCTGATTGCTGAAGGAATTGTAGGTTCTCTGATATCTTGCAGCTTGGCGAAAAAAGTACTAAAGTAGGTTTTGCTCTCAATTATTGAGCAAAAAACGTACATCAGTTTATACATGCATTTTTTTTGCATGCTAGTTGACAGTTTTGGTCTAATGTGTTAAACTGACAATGGGTTTAATGCATTAGACCATTTTGTGTTTTTGAATAAGGATAGGAAATACAGAAGAATAAAATCAAAAAGAAAGGCGGAAATAACAATGGAAACACCAAAAATATTTGAGAGCGAATACCGTTTTTGTGAGATTTTATGGGAGAATGAGCCTGTGACAAGCAGTGAGCTGGTACGCCTGTGCAATGAAAGGCTGGAGTGGAAAAAGTCAACCACCTACACCGTAATTAGGCGGCTTTCCGAGCGCGGTGTCCTGAAATCTGAGGGGACCGTAGTGACCTCACTTGTCTCTAGGGAGGAGGTACAGTCGGCGGAGAGTGCAGAGGTTGTAGAGCGGACATTCTCAGGTTCCTTGCCAAGCTTTATCGCGGCTTTTGCGCGGAGAAAAACACTCTCTAGGCAGGAAGTTGACGAAATCCAGAAGATTATTGATGCGTATAAAGAATAGCGTGGTGATTCGTCGTTAAAAGCGTCGAGGAGGTTCATATGGAAAAACTATATGTCAATATATTTCAGATGAGTGTTTCGGCAACCTATTTAATCCTGGCAGTCCTTTTTGTTCGTTTTCTGCTGCAAAAAGCGCCAAAAGGTATGCGCAGCTTTTTGTGGCTGCTGGTCGGTATCCGTCTGGTCCTTCCGTTTTCGGTGGAGTCCGTATTCAGCCTGATTCCAGGCACACAGACAGTTGATCAGTATATTTATGATACGATTGCTGATCGTCCATTGCCAGAAAACATTGCGATGACAGAGACTACGATGACAGAGGCTGTAGGTACAGAAGACCAGACGATCCCTTCGAGTCAACGCGCGCACAGCTTCACGGCAAAGGACAGTGTAGACAGGATGGGTGCTGCGATACAGATTGGTTCGAAAATATGGCTTATGGGCGTTATACTGATGTTTAGCTATATGTTGATTAGCTGGGTACGGTTGAAAAAACGCGTTAGTACATCTGTTCCGATAGATGTTTCACTGGATTGTGGGACAGCAGAAATCTGTCAGAAAATTTATCAGGGTGTCTCAATAGAAAGCCCGTTTTTGTTTGGACTTGTCAGACCACGCATCTATATCCCGGACTGCGTGAGCGGCGAGGAGCTTCCGTACGTGGTCTGGCACGAAATGACACACCTTGGGAGAAGGGATTACCTGATCAAGCCCGTCGGCTTCCTGCTTCTGTCCGTTCACTGGTTCAATCCGTTTGTGTGGATTGCCTATGTCATGCTGTGCAGGGATATAGAACTGATCTGCGATGAGAAAGTCATCAGACAGCTTGGCATGTCATGCAAAAAGGCATACTCACAGGCATTGCTTAACTGTGCTGTCAATCGCCGTGCAATCACGGCATGTCCGGTTGCCTTTGGCGAAGCGGATGTCAAAAAGCGTGTAAAAAATGTCCTGAATTACAAAAAACCTGCGTTCTGGATCGTCGTGGCGGCAGTGATGGCATGTATCATCGTGCCAATATGCTTTATGACACAGAGGGGAACGGATTCTGCAAACACCGTCGAGCCATCAGAAAATACAGTTGTGCAGGACAGCGTTTCATCAGGGATAATATCAACAGAGGCTTATGATATAGATGACCTTCTTGCAGTCACAGGTTTTTATGAGATGATTAATCCAGACCTGGAACAATATTTGTTTACACCCTGTATCAATTTTGACAAGGACAGCACATTTACTTTCTCTTACAGTGTGCTCAGCTCCTATTTGCCATATGGGACCTATGAGCAGAAGGACAATATCCTGACGGCCAAGACCGATGACGGGAGATATCACTACCAATTTACCTGTGTTGGCGCTGTCAACAACTGTGTGCTGTTTTTTGACACGGAGCACTCCTCCGATGTGACAAATATCGACACAAAAATGAATCTGGACGTCCCGATTCAGAACGGCTCGATATTTGTCAAAGACCTCCTGCATTACACAGTGATGGAGGTAAACGGGCTGTCCCAGACCATTTTGCAGGAAGCTGCCCAGGGCACGACAATGACCACAGAAGAACTTTATGCCATGCAGGTTTCACTGGCAGAGCTGCAAAACCAGCTGATAAAGGGAGAAATGCAGCTACAGTGGCAGCTGGAAAAAACAAAGGAACTGCAGCTCACACAGCAGGAATCAGCTGCGCTGGAAGCTAGACTGCTGGAAATGATACAGGAAGCGCAGGCAGCAGAACGGCAGCTTGAGGAGAATCTGGTTGTCTGCCAGTCCATGCTTGACACATCAGGGCAATCCCATACCGCATACGAAACGATCGAACAGTGGGCGCAGGCGTTCTGTGACCGCGATGGCACTGCCATTGTAAAACTTGCGGATGAAAAAGCAGAGCAGGCGCTTGCGGACCGGGAGCTTTTGCAGCAGGGCTTTGACGGCAAAAAGGATTACATCGCGTTTGGCTGGTCAAGTCCCTGGCCGTGGGGAGGAAATGCCGGCGGGAATGCGCCGCACAACAATTACCGTATCCTCAATGTGTCTGATCGCTATGCGGAGATTTTGTACTATGCATGGGTGTCTGATCCGCACGTCACGGTGTGGCGAGAACAGCTGACTTTCAGGATAGAAAATGACACGTGTGTCATTACTTCGGAGGAACTCCAGTTTATGGACAGCATCCAAACAGCCGGGGAGTTCTGGCAGGCGTATCCAGATGGCATTACAGGGACGATGATGGACTATTTGTCATTTAATGGCGCAGGCGTGGCTCTGAATGAACATGCCGTATCGAGCGGGGATGATGGGTGGTACAGGAAATTACTGGAACCAGATTCCGCCGCCGTGGCGCTGCTCAACATATCAGACGATCAGAACAAGGTGGGCGTTCGTGTGGAAAATACTGACTCAGACGGCGACATCCGCACAGTGATTTTTGATTTTTATGAGGATGGAAGCACCGTCAGCGTGCAGATGCTGCAGCCATATGGTTCAGACGGTATATGGGTTCCGCAGATGCAGGCCGGTCAGACGACATCATCTGTATCCCCGAATATCATTACAAGCCAGAATATAGATATCACAATCACGGAGGATGCAAAACAGCTTGACGCGCTGTTTCCAGACCATCACGAACCTGCGCTGGGCGATTCTGATATCTGGTATGAGGATCTGAACGGGGACGGCGTAGAGGAGAGGATTGTGTTTACTGATCTGGGTTATGTGGGCGGGGACGGCGGGTACTCGCTGACAGTCACGGACACAAGAACCGGGGAAAAGCTTGCGCTGCCGGATGGCTACACAGAGGAGGGGGGGGTTCCAATACGCACTTTTTACTCCGTACAGCCGGGGGAGGAGCCGCAGCTTCTGATTCAGCTCGGGGAGGAAAAGCGCTGCCAGATCATCGCGGAAATCATGCGCCAGCCGCTCTATGGGTTCTATGAACGTCAGGGCCTGTACGCCGAATTCAAGAATGCTCTGCCGGATCATTCGGGGCAGGTCGCCACGGCAGATGCCCTTAGCGGCTGCAATATTGTCCGATATAAAGGTGAAGAAAATCCTATTATTGTATTAAAAACATATGTTTCTGGATTTCTGGGGCATGCTGACACGCTGGGCTATGTCATCACAGAGTTGCGGCTTCTGGAAGACAACACTTGGTCATCCAAACACTATTTTCTGCTGGATGGCTGCTATGGGACGGCTATGCTGCAGCAGGAATCAGCAGCCGCAGCAGGCAATGGAAACACGTTTCTCCCTTACAATGACAAAATGGATATGGATTTCATACAATTAACGCCAGAGGAATAAACAAATGCTTGCTTATAGTGCAAAAGCATCCCTCTTGGTTTGCAGAAAAACAATAAATCCTATCTCTTTTTACAGATTTGTGGAAATGATTGATATGATAATGACATATGAAGTTGACACACTGCGGTTTTAGTGGTAGACTATTAAATCATCAGATCAATGAAAAGGGAATAGATATGAAAAAGATTGTTCATGCAGGGCTGTCTGTCCTGGCAGCTACAATGATGACATTCATGCTGGCAGCATGTGGTTCAAAAGACAAGGAAGCAATAACGATCGATCTTTCGGAGGTCGGGGATTTTGCAGAGGATGCTCAGGCCCTTAGCGAGACGGGGACATCGTCTGCAAATGAGCCCGAGAATATGTCAGTTGACGAATGGGTGGACTCCGAGGAAGCTGTTACGTTTGTGAAGGCATTTAACAGCGTTTATGCCGCACAGGGTATAACGATGGAGGTGGCGGCAGAAAATGGTGTTCTGACCATGATCCTGATTTATTCCGAAGAGGCGCTTGGCGCGGATACGTCCGGTCTGACAGATGAGCAACAGGAGGAAGTGCATGCCTCGATGATAGAGCAGTATGACCAGTTCAAGGAACAGCTTATATCTAGTGGAAATGTGCTAAAGGAGGAAGTCGATGCCTCTGTTATACATATTGTATACAAGACGAGCAGTGGCATTGAGCTATTTAGCCAGGATTTATGATGATCATATCAAATACCTGAAAATGCATCAATAAGAGAATGCCTGAAATTAGGCGACGTGCCAGAGCGTGTTACAAATATACGCCAGATTGCACAGGAGGGGGATTATTATGAAATTATCAGAACAGAAAAAAACAGAGTGGGAGAAGACACTGCGGGAGACAACGCTGATTGGTCCGGCAGATACCATTGTGGAACACACAGAGGGAGACCTGTGGGAGTTGTTTTCACAGACCAGAGGAAACTATTTCTTTACGACGGAAAAATTTGTATTTGTAGGCGGCCTGGGCGGCTTGCATTTTTTCAGTACACCATACAGCAAAATAACAGAACTGAAGCTCTGCAATGTAGGCGGTTTGATTCCGTTTCTGCCAACAGGCATTAAGGTTACATATACAGATAATGACGGGAAGATCAGAAAAAAGAAATGTTCTGTGTTGAAGAGAAAGGAATGGCTTGCATATCTCCAGCAAAAGATCGGCAGGTAGGGGAAGCCTTTCCTGCCCGATAGTACACGGAGGGTGGATTGTTGAAACAGATACAAAGTATAATAAGATGGGCATTGTTTTTGTTTGGCGTGATTGGTTGTACTGGGTTTATCGTGCCTATTCTGACAAGGCGGATTCTCAATGTCGGCAATCTGGCAGGACTGATCGTCTGTGCGGTTCTTGCGCTGTACGCGGTATTTATGCCCGGAGTCCATCATTGGATCTGTGTCTTCTGGCAGAGGACAGCCGGGAAGGTGGTGTTGTGCATTTTTGCTGCTGGGTTGACAGTGGCGCTTTTCCTGGTTATAGTGATGACTGCACTTATGGTCAAAGCGGCACATACAGAGCCTGCCGAAAATGCAACACTGATTGTGCTTGGCTGCAAGGCATACGGCGAGCGCCCGAGCATCATGTTAGAGGAGCGTTTGAAAGCCGCTCTGCGGTATTTAAATGCCAATCCTGAATCGGCCTGCATCGTGTCAGGAGGACAGGGCGCAGATGAGACAATCTCAGAGGCGCAGTGCATGTATCTCTATCTGACGGATAACGGAATCGCTGCGGATCGCATCTACATGGAGGACCAGTCCACCACGACGCGGGAAAACCTTGCTTTTTCCTATGAGATCATTCAGGAGCAGGGACTCAACGAAGCGATAGCGATTGCCACGAATAATTTTCATGAATACAGGGCCGGAAGGATTGCGGAGAATATCGGGCTGGAATATGGCGCTGTTTCGGGGGATACAGCCCTGTGGCTTTTGCCGACATATTATGCAAGAGAGCTGCTTGCCATATTATATGAGTGGATTTTTTGAATTTTTAATGTAGTTTTTTGTGTTATTTTTCATGAAACTGTGCTACAATACTTCTAATATTAGTCAGGAGGTATGAAATTTATGAAATCAATCATACAGGATATGAAACAGAATTATTTTGTCAATGCAGTTATTATGGTCATTTTAGGGCTTGTTCTTGTCATATGGCCGGATATTCTGGGCGTCATGCTGTGTTATCTGCTTGGCGGTGCACTGATTGTGATGGGTGTCATCCAGCTGATCAGTTTCCTGCGGGGTGAACGGTTGGGCTTTTACAGCAAGTTCAGTATGCTGATGGGAATTGTCCTGGTTCTGCTTGGCATTTGGATCTGCACGCAGCCGCATGTAGTGTTGTCCATTATCCCCGTGGTGGTGGGCATCATTGTGCTGATTCATGGTCTGATGGATATTCAGTATACACTTGATATCAGAAGGACTGGAAACACAAAATGGTGGATTGCGTTGATTGCAGCAATACTCACTCTCATAGTCGGGCTGTTGTTGGT
>CAJUQZ010000019.1:17383-24511 GCA_910588755.1 uncultured Lachnospiraceae bacterium | reverse complement strand
CTATGATGGTGGTTCAGACTTGGTTCTGCTCATCTTTTCCTATCTGGCGCAGAAGGATACGGACAGGCGAGTGCGCAAGTTTAGGGGCAATGAGTAATAGAGTAATGAATTAAATAATCTGGTATTAGTTGACGGTTTCTGATATTCCATCAGGGGCCGTCTCATTTTCTGTGGGAATGTCCTCCTCTTCCTGCTCGCCGTACAGCAGCTTGTTGAGCAGGTGTTCGTCACTGGGAATCTGATGCACCGTAATGCCGGCATTGATATCCTCGGGTATCTCTTCGCCCAAGATGAGCATACCGATATATCCTACAACATCCATAGAAAATGTGTAACATTGGTAAGCCGCGTCAGCACTGTTCTGGTCAAACACTTCTGATTCATATGCGGTATGGTAATAGGAAGCTGCTAAGGACATAGCCTCGCTTGCACGCGCTGCAAAGCCCGAAACACTTTCGTATTGTGCAGGAACCTGGATTGTGGAAAATGTGGCAAACTCTTCCTCCATCTGGTCCAGTGTTTCCAGAAGTTCTCCGACAGACTCCCTGTTGCCAGGATCCAGTGTGTTGATCTTCGTATCGGCCGCCAGCAGGTTATCCGCAAAAGCGGAAACGCTCGAGGAAAATGCGGCAAGCGCCTTCTCTTCCTCGCTGGTATTTCCGCAGCCAGCCAGACTAGCAGCCCCGATCAGGGCGGATGTACATAATAAAATCTTTTTATTTGTCAAACGTTTGTTCATTTCCCATAATTCCTTTGTATGCTTTACGCTTTATAATGATTATACTTTAACATAATACACGCTCAAAAGCAATGTTTTCATATTTGGTTTGCCCGAAATATTTATCTGAAAAAGCCTGTAGTTGTCTGCCATACCAAAATATAGTTCAAAATTTATTTCAAATAATAGTTTACTTAATGTATAATATTATGTATAATTAAATATGTTTTTTGACAAAAAGTTTTCGGCAAACGATGTTTTGAATCAACTAAGCTTTTGGCAAAAACAAGGCAAATCAGAAATGAAAGGATAAGAGTGAACATCATGATCGGTGCTGACGCAATCGTAAAATGTCTCGAGAATGAAGGGGTTACGACGGTATATGGTTATCCCGGCGTAGCGATTTGCCCGTTTTATAACAGCATTCTCGACTCAACAATCAGGACAATATTAGTTAGAACAGAGCAGAATGCTGCGCATGCAGCGAGCGGAGAAGCCCGAGTCACCGGTAAGGTAGGCGTATGTGCTGTCACGAGCGGACCAGGTGCGACCAACCTGATTACAGGTATCGCGACGGCTTTTGCTGACAGTATTCCCATCATATGTATTACAGGACAGGTAAAGAGTGAACAGATTGGAAGCGATGTATTTCAGGAGGCCGATATCACAGGCGCAGTGGAATCCTTTGTCAAGTACAGCTATCTGATCAAGAATGTGGAGGATATCCCGCGCGTGTTCAAGGAGGCTTTCCACATCGCCAATTCCGGCAGAAAGGGACCTGTGCTGATTGATGTTCCTATTGATATACAAAATGCTGCCATCAAGAACTTTAAATATCCCGAGACCGTAAGTATACGGGCATATAAACCGACTGTAAAGGGAAATCCTGTACAGATTAGGAAGGTCATCAAAGAGCTGGAGAAGGCAAAGAGACCGATCATCTGTGCGGGCGGTGGGGTTCATCTAAGCGAGGCGGTCACGGAGCTTCGCACTTTTGCGGACAATTACCGGATTCCTGTTGTTTCCACTATGATGGGAATTGGCGTCATGCGCACGGAGGATCCGATGTACTTTGGCATGGTTGGAAATAACGGCAAGGCGTATGCAAACCGCGCCATGAACGAGTCAGATCTTTTGATCATGGTCGGCGCGCGCGTTGCGGACAGAGCAATCAGCCAGCCAGATCTGATTATGACCAACAAGATTCTTGTACATATCGATGTCGATCCCGCTGAGATCGGCAAGAATGTTGGCCCCTCGATCCCGCTTGTAGGCGATGCTAAACATATCTTTGAGGATATTATGAAGGAAGATTTTTCCTGTGAGCACGAGGAGTGGATCAGGACACTTGAGGAATACCGTGATACGATGGTGCACAAGCGCAATCCCAATCCGGATTATGTCGATCCCGCCGCATTTATCACAATGCTCTCCAATGAGATGAGGGACGATGCTGTGTATGTAGCTGATGTGGGACAGAATCAGATATGGAGCTGCAACTATCACATTGTGAAAAACGGTCGCTTCCTCACTTCGGGTGGTATGGGTACGATGGGGTATTCCATTCCGGCTGCTATGGGCGTAAAGCGCGGTGATATGGGCAGACAGGTTGTCGCGGTGTGCGGTGACGGCTCGTTCCAGATGTCGATGATGGAGCTTGCAACCATCATGCAGCATCATATTCCTGTAAAGATTATCGTGCTCAAGAATAATTATCTTGGCATGGTGCGCGAATTCCAGCATTATACATACAAGGATAGCTACTCTGTTGTCGATATCAGGGAAGGCACGCCCGATCTCGAAAAGCTTGCCGCTGCGTATGGTATAGCATTTATCCGGGTGGAGAATATGTCCCATGCACAGGAAAAGATCAGGGAGTTTCTGGCAGAGGATAACACTATGCTCATGGAATGTCTCGTAGATCCGATGGACTTAGTAAAGTGAGGAGGTTCCATATCGTATGAAAAAAATATATTCCGTATTGGTAGAAAATAGATCTGGTGTACTCTGCAAGGTCTCAGGCCTGTTCTCAAGGAGATGCTTTAATATTGACAGTCTGGCGGTTGGTGAGACAGATGATCCCGCAGTCTCTTGCATGACGATTGTAAGCTCTGGAAACCAGCGCACGATCGAGCAGATTGAGAAACAGCTCAACAAGAAGATTGATGTTATCAAGGTAAAAACCTTTGATGAGAAGGACAGCATCAGCAGGGAGCTCATGCTGATCAAGGTGAAATACAACAGGGGTACACGCCGCGATATTATGGAGATCTGCGAGATTATGAAGGCGGATATCGTGGATATGTCCAACAACAATATGATTATACAGATCTGTGATATGCCAGAGCGTATTAAGGTCATGCTCGACATGTTAAAGTCGATCAGCATAGTGGAGGTTGCAAGGACTGGGACGCTTGCTTTGCCAAAATGTGTTGACAATTAGTCATAGAATTGTTAAAATGAAGTTTGGTTATTTATGCAGTAATTTGTATTTATTTATACATTTTTAAGGAGAGTAGCTTTATGCAAAATAGAGTATTCCAGCTTTTAGTTGACAATAATGCCGGTGTGTTAAGCCGCATCTCAGGATTGTTCTCAAGGCGTGGTTACAATATTGAGAGTATTACGGCTGGTGTCACGTCAGATCCTCGCTACAGCCGTATTACGATTGTGACTTCAGGTGATGAGGAGATTCTTGACCAGATTGAAAAGCAGGTTGCCAAGCTGATCGATGTTAGGGATATCCGAGAATTGAAGCCTGAGAAAAGCGTGTACAGGGAACTGTGCCTGATCAAAGTACGGTCAACGCCCGAGAAGCGTCAGGGTGTGATTGCGGTCGCTGATATCTTCAGGGCAAAGATTGTTGATGTCAATGTGGACAGCCTCATTGTCGAGCTCACGGGGAATCAGTCAAAGGTCGAGGCATTCATCGGACTCTTGCAGGATTACGAGATTCTTGAGATTGCAAGGACCGGAATTGCGGGGCTTGGACGCGGGACCGAGGACATTGTTCATTTGGAGTAGCTTATTAAAAAATAAAAATATATTCGGAGGAAAATCCTCTGCTCAATTGAGCAGCCCGCATTTTGCTCCACAAAACAAGGAGGATTTAAAAATGTCAGAAGCAAAGATTTATTATCAGGAGGATTGCAACCTTTCTCTGTTAGAGGGCAAGACAATCGCAGTCATCGGCTACGGCAGCCAGGGACATGCTCATGCGCTCAATGCCAAGGAATCTGGCTGCAACGTTATCATTGGACTCTACGAGGGCAGCCGGTCATGGGACAAGGCTGTGAAGCAGGGATTTGAGGTTTATACGGCGGCAGAGGCAGCGAAGAAAGCAGATATCATCATGATTCTGATTAATGATGAGCTGCAGGCTGATATGTACAAGAAAGACATCGAGCCGAACCTTGAGGCGGGCAATATGCTGATGTTTGCACATGGCTTTAACATTCATTTTGGCTGCATCACACCGCCAAAGGATGTCGATGTGACGATGATTGCGCCCAAGGGACCTGGACATACAGTGCGTTCCGAGTATCAGGCTGGCAAGGGTGTACCATGTTTGGTAGCGGTAGAGCAGAATGCCACAGGAAAGGCGCTTGATCTGGCGCTGGCTTATGCGCTCGCAATCGGTGGGGCTAGAGCTGGTGTGCTTGAGACCACTTTTAGGACTGAGACCGAGACGGATCTTTTTGGCGAGCAGGCAGTGCTCTGCGGTGGTGTATGTGCATTGATGCAGGCGGGCTTCGAGACACTTGTCGAGGCAGGCTATGACCCGAGAAATGCTTACTTTGAGTGTATTCACGAGATGAAGCTTATCGTAGATCTGATCTATCAGTCAGGTTTTGCAGGTATGAGATACTCAATCTCCAATACAGCAGAGTACGGTGATTACATCACAGGGCCTAAGCTGATCACAGAGGAGACTAAGAAGACCATGAAGAAGATTCTTTCTGATATTCAGGACGGTTCTTTTGCAAAGGAATTTCTACTGGATATGTCTCCGGCTGGACGCCAGGTACATTTCAAGGCGATGAGAAAGCTTGCTTCCGAGCATCCCTCTGAGAAGATTGGTGAGGAGATCCGCAAACTCTATAGCTGGAACAATGAGGAAGACAAGTTTATCAATAACTAAAAATATACATAATGATATTGATTAATTTTTTAAAAAGTTATTCAAAAGGGAGAAATTAGAAACATACGTTTCTTTTTCTCCCTTATTGAATTAATCTGTGATATAATGGAAAAAGCGATCAACAATGAATGGAGACACATGAAATGTATGCATATATAAAAGGTGAGATTGTCGATATCACCGAGGATAACCTGGTGCTGGAATGCAATAATATCGGATATAATATCAGAATACCGCTCAGCGTCGCAAAGCGTCTGCCAAAAACTGGTGAAACAGTAAAGATCTACACCTATACAAGTGTGCGTGAAGATGCCTTTCAGTTATTTGGTTTTCTATCCAAAGATGATCTGGAAATCTACAAAAAGCTGATTGCAGTTAACGGGATTGGTCCTAAGGGCGCATTGAGCATTCTGTCAGCGATGAGTGCAGACGACCTTCGGTTTGCGATTCTTTCCGGCGATGCAAAGGCAATATCAAAAGCACCGGGAATCGGCAATAAATCGGCAGAGAGGATCATATTGGAGCTGCGAGATAAGGTTCAACTTACATGTGAAGGTGTCTTGTCTAAACAGCAGTCCGAACAGGTTGGTTCATCGGCTGTAAATGAGGCACGAAATGAGGCATTAGAGGCGATGACAGCGCTTGGCTATTCTCCATCAGAGGCGTTAAAGGCCGTAAAACAGATTGCGATTACAGATGATATGGACGCTGGTGCCATATTGAAACAGGCTTTGAAAATAATCAGCACAGTATAAACTTTTTTGTAGCATATTCAAACAAATGTTTTGGAGGGTTCTATGGCAGCCAGAGTGATTGAGACAAAGCTATTAGAAGAGGATGTAAAAATAGAAGGGAGTCTGCGCCCGCAGTCGTTGAAGGACTATATCGGACAGCAAAAAGCAAAGGAGATTTTAAGAATCTATATCGAGGCTGCCAGGCAGAGGAATGATTCGCTGGACCATGTGCTTTTCTATGGGCCTCCCGGACTCGGGAAAACGACACTTGCCGGTATTATCGCCAACGAGATGGGCGTCCACATCAAAGTGACCAGCGGTCCAGCTATCGAGCGGCCCGGCGAGATGGCGTCCATTCTGAATGGTCTGCAGGAGGGGGATATCCTGTTTATTGATGAGATTCACCGCCTCAACCGGCAGGTGGAGGAGGTGCTTTACCCTGCTATGGAGGATTATGCGATTGATATTATGATCGGGAAAGGTGCATCGGCCAGATCTGTGCGGCTTGATCTGCCCAGGTTTACGCTGATTGGGGCAACGACAAGGGCTGGGCTTCTGACCGCGCCGCTAAGGGACCGTTTTGGTGTGATCCAGCATCTTGAATTTTATTCTGTTGAGGAGCTCAAACTTATCATCCAGCATTCTGCCCGCATATTGAATGTACGGATTGACGAGCAGGGCGCGCTGGAGCTTGCTAGGAGAAGCCGTGGTACACCGCGCCTTGCAAATCGTATGCTTAGGCGAGTGCGAGATTTTGCGCAGGTAAAATATGATGGACAGATCACATTGGAGGCTGCGAACACGGCGCTCGACATGTTGGATGTGGACAAGCTAGGTTTGGACCAGACAGATCGGATGATATTGATGACAATGATCGACCGTTTTGGCGGCGGGCCGGTCGGACTCGACTCCCTGTCAGCGGCAATCGGTGAGGATAGCGGTACGATTGAGGAGGTGTATGAACCATATCTGATCAAGAATGGTTTTATCATGCGCACGCCGCGCGGCAGGGTCGTAGCCGAACTTACATACCGCCATTTCGGACTTGAAATGCCCGAATAGTATTTGCTATAATATGTTGTAGAACATTGTTTATAATGACGATTTTTCAGAAAAGTTTACATGAGAAAGGGGCATGATTATGTCTGCCAAAACAGATACAGAAGTGATAATTGGTGGAAAGGTGCTGACGGTCAGTGGCAATGAGAGCGCTGAATACTTGCAGAAGGTAGCTGCCTATATCAATAGTAAAGTCAATGAGTATGCGAAGATGGACAGCTTTAAGAGACAGTCCGTTGACAAGCAGAATATGTTGATCCAGTTAAATATCGCAGACGATTATTTTAAGGCAAAAAAACAGATTGAGCTTCTTGAACAGGACCTGAAGGCGAAGGACAACGAGCTATACGATTTGAAGCATGAGCTGATCGCCACACAGATCAAGCTTGACAATACATCAAAATCCCTAAAGGAAGCCAATGAGACACTAAACGAAAATTCAAAACAGATCATACGTCTCGAGACAGAATTAAAGG
>CAJUQZ010000019.1:13335-17337 GCA_910588755.1 uncultured Lachnospiraceae bacterium | reverse complement strand
CTGTTGGCGCCTGCCGGCAATTTTGCCTGCTTCCGGGCAGCAATAAATGCCGGGGCAGATGCAGTGTATCTAGGCGGGGAACAATATGGCGCGCGCGCATATGCTGGTAATTTCTCATCGGAGGAGATTGCCAGTGCACTGCATATCGCACATATATTCGACAAGAAGGTTTATCTGACAGTCAATACCTTAGTAAAGGAAAGTGAATTTGACGGTTTGGTTCCATATATTGCACCACTGTACGAGGCCGGGCTTGACGGGGTAATCATTCAGGATATTGGGGTACTGGCATGCCTGCGCCAGCGCTTTCCTGGCCTTGCGCTGCACGCGAGCACCCAGATGACCGTTACAGGCAGCTATGGTGCGGCGTTTTTGAAGAAAATGGGTGTATGCCGTGTTGTCCCGGCAAGGGAACTATCTCTTGATGAGATCCAGGATATCAGGGAAAAAACAGGGCTGGAGGTAGAGTGCTTTGTCCACGGTGCGATGTGCTATGCCTATTCTGGACAATGCCTGTTCAGCTCTATTTTAGGCGGCCGGAGCGGCAACCGTGGACGCTGCGCCGGGCCATGCCGCCTGCCCTATATAGCGGATAAGGGGAAAAAGGCGCAGTATCCGCTCAGCCTGAAGGATATGTATACCCTGCCAATGCTTCCGCAGCTGCTTCAGGCGGGAATAAATTCCTTTAAGATCGAGGGGCGCATGAAAAGTCCTGAATATGTGGCAGGCGTCACGGCAATGTACCGAAAGTACATTGATCAATACTTGTCAAAACCAGAAAGCGTATTTAAAATAGCGCCCCGGGATGAGCAGCTGATTCGGCAGTTATATATTCGCACGGATATCTGTAAGGGGTATTATTATAAGCACAATGACAAATCGATGGTGACATTGACAGAACCTGGATATTCAGGCAGTTCGCCAGAGGTTTTGCAGGATATCAGGGAGCGGTATATCGCGAAGAATATCGCTCTGCCAATTACAGGGGCTGCCAGAATCCGCGCCGGGGAACCATCAGAACTGACATTTGTGGGTGGCGGCGTTTCTGTGACAGTGACAGGGGAACCTGTGAGTCTAGCCCGAAATAAGCCGTTGGGCCGGGAGGATATCGCGCAGAGAATAGGTCGGCTTGGGGATACCTGTTTTCGTCTTAGCAAGCTTGACCTCGACACGGATGACGCATCTTTTATGCCAGTAAAAGCACTGAATGAGCTGCGGCGCGCAGCGGCCCTTGCGCTTGAGACGAAAAACTCCTGTTCGAAAGACGCTTTTGTCAGAAAGTATCACGGAAGAACCGGCCGCGCATCCTCTGGGTGTCTGCGCGCATAAAAAGCTGTGTCAGGGGGAGCGCAGAACGAATGAGCTGTGTGTGCTGGTTACAACATATGAACAGCTTATGACTGTCAGTCAGGTTTCTGGTATAGACAGAATTTACGTAGACGCTGACATGTTTTTGCGGGAGTCATCTGCGCGCAGGCTTCTGTTGGCTGGGAATGAATATTTCCTTGTGCTGCCACACATCTTCCGAAAGAGGAGCTACAAATATTTGCCAGCCTATGAAAAGCTTCTGGGAGATGGTTGCTTTGCCGGCGTGCTAGTCAGGAATTTTGAAGAGTTGGAATGGCTGTGTGAGATTGGCTATACAGGAAGGCGTTGTTCTGATTATACGGTCTATGCATGGAATCATGCGTCGCTGCAGGTCTTGTCAGGAGAACTAGACGGCATTACGCTTCCTCTCGAGCTGAACAGAAGGGAGCTGGACAGACTTTCCACAGCACAGTACAGCAATGTCAGCTTCGTATTATATGGGTATATTCCTTTGATGTACTCGGCGGGCTGTGTCCGCAAGACGTTGGAGCGCTGTATAAAGGATACTACAAGTGCAGATAATAAATATCATTTGACAGACCGCTACCATAATGTTTTCACAGTGCTTCAGAACTGTGCGCATTGTTATAATGTGCTGTATAACACAGTGCCTCTTTCACTTCATGGACAGATTGAAGGGATAGTGGAAAAAAATTATAACCAGCTGCGGCTTGATTTTTCCATTGAGGATGAAGTGCAGACAAGAGCAGTGATTGAATATTATGTTCATTGCATGGCCAGTAGACAGAACGAACGGGAGAAGTTTCCGTGCGGAGAATTTACAAATGGGCATTATAAGCGTGGAGTAGAGTAATATGCTTAGAGCAGTAATCGAATTATCAAAATACATCCTGGCAGTCAATATATTGTCGTATACATTGATCAGCTATATTGTTCTTCGGCGCGATGACAGAACGCGTAGGGGGTGTGTTTTTGTCCTGCAATACATGATGATCTTTATCAACCACATGATTGGAAGCCTTGTCCTGCTATCGTCCAGAAAAGACTTTACATATCTGTTTCTGCCGCTTTTTCAGGTGATTGTCGTGTTTGCTTTTCTGGTTCTAATGCGGGTGATCTATCCAAAAAGCAACAGGCTGATGCAGAACCATATTGCGCTTTTGCTGTCTATCAGTTTTGTCATTCTGACACGAATTTCCCTGACGCGGGCTGTTCGGCAGTTTACGATTGTGGCGATATCCCTCGTCGTTGCGCTGATCGTCCCGGCTTTTATGAAGCATGTCAAGTTCCTGAAGGGCTGTGCATATATCTTTGCAGCCACGGGAATCTTGATTCTTGGTATTGTATTAATCAGTGGTAGTATCACAAATGGCTCGAAGTTGTCTTTTTCTATTATGGGACTGTCCTTTCAGCCATCGGAGTTTGTGAAGATTATCTATGTGTTGTTTATCGCAGCGATTTTATCAAGAGCGGAGCGTTTTGTCCATATTGCCGTCTCGGCGGCCCTTGCGGCTGTCCATGTTCTGTTTCTCGTTGCCTCTAAGGATCTTGGAAGTGCCTTGATTTATTTTATCACGTATATTGTCCTCTTATTTGTGGCGACACGAAAATGTAGGTATCTGATACTGGGGTTGTCAGGAGGGGCTGCTGCTGCGTATGTCTCGTATTTCCTTTTTTCTCATGTGCGCGTGCGCGTTGCGGCATGGCTCGACCCGTGGACTGACATCGATGCTACAGGTTATCAGATCGCACAGTCGCTGTTTGGCATCGGGACAGGAGGCTGGTTTGGCATGGGGATTGACGCCGGCACGCCTGGCACCATTCCTTATGTGGAGCAGGATTTTATCTTTTCTGCCATCTGTGAAGAGCTTGGTGTCTTGTTTGGGATTTGCCTGATTGCGGTCTGCGTCAATTTGTTTCTAGAGATTGTGCATGTGGCGCATTCCTGCGATGACGCGTTTATGAAATATGCCGTCTATGGACTGGGAATCATATATATTGTACAGCTTTTTCTCACAATCGGGGGAAATAGCAAGTTCATACCCCTGACGGGTGTGACGTTGCCGCTGATCAGTTATGGCGGCAGCTCTGTGCTGGCATCCCTGGTTATGTTTTCTGTCATTCAGGGTTTTTATATCCATAATGGTTTGCATGATGGGGATAAACCGGATGCTTTTGCTGCGCCAAAGCTGCAAATGAACCTGATTGCAGGCGCATTTGTGGGGCTGTTTGTCGGAATCAGCGGATATCTGGTACATTATGTATATTTTGACAGCCCGCAGGTCATTAACAATGCCTATAATGCAAAGCGGCAGGATATTTTGGCGGCCAAGACAGTTCGGGGGGATATTCTCTCCGCAGACGGACAGGTATTGGCAACCACACTGGCCGATACCAATGAACGGTACTATCCTTATGGCGACGTTTTTGCACACGCGATCGGTTATGCCACACATGGGAGGATGGGCGTAGAGCAGGGGGCAAATATGTTTCTTGTCTCCTCCAATATCTCTCTTGGCAGCAAGCTGCAAAACGACTTGGCAGATGAGAAGCACATGGGGAATACTGTCATCACCACCTACGATGCCAGACTGCAGAAGATAGCGTACAACGCAATGGGAATCTACAGCGGTGCTGTGATTGTGACAGAACCGTCATCAGGGCGAATCCTCG
>CAJUQZ010000019.1:8126-13325 GCA_910588755.1 uncultured Lachnospiraceae bacterium | reverse complement strand
GTGACAAACCCAAAAACCGGAGAGGTGCTTGCCATGGTTTCCAAACCGGATTTTGACCCCAATAAAATCAGTGATATCTGGGATGACATTCTGGCAAACACGACAAGTTCTGTATTATTAAATAGAGTTACGCAAGGGCTTTATCCGCCTGGATCAACTTTCAAAATCCTTACAGCACTGGAGTATATACGGGAAAATCCAGAGAACTACCAGGAGTACAGCTTTAAGTGCTCAGGAAAATTTACAAACAACGAAGATGCGATCAGTTGTTTTCACGGCACGAACCACGGTACGGTGGATTTTACAGAATCCTTTGCAAAATCCTGCAACTCATCCTTTGCGAACATTGGATTGATGCTTGACAGGCAGCAGTTTAAACAGACGCTTGACAGCCTGTATATTAACAGCAGCCTTCCCACGGATTTTCCGGCAAATGTCAGCCGTATTTCTGATGAAATCCTCGAGGATGACGGTGTCATGCTCCAGACAGTAATCGGGCAGGGAACGACACAGATGACACCTATCCAGCTGGCCATGATTACGGCGATGATTGCAAATGACGGCGAGATGATGCTTCCCTATATGATAGACCATATCGAGACAGTGGATGGGACAATGGTGAAGCAGTATGAGCCAACCTCCTTAGGACAGCTGATTACAGAACAGGAGGCAGCGGCCCTGCAAGAAGTAATGACAGCAGTAGTACAGGAAGGTACGGGCACTCGGCTCAAAAGTGAGGGGTACAGTGCGGCCGGCAAGACAGGCTCCGCAGAATTCAATGACTCCTCTGATTCCCACGCGTGGTTTACCGGCTATACGTATGATACGGAAAAACCGCTTCAGATTACCGTTATCCTGGAGGGTGCAGGAAGTGGCGGAGAGTACGCTGTGCCGATGGCGAGAAGGATCCTGGACCAGTATTATGGAAAAAACTAACATGTATTTTCTGCTTTTTGTATAAAAATAGCAAAAATATCAATAATACTTTGTAATTTTTTGCAAAAAGGTGTATATTAGTAATAGATACAATTTTTATAGTAGAAGGGAGCCGAAAAATGATTAACCGCTTATTTGGAAATTATCTGGTGGAGAAACAAATATTATCCCAGAGCCAGCTTGATGATTTACTTCCTGTCCAGAAAGACTTTAAGGCCGAGGTAGAGACAATAGCAGTTATCAACAAAGTCCTGACAGCAACGACAGCGCAGGAGCTTTTGAACCAGATTGATAAAAGCAAGGAGCGCTTTGGTGATGCGGCGATCGAGGCCGGATATCTCAGCGATGAAAAACTGGACGAGATTTTAACTTACCAGTCCAATTCTTTTATGAAGTTTGTTCAGAGCCTTCTAGACCGGGGGGCATTTGGCCTGGATCAGATAAAACCTCTTTTGAACGAGTTTCAGCAAAACGGCGGGTACAATGACGCCCAGGTCAGTTCGCTGATTCATGACGATCTGGAGCAGTGCATCTATATCTTTGTCCCGCTCAAATCAGACCAACTCAAAGAGTACACGCTCACCCTTGTTCAGACGATACGAAGGCTGATTGACTGTGACGCGTATCTGGACAAGGCATACACAGCCCGTTCCCTGCAGCTTGACAAGTACGCATGCCAGATGATTGTCGGTGACATGCATATGAAGGTATACATCAGTGCGCCGGACAATGACCTACTCGCCATTGCCAATCACTTTACGGAAGATACATACAGTGCTGTTGATGCGGATGCGCTAGACAATGTCGGGGAGTTTATCAACTGTGTGAATGGTCTGTTTGCGACTAATTTGAGCTATGATGATGTCACGATTGACATGAATTCGCCAGAATACTCCGTCGATGGACCTTTTATCAGCAACGAGAAATTGTACGTCATTCCCATTCACGCCAATGGATGCAGTTTCAGGGCCGTTTTAGAAGTATATGAATAGTATGCTTTCCAAAATATAAGAAGAAGTAAGAAGATAGTAAGGAGATAAAATATGAGTACTGTTTTGATAGTTGATGATTCCAAGACATCCAGGTATATGCTTCGCCATATTCTTGTCGAGAATGGATATGAGGTCGTTGCGGAGGCAGAGAATGGTCAGGAAGGGTATGAAAAATACTGTGAGCTTGAGCCTGATTTTGTGACGCTTGACATCACCATGCCCGTGATGGATGGCATTGAAACCCTTGTGAAAATAAAAGAATACAATGAGGAAGCCAAGGTAATCATGGTGACGGCGTCTGGCCAGAAAAACAAGATGCTCGACGCGATCAAACTTGGCGCTGCGGATTTTGTGACAAAGCCTTATGAGACCAATCAGATTATAAGTATTATGGATAGTATGAAATAAAAATATACGCACCATACAGGAGGAAACAGCATGATTCAAGCTACTAGCTGTGGTGGCGTAGTCATTTTCAGAGGGAAAATTCTGCTTTTGTACAAAAATTTCAAGAACAGATACGAGGGGTGGGTACTTCCAAAAGGAACTGTCGAGGCCGGTGAAAAGCACGTGGAAACTGCCCTGCGCGAAGTGTTTGAGGAGTCGGGCGTAAAGGCGACTGTCATGAAATATATCGGGAAAAGTGAATATACCTTCAATGTGCCTCAGGATATCGTAGAGAAGGAGGTCCATTGGTATCTGATGATGGCGGATAATTATTACAGCAAGCCACAGCGCGAGGAATTTTTTGTTGATTCAGGATATTATAAATATCATGAGGCGTACCACCTGCTCAAGTTTTCGAACGAAAAACAGATACTAGAGCAGGCATATCAGGAATATCTGGATCTCCGAAAAAACAAGCAATGGATAAAACCACGTTAAAACAACCAAAAGGAAGGTCTGTTCTGACCTTCTTTTTGGTTTGAAATATTGGAAATGTTATGATAAAATAGTCATTAATTACAGTATGAATGCACATAGAACATAGCAGGGAGCAGTGATCAGAATGCGCTTTAGCAGAAAATTATACATCAGTCCTTCTTTGGATAAAAAATGTGGCACCGTAAAATGGAAACTGCGGACCGGAAGACCACAGCCGTTTGTCTATATTATCGCCCTTGCAAAAAATAATGATTTGCTGGAAATCTATCACAGCGGGCTGCTGAAACAGAAATATTATAAGAAAAAACAAAATGCTCCATATATTGTAGGTATTGCCGCAGGCTACAGCGGGGCCGTAGACCTGGTCATGGATATTATACAGGATGTATTTTGTGAGACTGGGGCATATGACGTGAAAGCTTTTTTTACAAAATAAAAGAATGGTTAAGGGGATTATATGGTATCGATACTATTTACTGTCCTGAAGATAACCGGGCTTGTGCTGCTGGCTATTCTGGGACTTATCATATTTATACTGCTGCTGGTTTTGTTTGTGCCAGCCAGATACAGTGGTGGGGGTAGCTATCAGGACGGTTCGTATATAGCAAAGTTGCGCGCGTCATGGCTTTTGCACATGATATCGGTAAGGGGCATATATCAGAAGGAACAGCCGTTTCACGTATATTTAAAGGTTTTTGGCATCACCGTTTACGACAATTTAAGGATGCATGACAGGAAAACAAGGCATAAAAAAGAAAAACCGACAGAAACTAAGACTGAGGGCACGGGTGAAATCCAGGCGGCCTCGGTAGAGAGTACCACAAAGAGTGATACCTTTTTTGCAGAACATACAGACAATACTGCCCAGGAGGACGGTGTCTTTCAAAAAGAACAAGGGAATTATGACATCAGTGAAAATCCAGACACAAAAACCGGGATGAACAAAATTCCCCCTGACAGCGGCAAAAAGCTGGGAATTGTTCAAAAAATTAAGAATATTTTAACTAAATTTGTAAATTTTTTCAAAAATATAAAGTTCACATTCGATAAAGTTTGTGATACAATAGTGAGGATAAAAGATAACATAAAACATTACCTCGAAGTGCTACAACTTGATAGTACGAAGCAGGCGTTTGCAGTCTGCCAGAAGCAACTTGTGTATGTGATTAAAAAGCTACTGCCACGAAAATATCAGGTAAATCTTCATCTGGGTTTTGAAGATCCGGCTGTGATGGGAGAGGTTCTTGCCGTATGGGGCATGTTTTATCCCTTGCACATGGGCCGGGTCAATATTGAGCCTGAGTTTGGGCAGTCAGTGATGGAGGTAGACTGTTCCTTTCATGGTCACATTAGTGCTGTTGTTTTTCTGCGGGCTGCGTGTATTCTGTTTTTTGACAGGAATGTCAGAAGTTTTCTAAACGATTTTAAGCGCAGCGGGATATGATATGAATATGTTTGATTTGGAGGTATAGAATGTCTGATAATAGTTTTAATGAAGTAGTCAATTCCATGATGCAGGGAATGGAAAGTTTTCTCTCGTCCAAGACAGTAGTCGGTGAGCCGACGCAGGCAGGGGACACGACGATTATCCCGCTGGTGGATGTAACGTTTGGCGTGGGGGCGGGTGCTTCCTCCCAGGAGAAAAAAAATGGTGGTGCAGGCGGCATGACTGGAAAAATGTCTCCCAGCGCAGTGCTTGTCATCAAAAATGGACTGGTGAGGCTTGTCAATATCAAGAATCAGGATACTGTCACCAAAATCATAGACATGGTTCCTGACTTGATTGAACGCTTTACCTCCAAAAATGAGGATATGCCAAGTGATGATGAGGCAATCAGCACAGCCTTTCCAGATAACAAGTAAGAAAGAATAAGACACGACTAAATAAACCACACGGTGCATATAATGAATAAAGACGTGCCAGGGTGTAGGGTTATGGGTAAGCTTATAGGCTATACCTTGTTTTGGATTGCAGTTGGGATGCTCTTTATGCTGGTGGTCGGTAATACATGGATTGGGTTGATACTGATTGCAATTTTCATGATTTCAGGGTATTATCTGTTTAACTGTAAATAAAGCTTTTATATAAACGCAGAAAACACAATGTATGGTTTCAATTTCAAAAAGGGAGTAGATCAGTATGGTGGATTTTGATGAGGAGCTCATGAGCGCTGAGGCACCCGATGACATCAAGAAGATGAAAACATGGATGTTTCAGGAGCAGGTCAGAATTCAGGCAAAGAGGGACGAGCTTCAGGAGCTTAACCGTGAGCTGCAGGATATGAGGCGGAAACTGGAGCGGGAGAAAAATGCACTTGAAGTGCGGGAAAAAATGATCAAAAAGCGTTTTGACGACAACGAGATATTTATAGCAAAAAAGCAGAAG
>CAJUQZ010000019.1:0-8116 GCA_910588755.1 uncultured Lachnospiraceae bacterium | reverse complement strand
AGATTATCGAGGACGCTTATCAGCAGCTTGCACTTGATCGCAAAGCATTAGAGTGTGAGCGCCTGAACTTTGAACATGAGAGAAATAAGTACAGACGTCAGAAAATGTCTGGGCCAAAGCCTGTACACCAGTCATATGAGCAAGGCGCTTATGATAGTACAAGCTTTTTCAGGGGTGTGGACAACGATATGGCCTTGCGGAAGCGGTATAAAGAACTGTTAAAGATATTTCATCCAGACAATAAATGTGGCGATACCAAGACGCTGCTGCTGATACAGACAGAGTATGAGAATCTCAAGAGCCGGTACTATGAAAGCTAATAGTACCAGCTCTTTTTATGTGCAGCCCCGTGCAGAGGAAATATGCCGCAAAGGCGGCGCACGGGGCGCGCGGCGAGAAGTGGAGAAGGTCATCGGAGAGGGTCATTCCCCTACTCGAATGCACACGGGCACCCAGAGGAAAAATAGCATAAAAAAAGAAGCGCGATGCCTCTTTTTTTATTTTAGATAAGTAATACATATTTTCGCTATTATGCGCGCTCAACAGCACCGGAACGCAGACATCTTGTACATACATGCATTCTCTTAGCAGCTCCGTTTACTTTGCATTTTACACTCTTTACATTGGAATTCCAAATTGCATTGGATCTTCTATGAGAATGGCTTACGTTATTTCCGAAATGAGCGCCCTTACCACAAATATCACACTTTGCCATCGTTAGCACCTCCTCGACTAATCTAAGTCCTTCGACTCGCAACGCTAATATCTTACCAGATAAATGAGCATTTGGCAAGTTATTTTTTATAAAAAAATATAATAATTTCATAAATGATGGAAATTCTATTAAAATATATGTTTCCTTTTTTCCAAAAAACGGTTATAATAATAACATTAATATTTTTATATATGATATATGAATAAAAGGAGGATTTCTATGAAAGGATCTATGAATACCCATATGGGTAATATCTATATCGATCCTGAGGTTATTGCTCAGTATGCCGGAAGCGTGGCTGTCGAGTGTTTTGGCATCGTTGGAATGGCCTCAGTAAACGTGAAGGATGGCTTGGTGAAGCTGCTTATGAAGGAGAGCATCACACATGGAATATCCGTAAATATTGTCAATAATAAATTATTTCTTGATTTCCACGTCATAGTGGCTTATGGCGTAAGCATTATTACTGTATGTGACAATTTGATTAATAATGTAAAATACAAAGTTGAAAATTTCACAGGTCTCGAAATCGAAAAAATCAACATCTTTGTTGAAGGCGTTCGAGTGATTGATTAAGGAGGATTTCTGAAGTGGGATTAAATGTAATCGATGCAAAAATGCTTTCAAGGATGTTCCTTGCCGGAGCAAAGAATTTGGAGCATAAAAAAGAATGGATCAATGAACTGAACGTTTTCCCTGTTCCAGATGGTGATACCGGTACAAATATGTCAATGACGATTATGTCTGCAGCCAAGGAGGTTGCTGCTATAGCAGAGCCGGATATGGCCTCGCTGGCCAAGGCGATATCCTCAGGCTCGCTAAGAGGGGCGCGGGGAAACTCCGGTGTTATTCTGTCACAGCTTTTCAGAGGATTTACGAAGGTGATCCGGGAATACGACGAAATTAATGCCGCGATTCTTGCCTCTGCCTGTGATAAGGCGGTGTAAACTGCCTACAAGGCTGTCATGAAGCCCAAGGAAGGAACCATCCTGACTGTTGCAAAGGGAGCTGCAAAGAGGGCAAACGACCTTGCGATGGCAGGTGAAAAGGATTTGGAGGTCTTTATCAGCGAGGTGATCAAGGAAGCCGACGCGGTACTTGCACAGACACCAGAGATGCTTCCTGTGCTAAAGCAGGCAGGTGTGGGCGATTCCGGTGGGCAGGGGCTTGTGGAAGTACTGCGGGGAGCCTTTGATGCATTTCTTGGCAAGGAGCTTGACCTCTCTCTTGATGTGCCGACAAAGGCGGCGCCGCGGCAGGGGGCAATGTCTTCCAACATAGAGGCACAGGCGAATGCGGAGATTAAGTTCTGTTACTGTACACAGTTTTTAATTATGCTTGGAAAACCTTTTAATATCAAGCAGGAGATGGATTTCAAGGAGTATCTTGCCTCGATTGGTGATTCAATTGTCGTCGTGGCGGACGATGAGATTGTGAAGGTACATGTGCATACCAACGATCCGGGACTGGCGATGCAGAAGGCGCTGCGGTACGGCTCCCTCACGACAATTATTATCGAAAATATGCGTCTTGAGCGCGACGAGAAGGTTTCTGACATGATGGAGAAGCAAATGCAGAGTGCAGCGCTTCCAGACCGTACAGCACCAGGGGCAGATGGTGGCGAGGTGGTTTCCGCGGAACATAAGGATACCGGTTTTATTGCGGTCTCCATCGGGGAGGGCATCAACGAGATCTTCCGCTCCCTTGGTGTGGATTATATCATCGAAGGCGGTCAGACGATGAATCCCAGCACAGAGGATATGCTCAATGCCATTGATATGCTCAATGCCGACAATATCTTTATTTTCCCGAACAATAAGAATATTGTCCTGGCAGCAAACCAGGCCAGACAGCTGACAACAGATAAAAATATCATCGTGATCCCTACGAAAACTGTTCCGCAGGGAATCACAGCGATTATCAATTATGTTCCGGATATATCAATTAAGGAAAATGAAGCTGTCATGACAGAGGAGGTAAAGCGTGTTGCGACTGGCCAGGTGACATATGCGGTGCGGGATACCATGATTGATGACAAGGAAATCCATCAGGGCGATTTTATGGGCATCGGTGATAAGGGTATTCTGTCTGTGGGCACGGACCTGCAGGAGGTTGCCTTCCAGATGGTAAAGGAAATGATGACAGATGAGTATGAGTTGATCAGCATTTATTATGGTGACATTATCAAGGAAGAACAGGCACAGAAATTAGCAGATATGGTCCGCGCGGAATTTGGAGGATGCGATGTAGAACTCCAGTTCGGCGGTCAGCCGATTTATTCCTATATTATATCGGCAGAATAGAATAACAGAGACGCCAGAGAACAGGTATGAATCCAGGAGAACACTATGCAATTAAATGATCCGATTACGGCCCTTAAAGGGATTGGTGAGAAGACGGCTTCTCTATATCATAAGCTCAATATTTATTCGGTTGATGATCTGATTAAGCATTATCCAAGGGATTATGAGGAATGGCGTGATATTGTAAAGATTGGGGAGCTTGTGGCCAACCAGGTGCATGCGGTGCGCGCCCTGGTCATCAATGCTCCCCAGACGGTACATGCCAGGAAAAATATGACGATTACCACGGTGCGTGTCAGGGATGACAGTGGCGCCTGTGACATTACTTTTTTTAATATGCCCTATATCAGAAACAGTCTCCAGCCAGGGAAGCAGTATATTTTCCGTGGGCGTGTGGTGTTGAAAAACAATCATATTACCATTGATCAGCCCAAAATCATAAGTCCACATGAGTTTGCGCAGAACGTGAACAGGCTTTCGCCAATCTATCCTGTTACCAGGGGGCTTACAATTGCAGCTGTTACCAAATCAATCCGGCTGGCAATCGATGCGCTGGATCTCCAGGAGGATTACATACCTGAGTCGATGCGCAGGAAATATGGTCTTCTGGATTTGAAGACTGCGCTGTCCGGGATTCATTTTCCGGAAAATCGCGGAGAGATGCTTGCTGCAAGGAGGCGTATTGTCTTTGAGGAGTTTTTGTTCTTTATCGTGTCTGTCATGTTTTTAAAGGATATGGCGACGCAGGAGATCAATGATGCCCCGATGATGCGCATAGATGCCTGCCAGGAGTTTATTGATAGACTACCCTATGAACTCACCAGTGCACAGAAAAAGGTATGGGCGCAGATTGAGGACGATCTGTGTTCGACACACCTTATGAACCGGTTGATTCAGGGTGATGTCGGCTCTGGCAAGACGATTATTGCCATCCTTGCGATGTTTATGTGTATCATGAACCACCATCAGGCTGCATTTATGGCGCCTACGGAGGTTCTCGCCAGACAGCATTATGAATCCATATCAAAGCTGGTAGAGGATTACCAGCTGCCCTTTAAGCCAGTGTTGTTGACAGGTTCTCTGACGGCCAGGGAGAAGCGCAGGACAAAGGAGAGCATCGTTCTTGGCACCTGCAATGTCATTGTCGGGACACAGGCTCTGTTGCAGGAGGATGTTGCGTTTTATGACCTGCGTCTGGTCATCACAGACGAACAGCACCGATTTGGTGTCAGACAGCGTGAAACGTTTGCCCAAAAGGGAATACAGCCGCACGTTCTTGTCATGAGTGCTACGCCGATTCCGCGAACGCTGGCGCTTATTTTATATGGGGATCTGGATATCTCCGTGATGGATGAGCTTCCGGCAAACAGGCTTCCAATTAAGAATTGCGTGGTTGGCACAGATTACCGCAAAAAGGCGTATGCGTTTATTGCCAGGGAAGTGGCAGCTGGCCGGCAGGCTTATGTGATCTGTCCTATGGTAGAGGCCAATGAGGAGCTCATGGGGGATCAGCCCATTCTGGAAAATGTGGTTGAATATACGGAAAGGCTGAAAAAGGAATTGCCTGATACGGTGCGTGTAGCATACCTGCATGGACAGATGAATCCAAAGGCAAAGAATTATATTATGGAAGAATATGCCGTCCACCATATTGATGTCCTGGTATCCACCACGGTCATTGAGGTTGGCATTAATGTGCCAAACGCCACAGTGATGCTTGTGGAAAACGCGGAGCGTTTTGGACTAGCACAGCTCCATCAGCTTAGGGGGCGCGTGGGGCGTGGTCAGAACCAGTCCTACTGCATATTTATCACAACCTCAAGCCAGAGTGATACACTAGAGAGGCTGCAGGTGCTAAACAAGTCAAATGATGGATTTTTCATTGCGTCGGAGGATATGAGGCTGCGCGGTCCGGGCGATCTGTTTGGCATCCGGCAGAGCGGTCAGTTCCAGTTCCAGCTGGGTGACATTTATCAGGACGCTGCAATATTACAGGAGGCACAGGACTGTGCGGCGGGGCTGTATGAAGCATATATCCGTGATGGAAAGTCTGGCAATGAAGCTTTTTGGAGACATTATGAGCAGAACGTTGCTTCCAATGCTGACTTTATTAATATCTGACAGTGAGAGGCTGTATTCAGGAGCCGGCAGTTTGCCGAGTATTTTATAACACAGGGAGAGAGAATGATATGTCAAATATAGCAGTCGTTACGGACAGTAACAGTGGTATTACACAGAAGCAGGCAAAGGAGATTGGCGTTCACGTGCTGCCGATGCCTTTTATGATCGACGGCGAAACCTACTACGAGGAAATCACGTTAAGCCAGGAGGCGTTTTATCAGAAGCTTGCGCAAAATGCAGATATCTCTACCTCACAGCCGTCACCGGAGTCCATCACACAGCTCTGGGATACGCTGTTAGAGGAAAACGACGAGATCGTCCATATCCCGATGTCCAGCGGATTGAGCGGCTCCTGCCAGACAGCGGCCATGCTGGCGCAGGATTATGACGGCAAAGTCCATGTCGTCAATAACCAGCGGATCTCTGTCACGCAGAAGCAGTCTGTCTTTGATGCTTTGGCGCTTGCTAGGGAGGGGAAGACCGGCAGCGAGATCAGGGATATTCTGGAAGCGGATAAGTTTAACTCGAGTATTTATATCATGATCGACACGCTGTACTATCTGAAAAAGGGCGGCCGTATCACGCCTGCTGCCGCGGCACTGGGCACGCTGCTGCGTCTAAAACCGGTTCTGCAGATACAGGGTGAAAAGCTTGACGCCTTTGCGAAGGCGCGGACGGTATCGCAGGCAAAGTTCATTATGATCAATGCGGTCAAAAGCGACATCGAGAAGCGCTTTGGCGGCCTTACACCGGATAACCAGATCTACTTGGCGCTTGCGCATACGCAGAATGAGGAGGCGGTAAAGGCCTTTAAGGAGGAAGTGCAGGCGCAGTTTCCTAATTATCCAATCATTGCCGTCGATCCGCTGTCCCTGAGCGTATCCTGCCATATCGGGCCGGGATCGCTGGCAGTGACTTGCTGTAAGAAGCTTCGGTAGAATAAATACAAAAAGCAGACCTTGCAGGTCTGCTTTTTGTATTTATTCTACCGGAATGTGAAAACTTTGCGCTGCAAAACGCTCATTATACCAGCGCAGCAGTGATGATCGCCATAGAATATACTTCGATCGCGTTGCAGCCGCGGGAGAGGTCGTTGACAGGTGCGTTCAGTCCGAGAAGGATCGGGCCGTATGCTTCAAAATTACCCATTCTCTGTGCGATCTTGTAGCCCATGTTTCCGGAGCTTAAGTCCGGGAAAATAAAGGTGTTGGCATGGCCTGCAACCTCGGATTTGGGGCATTTGGTACGCGCTACACGCGGTGATACGGCGGCGTCAAACTGTAGTTCGCCTTCAATTGGAGTGGTTGGATACTTTGCTTTTGCCTTTACCGCTGCGTTTCTCATCTTTTCCACATCAGGGCCCTTGCCGGAGCCGAGAGTAGAGTAGCTTAAGAACGCAACCTTTGGATCAACGCCGAAAATCTTTGCACATTCAATTGTCTCGCCGCAGATTTCAACCAGTTCGTCCTCTGTGGGATTGATATTGATCGCGCAGTCGCTCATCGCGAGCACTTCGTTCTCACCGGTAGCACCGGGACGCACGAGGATAAAGCAGGAGGATACGATGTTGTTGCCCGGCTTGGTCTTGATGATCTGGAGCGCGGGGCGCACCGTGTCAGCGGTGGAGTATGTCGCGCCGCCAAGGAGGGAATCCGCAACGCCCATCTCCACGAGCATCGTACCGAAATAATTTGGCTGCGAGAGCACCTTCCTTGCCTCCTCCGGCGTCATGCCCTTGCCCTTGCGGAGCTCGCAGAAGCGCTCAACCATCTCGTCAAAGCGGTCGTAGTTGTTGCTGTCTATGATCTGCGCGCCACGGATATTGTAGCCGGCCTCCTCCGCAGCCGCCAGGACAGCCTCCTCGCCGCCTACCAGGATCGGATGAAGGAAGCTGCTGGCCAGAAGGCGGGAAGCGGCCTCCAGGATACGCGGGTCTGTACCCTCGGTGAAGACGATTGTCTTCGGGTTCTTTTTCAGTTGATCGATCATTGTGCCAAATCCATACATCATTTTAAATCCTTCCTTTTCTTTAAATATTTTTGATATCCTTGATTCTTGTATTTTGCAGCCAATTTATGAAAGCGTTTACACCGTGATGTTTAAAGGGCTTGCATATGTTTCTAAATACTATTGTATACAAATTTTTTTCATTTGCAATGGTTGTATTGAAAAATGTGCAGGGAAATTTATATTTTATTGAAAAAGCACAAAAAGATATGGACAAATCGACAAAAAGACATTGCATGTATGGATAAATAAATTGAAATGATCACGGAATCTGATATAATTAAAGATATCAACAGAAAAGATGATAATTGTATGTGTTGCGTTATTGAAGCGTGGACAGAGAGGGAGCAGGGAAACGGAGAAAGGAAAATGTTTATATATTTTGAAACCGGGAGGCTGATAGTCCGTCAATATATGTTAAGTGACGTTGATGAACTATTCCATATCATGTCTGACAGCAGGGTTCATACCTACACCAAGGACAAGGGAAATCCCTGGGATTGGCAGCGGACAGATGCGTACATCAGATTTATGCTCGATAAGGATTTTAAGACGCTGGACTGTTTTCACGGGGCAGTCATAGAGAAACATACAAACCGCCTGATTGGATTATGCGGGCTGAATCCCTATAAAGAGAATACGCCTGAAATCGAATGGAAATTAGGTGTACCGTACTGGGGTAAGGGGTATGCGACTGAACTTGGGAAGCAGATAATTATGGAAGCATTTGCGGCAACGAACATCAAAGGAATTTACGGAATGGCACAGCCGGAGAATATCGCTTCCAGAAAAGTGCTTGAAAAGATCGGCATGAACTATTTAGGCAATCAAATGTTTAGAAACCATGAGGATTCATTTTATTATATAGCAAGAACATCTGGGCGCACTCCATAAAATATTACGGGAATGCGCCTTTTTTATGCACAGCCCCGTGCAGAGGAAATATGCCGCTAAGGCGGCGCACGGGGCG
>CAJUQZ010000018.1:21965-40770 GCA_910588755.1 uncultured Lachnospiraceae bacterium | reverse complement strand
CTTGAAACAAAAATAAGACAGCTTCACGAAACGATGGAAGCCGCCGTACAGACCGCAGCGGATGCTGAAAAGTGGATTGCCCTAATGAAACAGTATGTCAACCCTGTGGAGCTGACCGCCGAACTTCTGAACACTCTAATTGAAAAAATAACCGTCCACGAAGCTGTCAAGGGCGAGGACGGAAGTCGTGAGCAGGAAGTAGAAATCTACTACCGCTTCATCGGCAAAATCGACTGACCTTTCTTTTTTACCCAACAATATCTTTAATTAAGGGAAACGGGAGTCAGTATGCCGGATATCACCATGCTTCCATTGCTGGCCGATTATTTCAAAGTATCAACCGATCAGCTGTTAGGTTTAAAACCGCTTGACTGTGAGACCTATATTCCGGAAAAAACAGCAACAAAAGAGTTTTGGAACCAGAAGCTGGAATACCTTTTAAGGACGCGAAAGAGTTACTGGAACGATGACTATACGCGCTTTCTTATTTCACAGGTCTGGAAGATTGATCGGCCGGTTTCTGTGTTGGACTGCGGCTGTGGATATGGATTTTTGGGGCTGCTGCTGCTTCCCTGTCTGCCGGATGGAAGCACATATACAGGAATTGATTTTGCGGAGGATTTAATCGAAAAGGGAAAGGCTCTTTTTGAACGTCAGAAATTGGAGGCGGAGTTTCTCTGTGAAAATGTATTTCAATATTGCGCCGAAAACCAGTATGATTTTGTAGTGTGCCAGGCCGTTCTCAGGCATTTGGACAATCCGTACGCTTTTCTGCAGAAGATGATTCAGTTTGTAAAACCGGATGGATATGTCGTGTGCATAGATGCGAACCGGGAATTTGAGTGCTGTGGACTTTATATTGATGGCATGGATTATCAGGCGTTATGCAGGCATGAAGGTCTGGAAAAAAAGTGGCGTACTGAACTTGCGATGCAGGGGCGTGATTATGCGGTGGCAATCCGGACGGCCCATATGATGCAGAAGCTGGGGCTTGTGGATGTTGACGTGAGAATGAACGATAAGGTAGAGTTTATTACGACACAGTCTGCGCATTACGAGGAGACAAAAAATGATTTTATCGCCTATAACGATTGGACTTCCGGCATTTGTGGCGAGCAAAAGGAAAGGCTGATTCTTCATTTATTAACACATGGCTTATCCCGCAAAGAAGCCGAAGCGTATTGCAGCCGAAATATGGAAATTGCGGAGTTTTTTGCGGGGAATCCGGGGGCGGGATACACGTTTGTGAAAGGAAACATGATTTCTTATGGGAAAAAGGTCGGGAGAAAGACCGGAAAAAAGACGAATCCTTCTGCTTGATATGTATGGTGTAATCATAAAGGAAAGTAAGGGATATTTTATTCCATACACATTTGAGCATTTTGACAGGAATGAACATGACAGACTTACAAGAGCTTTCCGTGAGGAAGGTTTATTTACAAAAGCCGGAAATGGAGATTTGAGTTCTGATGAATTTCTTTCGCGGTTAGGATACCCGAACCCGGCGGAAACCATGCGCGATTATCTGACAAATTTTCTGACATTCGATCAGGAGTTCTTGTGGTTTGCCGAGCGCAATTACAGGCAGTATGACTTTGTCCTGCTGTCAAATGACGTGAAAGAGTGGAGTACATATTTGTTGGAATTGCATGGACTTCAAAAATATTTTAAAGAGTGTATTATCAGCGGGAAAATCCATATGCGCAAGCCTGAAAACAGGATTTTTGCCTATACAATCAGGCATCTGCAAGCTATTTCGCAGGGAATATATTGTACGCCGCAGGAGTGGGTCTTTGTCGATAACAGCGTGCACAACCTGAATGCGGCAAAAGAGGCCGGAATTAAAACGGTTTTGTTTAACAGGGATCATGAGGTTTATGCGGTGAATATGGTAAATAATTTTCATGAACTGGACAGTCTGCTGAGAAATATGGTTGAGCGGAAAAAATAATAGAAGTTGTACAGGTACAGTTTTTTAATATCAGATTGACAGGAAAGGAAGCATGAATATGACGAATGATAAGTATTGTTTTTCAGTGGGCTGTATTGTAAAAAGGAAGAATCAGGTCCTGCTTGTTAGGCATACATATGGCGGTGCAAAGGGGAAACTGCTGATTCCCGGTGGATTCTGCCATGAAAATGAACTGCCGGAGGAAGCAGCTGCACGGGAAGTTTATGAAGAAACGGGTATTACAGCGGAGGTGAAACGCATGGTGGGGATTCGCTGTGACAGAAAAACCTGGTATCTATTATTGGAGATGGACTATATCGACGGCATTCCCACAAGTGACCAAAACGAAAACAGCGAGGTCTTGTTCTGTGAAATATCAGATGCCTTGACACGGAGCGACTGTACTGAAATGACCAAGGTTTCACTTCGAAAAATGTTTGATGACTCCGCGGATTATTTTTATTCGGATATCGAGTATAAAGCGCATAAAGGGACTGATTATACGCTTTTTATTTAAATATGAATGGAACCCAACAAAATAATTTCAATATTGTACTGTTACTAAATATGTGCTACTATAATAAATAAAAAAGTTATAAAAAATACGTAAATGTTTACAGAATCTAAAATTGAAAATGTTTTGAATAAAAAGCATAAGGTGATCAGCATGATCAGCAAAGCGGTCAGAAAATGGAAGGAGCAAAGCTGTTGGACAGAATTTGGGTGGTTTTAAAAGGAAGCAGGACAAAATATTTTTTATGGATAATTGCGGGAGTGATTGCATTTTTTGTGGAAATCATATTGTTATCGGTGAGCAGCAACCATGAAGTATTTAAGGAGACAGTTGTGCTGTCTGCTGTTCCGGCAGTCCTGTTCTGGGGCATCAGCCGTTCCGGGAAGGGGAAGCCTTTTCATTTTTTGAAATGTGTTGTGTGTATATGGATTGGCAGAATTGTGCTTGACGTGATCCTTTATCTGTCTGATGGCAGGGAGGTGGTGCGCTTTATCGTTTCCTGGCAGGTTATGCTGACAATTCTGTTATTCTGCATGAGGATCATACAGCTGGTTTATGAAAGGGTTCCTGATAAGGAGCTCTATTTTGGATACATTCTGATCGGGATAACTCTTGCGTTCAATGTCGCGTATATTATGAGGTCATTTAGCAGCTTTTCGCTGGCGTCAGGGTTATTGCAGGGAATCGTCCGGGATCGGTATGTGCTGGAGCATGGGATAGCATTTTTGGTAGTTGTGGCGGCTGCAATATACCAGTATCAAAAACGGTTGAAATGCAGGATAAAAAATAGCGGGATTGCAAAAAAAGCATATCTGTTTCATGCGGTAAAAATGACATCTGTGTCATTTTTTCTGTTTGTCTATCCACTGTACGAGCTGTTTTTGAGCGAGTAGGCGACGGAAAGATGAGAGTCAGGGCATGTCGAACCATACTATCTGGTTTTTCGATGGTCGAGCTGGTATCTGTGGGCATGGTGTAAGGAGCGTGTGGATTTCCGGCTGTTTAAGTTAAACCGCATGGATCAGGTACAGATTCCGGAAAATACGTTTTCAAAAAGGCAGGCACCGATGCTGAATTTGGGCAGGGAGCAGATCTCTCCCGGCGGCATTGCCGTGAAAGCGCTATTTGAACCAGCGTGTAAGTGGAGGCTGGTCGAGGAGTTTGGCCCCGGATGTTTTACGGTGCAGGACGACGGGAGACTGTTGTTTCAGGAGGATTATACGGATCAGGAGCGCCTGATTACATGGATGCTGTCTTTTCGCGATCAAGTGTGTCTGCTGGAGCCGGAAGAAATCCGTGCCGAACTGCGGGAGCAGATCAGCCGCATGATAAAAAATTATGAATGAAATTTGGTGAATGAAAAACAATGCAAAAGAAATCTGCATGGAGGAGGAAAGAGATGGCATTTGATTACAAGAAGGAGTACAGGGAATTTTATCTGCCAAAGGACAAGCCAGGCATCGTTGAAGTGCCGGCGATGAACTATATCGCAGTCCGCGGAAAAGGCGATCCCAACATCGAGGGCGGCGAGTACAAGAGATCGATCGGAATGCTATATGCGATTGCCTTTACGATCAAGATGAGCAAGAAGGGCAGCCATCAGATCGAGGGATATTTTGATTATGTGGTTCCGCCGCTGGAGGGATTCTGGTGGCAGGAGGGCGTTCGGGGAATCGATTACGCGCATAAGGAAACGTTTGAGTTTTTATCAGTGATCAGACTGCCGGATTTTGTGACAAAGGACGATTTTGACTGGGCAGTCGGGGAGGCGGAGGCGAAGAAGCAGGAGGATTTTTCCGGGGTAAAATTTTGGACGTATCAGGAAGGACTGTGTGTGCAGTGTATGCATATCGGTCCTTATGACGATGAGCCGAAAACTGTCAGGCTGATGCATGATTTTATGACGGAACAGGGATATCAGCTCGATATCAGTGACGAGAGGCTGCATCATGAAATCTATCTGAGTGATGCGAGACGCACGGCGCCGGAAAGATTGAAGACAGTGATTCGTCATCCAGTGCGGAGGAGCTGATGGTTTTAACGATGTCCTTATTGACAGGACTGCTTTGCATGTTATTATTGTAATAAACAGGGAAAACGCTTATAATGGTCTTATAACCGCCAACAGATCAGGGAGATTTACCATGAAACCTTTCAGACTCAAGGATAAGGAATTTGAACAGTTAGCAGAGACTACCCACCTGAACAATGCACTGCGCCAGCTGATGCGGAGGCGGGGCTGTGGATCAAGCTGCCAGAGTGCGTGATTGAGGGGAGTGTGATGCGTGGGAGCACGGCGGAGCAGGCCGCCAGTCTGTGCGTGGTTTTTGAGGGCGCGCTGGTGTGGAGCATCCATAAGGGTGGGGAGGATATTCTGACCTACCGTGAGGGTCGCTATATCATTCCGGCGGTACAGCCAGATGTGGATAAGTATGCAGACTTAGGAAAGCTGGTTGGCTTCGGGCAGAATTTTGGGATACCGGACGGGATGGACAGGCTTGCGGAGGTTATCCGGCGTGTCGCCAGTGTGTGCAGGCATGGTACGTCGATGATTTTTATGGAGAAGAGGGGCATTGCGGCGGAGATTGACAACCGGCTGGCGCGGTATCGGCGTGCGTTCAAGGTGACCCCTTTTTCACTTGCAGAGGCTGGAGAAGATGTACTGCAGGGCATCACAGCGATCGATGGTGCCGTGGTTTCTGATCTGAACGGGGACTGCCATGCCATCGGTGTGATCGTCGATGGACAGATGGTCGTAGAAGGGGATTACGGCCGGGGAGCAAGGTATAATTCCATCAAAAATTACATCACAGGCTATAAGGTGAGCCACCCCAAGGAGATCTGTTTTGCGGTGGTCATGTCGGAGGATGGCATGATCAATGTGATTCTGTGAGGTGAACTTTTTTGCGGTGGTCATGTTGGAGGATGGGATGATCAATGTGATTCTGCGAGGCGAACTTTTGTTTGGAGGAAGAAAGATGTGGGAACAGAAGTATCAGGGAATTGCGAAGATTGAAAAGCTTGTAGCAGAATATAACATTTGGGAATTACATATCGTTCCCTATGCAAAATTCAAAATAAAAATATATGAGAGCCAGGAGCATACATACAGCGGTTATACAAATATCCATATCGCTGACGAGGCGGGTGACTTCTGCTGCGCAACAGGATTTGGCAAAACACAGGAGGAGGCCCTGGAGAGTACGATTTCGGATTTTTTTAAACTGACGGCAAGAAAGCGTGTATGGGAAGAACAGGATTTCCGGTATGCGGATTGTTATGATTTTTAAAAAAGTTCTGCGAGAAAGTTTATAAAATGAAATGAAAAGGAGAGAAATGAAGATGTGGGAAGGTAAAAAGAAGGCAGTGACATTCAGTTATGATGACGGCGTGGAACAGGACAGACGTCTTGTAGAGTTGTTGAACGCGTATGGCGTGAAGGCGACATTTAATCTGAACAGTGGTATTCAGACAGGAGCGTCAAGCTTTGTGGAGGGCAAAAGCGGGATTGTGGTGAAGCGCATGAACCAGCAGGGACTCAAAGAGCTGTACAGTGGACATGAGATTGCCAGCCACGGCTTGACGCACGCCAATCCACTCGAGTGTGATGAGGAGACACTGTACAATGAAGTGCTGGCTGACAAGAGGAATCTGGAGCAGTTCTTCGAACAGAAGGTTGTTGGTTATGCATATCCGTATGGCTGCTGTCATGAACTGTCCGTGAAGGTTTTGACGGACTGTGGGATCCGCTATGCGAGAACGGTGGAGTCTACGGCTGCGTTTGGGCTGCAGGACGACCTGCTTCATTTTAAGCCTTGTTATCATCATAATGACGAGCGTATTTTTGATGGAATTGAGCAGTTTCTGGCGGCAAAGACAGATGAGCCGTCCCTTCTATATATATGGGGGCACAGCTATGAGTTTGCGGCGGACCAGAATTGGGACCGCATGGAGAAGATACTAAAACAGCTTGCAGGACATAGTGATATTTTCTATGGAACCAATGCGCAGGTGCTGCTGCAGAAAGACGCAGGGTGAGGGAAATATAGGATATAACAGGAAATCAAAACATAATTATCTGCAATGAGGAAGGAAGATAAATTCATGAGAATAGCAGTCACTTACGAGAATGGAAACATATTCCAGCACTTTGGGCATACACAGCAGTTTAAGCTCTATGACATTGAAGACGGAAAGATTACGGGAACACAAGTTCTTGATGCGGAAGGGAATGGTCATGGGGCTCTGGCTGGAATGTTATCCGGACAAAATATAGACACATTGATTTGCGGCGGAATCGGGGCTGGAGCGCAGGCTGCACTCTCGGCGGCTGGAATCCGCCTTTATGGAGGCGTGTCAGGCAGCGCGGACGAGGCGGTGAATCAGCTGCTTGCGGGAAGTCTTGCGTATAACCCGGAGGTCTGCTGTGACCATCACGGGGAGGAGCATCACCATGAGAGCGGACATTCCTGCAAAGAGGCCCGGAATGGATGTGTCGGAAATGGAGGCTGCCAAGGATGAGCGATATGAACGGTCATAAGTTCTGGTCCTGCCTGTTGCTTGTCTGCTGCATCATGTGTATCGTGACAGGCCATCAGATCATCAGGGGAAAGAATCAATGAAATGCAAACGATTAAAATACGTATGGATTTTTGGTGTCATGGGTATAGTATGTATGGGCGGTTGTCAGAATAGTATTTCTGGCGCGGAAAATGAGATGACGGAGCATGCATACATGAAAATATCAGCAGAGGATGCAAAAGCGCTCATGGACAGCACAGACGGTTTTGTGCTTGTCGATGTGCGGGAAGAGGACGAATATGACGCGGGGCACATCGAAGGTGCACTGCTCATCCCATACGAGGAGATTGCGGGGCGGGCCGAAGCCGAGCTTCCAGACAAGGAGCAGACAATCCTCGTGTACTGCCGCAGCGGTAGAAGGAGCGCGATCGCAGCGCAGACGCTTGTGGAGCTGGGCTATACGGATGTCAGGGATTTTGGCGGCATCAACGACTGGTCTTATGGCGTGGAAAAGGATTTGTGAGAAGTCTCAAATTCCATAAAGGCGCGGCAGACTGCAATCGCAGCAGAAGGGAAAAGGAACAATGATAGAAGATTATTTAAAGCGAATCGACGAGGTGATTACGCAAGGTTCCTATAAGGATACATGGGAGTCGCTCGCCGCGTATCAGGTTCCGGACTGGTATGCGGACAGTAAGTTTGGAATCTTTATACACTGGGGCGTGTACAGCGTCCCCGCGTTTGGCAGTGAGTGGTACTCGCGCAACATGTACATACAGGGCTCGCCGGAATACGAGCACCATATCAGGACTTACGGCGTGCACAAAGATTTTGGATACAAGGACTTTATCCCAATGTTTGGGGGTGAGAAGTTCAGTGCTGACGAATGGCTGGATCTGTTTGAACGTGCAGGTGCGCAGTATATCGTTCCCGTTGCGGAGCACCACGACGGCTTTCAGATGTACAAAAGTGAAATCTCAAAATGGAATGCCTATGAGATGGGGCCCAAAAAAGATATTGTCGGTGAATTGTCAAAGGCGGCAGAGAAGCGAGGTATTTTATGCGGGGCGTCCTCACATAGGATCGAACATTGGTTCTTTATGGGGCACGGCAGGGAGTTTGAGAGTGACATAACGGACAGCGAGCAGTACGGGGATTTTTATTATCCTGCGATGCCAGAGCCCGCTGACCATCACGATCTGTTTTCGAAGCCCGCGCCATCACAGGCATATTTGGAGGACTGGCTTGTGCGATGCTGTGAGATTGTGGACAGGTTTAAGCCACGGATCGTTTATTTTGACTGGTGGATTCAGCACAGCGCGGTCAAACCATATCTTAGAAAGTTTGCGGCGTACTATTATAATCGTGCCGGGGAATGGGGCGGTGGTGTCATTAACTACAAGGACGACGCATTTGTGTTTGGGACAGCGGTGCTTGATATGGAGCGTGGTCAGTTTGCGGACGTGAAGCCATTTATCTGGCAGACAGATACATCGACAGCGAGAAATTCGTGGGGCTACACACAAAACAATGATTACAAAAAACCGGCGGAAATCATCTGCGACCTTGTAGACATTGTGAGCAAGAACGGCAGGCTGCTGTTAAATATCGGCCCAAAAGCCGACGGGAGCATCGCCGATGAGGATGTACATATTCTGTCAGAGATTGGCAGATGGCTGAAAATAAACAAAGAGGCCATCTACGGCGCAAAAGTGTGGCAGCAGCCCGCAGAAGGGCCGACCAAAGTTTTGGAGGGACAGTTTACGGATAACGAGGAAAGGAATTATACGCAAAAGGATATCCGGTTCACCGTGAACAATGGCTGTCTGTATGCCACGGTAATGAAATATCCCACAGATGGCAGTGTGACGATTGAAAGCTTAGGAAAGCAGTCGCGTTTCCGTGGGATAATAAAGAATATTGCTGTGCTTGGCTTCGAGGAAAAACCAGTGTTTGAACGCGATGACAAAGGGCTGCATATAATGACCAGCTCCGTCAGCTCTGATTACCCGGTTGTGTTCAGGATTTTTATAGACTAAAAAAGTATCACATACGTAAGTCTTTTTTACAGAACCGAAGGCATATTTTAGGAATACTGTCTTGAATATGCCTTCGGTAATCTGTATCAATTATCTGCAGCGTCCACCCCTGAAACCGCAGCCGCGTCCTCTTCCGCGTCCGGCTGGATAATTGTCACAGATGCCGTCGCCGTCTGCATCGACAAAATATCTGCCTCCGCCGCATCCATATCCGGGTCCACCGCATTGTCCAGCTGCATAATTGTCGCAGATGCCGTCGCCGTCCGCGTCAACAAAATTGGCGCCGCACCAGTGGTAGATACCACAGTTGTCACAGAGACCGTCGCCGTCTGCATCGACGTAGGTACAGCTACTGCTGGCATAATCGCAGATGCCGTCGCCGTCCGCGTCAACATAGTTTTGCCCGGCCCAGGGGGCTGCAAACACGCTTGTTTGGGCTGACAATGCGACAATTGTTGCCAAGATGCCAAAAAGCACTTTTCTCATGTTGATACCTCCGTTATGGGTGATAAATGTTTTGGGTTTTCAATTTTAATACGATTAGGGAGGAGGAATCCTTTCAAATGGTGCAATATTTTTTCTTCTGTTATGAAGAACCACTGTTTTTCGGAAAGTGGATGGAGCGGAAAGCGATAAAAGCAAAAAGGGCAGTCGAGCCATTTCTAAGGTTTGAGCGATGGATACAGTCACAGGGTTACATACCATATGACAGATAGAAAAGTCCGCAGTATTTGAGTAGTTTTTTGTAGAAAGCAAAGATACAATGAGAACGTATTTAAACGAAAGAGGAATCAGGGAGGGAAAGGAATATGAAGGAACAGTACAGAAACGTATTTGCGGAAATTGGAATTGAACCGGCGCAGATCGATGCGCGCCTTCGAGAGGTTCGCGATTTCTATTTCTATGGGAAGGAGGACGAGCGCGTCTACTATCCGGTGGGGGACGACATGGCCTACATCATGGACACGGGCAATAATGACGCACGAACGGAGGGCATGTCCTATGGAATGATGATCTGCGTGCAGCTTGACATGCATGAGGAGTTTGACCGGCTCTGGAAGTGGGCAAAGACCTATATGTGGATGGCGGACGGATTTCATGAGGGATATTTTGCGTGGTCGTGTGCGACGGATGGCACAAAAAACGCGGACAGCCCAGCACCTGACGGCGAGGAGTTCTTCGCGATGGCGTTGTTCTTTGCATCGCACAGATGGGGAGATGGCGAGGGGATTTTCAATTATTCCCACGAGGCGAGGGAAATCCTGCGGGCCTGTCTCCACAAGGGGGAGAATGGCAGGGCCGGTGTACCGATGTGGAACAGGGACAATTATCAGATTTTGTTTGTGCCAGGCATTGATTTTACAGATCCGTCCTATCATTTGCCACATTTTTATGAGCTGTTTGCGCAGTGGGCGTATGAGGAAGACCGGGCTTTCTGGGAGCGGGCGGCAGTCGAGAGCCGCAGATACCTTGTGAAGGCCTGTCATGAGAAGACCGGCTTTTCAGCGGAGTATGCGGAGTTTGACGGCAGTCCGTTTCGCCGGAAGTTGCCCTGGACAAACGACAGGCACGACTGGTTTTTCAGTGATTCATACCGCACAGTGGCTAATATCGGGCTGGACTATGAATGGTTTGGAAAGGACGAGGGCCAGTGCCATGCGGCGCGTGCAATCCAGGAGTTTTTGTTGGAAGACTGCAGACGGGATACATACCACATTTACGAGATTGACGGAAGTGTGGCAAAGGACTGGGCGCTCCACCCGGTAGCGATTCCGGCGACCGTGGCAATGTCAACGCTTGCCGCCTCCACGGACTGTAGCAGAGAGTGGGTGGAGCATTTTTGGAACATGCCCATGCGCACAGGGGAGAGACGGTATTATGACAATTGTCTGTACTTCTTTGCATTTCTGGCGCTCAGCGGGAATTACCGCATCTGGTGACAGGGGGAAGCGGATTCAGCGTAGCTCTTTTCTGAACCTGCCAGGCGTGGTGCCGGTATTTTTGCGGAACTGACGGCAGAAGTGCTCGGTATTTTTGTACCCGCACTGTTCTGCGATTTCTGCGATGCTATGCTCTGTGTACGCGAGTAGATCCTTGGCCTTGCGCAGTCGAAAGTCGATGACATCGTCCATACAGGAGGTGCCAAACTGTTGTTTGTAGAGCAGCTGCAAGTGTCCGTCACTGATGTGCAGCTGCTCGGCCATCTTGTGAATTGTCCACGGAAGCTGTGGGTTGGTGGAAATCTGTCTGCGCAGCAGCAGCAGGGCGTGGTCGTGCGAGGAGGCTGCGTGGTGCAGCACGTCGTCGCGCAGCTTCAGAAATAAGATGCGCAGAAGCTGCGCGGTGACAGCATGGTTGTTTTCGCTGGAGCAGATCGCACAGTCGTCCGCCCCGGCGTGGTGAAAGGAGCGGGAGGTGCCTGTCCACAAGGAGGTTTCCCAGGTGAGTAGCTGCATGAGATTGTGGCAGTAGTCCGGGTCCGAAATGGGAAAGGGGCGGTTGGTCTGAGGAAAATTCTGCACAAAGGCCTCGTCCGACGAGAAGCGCACCCAGTCATCACTGTAGCAGTCTGTGCTCGCACAGTACCATATGGGGGTATGCGGCGGATAGAGCATGGCACAGTGTGCAGGGTATTCCTCCGTCACGCCGCCGATGCGAAAGCGCGCAGGCGTGTGGGTGATGAGAAGGAGATGGCAGTCATACCCTTCCGTGGCATCAAAGACAAAATCGCCAGGATGCCTGGCATCATAGCCGGTAAAATGGATATAGTTCATAGAAGCCCCTCCATTTCGAGCGTACATTTTCCAACATATTATAACAGATTGGGATTGGTGTCTGCAAGAAAAACAAGAGTAAATTGTAATTGAAGCTATGAGTAAATGGTTTTGGTGTCTGCAATAAAAACAAGAGTAAATTGAGTTGGCCAACATGGCAATAGGAGGTGTACGAATGCGTTTTTTTGATATGGTTGTCGGCGAGGAAGGTTTGCTGGTGGAGCTGCGCGCGAAAGATACGTTTAATGAACAAAAGTTCGAGAATATTACTGGTTACTTAAATGAGCAGCTGAACAGCTGGAAAGTAGGTGGCGCCATACCAGTTGCGGATGCGGTGGCGCTGTTTCATTTGATAGATGCGCTGGCGGGCGGCAGCAGATTTTGGAGTGAAGATGTGGCGCTGCGCGTGGAGGATGCGGTCCTTGAGCTACAGGATCTCATCAACGCGCTTGAGGAATAGGGCGCCGGACAGGAGGGATTATATGGCAAAGCGGCCTGCGTTTTTTATTCAAAACGGAAGGGTTGTCAGCAAAATGTACTCGTTTGAATGGTTCCCAGGTTTTGCAGTATCACAGAAGCAAAAATCCATAGAGAGTCTGCACAGCGCGATCGTGAAAGCCAATCCAGGCGCAAAGCCGCTGGAGATCAGCACCAAAAGTGCGAAGGAGGCCGGTGCTAAATTAAGCGCGTTTCATCTGAAGTTGGAGGGACATACGCTCGAAAATATTTTTCAGAGTGCAAAGGTCTTTGAGGGCGGTGGGCCATACCTGGATCTGCTCGAAGTACCGCCCAGGGAGGCAAAGCGCGACGAGCGGCTGCGGCAATCCGGAGGTCTGGTGGCATTTCGCTATCAAGGCGAGGATTTTCCGTTGGTTCCAAAGACGGCATTTTATGATTATATCTATATCGCCGCAGTGAAAAATACGCTGACAGCTGATGAGATCAGTGAGGTTTTACAATACGATTTCTTTACGGATATTGAATTTAATCCGGACAAGAGCATCAATACCCAGGCGAGAACAGTTTCCCTAATCAGGTTGATATTAGAGGAACACGGTGCGCTGCCAGATTTTACCAAAGACGAGTTTATAAAATATCACGGGGAGCGCGTTGTGTATTAGGTGTTATGTATCAGGCATTGGATATCGGGGCTTGGGTCATGAACGCGCAAACGAGAAAATACGCATAATATATAGAGAAAATGAAAAAGGATGAAAAAGGAGGATAAAACAATGGACATAAAAGAACAGATCAGCAAGGTTGTAGAGGAGATTTCGAAAAATCCGGGCATTAAGGACCAGTTTGAGAAGGAACCTATAAAGGTTATAGAGAAGCTCTTTGGCGTTGATCTGCCCGATGAGCTTGTCATGAAGATCATTGACGGGGTTAAGGCAAAGCTAACTCTCGGTGATGTCTCAAAGGCGGTCGATGCCATAAAAGGCGTGTTTCAGTAATGACCAGGTAGAGATGGTCAATGGTTGTCATAGTATTATAGTTCATGAGGCGGAGGCGCTGTCAGATGCGGTGACAGCGCCTCCATTATGCACACGGGCACTCAAACGAAATGTGTCATCAAACCGATAAATCGGTTTGATGACGTTTCTTGATTTATTGTTGACAAAATAGTTCCAGAAGTTATAATAAGAATTAAAATAATTCTAATTTATTCCAGAAAGGAGTTCTATGACGAAGAATGCCGATCAGATTTTAGAGATTGTGAGGACTTCTACGGAGCATTTGTCCGCGGAACAAATTTATCTGTGCTTGAAGGAGGCCAATAAAGGAGTCGCGATGGCGACAGTGTACAATAATCTGGCTTATCTGTATCAGGAGGGGCTGATCCGTAAGATTTCGGTTGAGGGATATCCAGATCGGTATGACAATATCAGGCGGCACGACCATCTCGTGTGCAGGTGTTGCGGGCGGCTATCGGATATCTGGCTGGATGATCTGACAGCGCAGTTGCAAAAACAAACAGATGTTCCGATACTCTCCTATGATTTAAAAATCAGCTATCTGTGCGAGGATTGCATGAAAAAGAAAGACATAAACGGAAAGGACAATATATTATGAAAATCAGAAAAAAAGCTTACGACACAGCACTCAGCTCCGTATCTAGGCTTGTGGAGATGGAATACCTTCCGCAGAACCAGGGGCTCAACGACATGCACCGGCGTCTCATGGCCGGGCGCAGGGAATTTGAGGAGGCAGTGACAAAGACGATGGATGCTGTTATTCGCATGAGCGCTATGGATCTGACGCTGGAGACCAGCGCAGTGGCGATCGGGCAGATCAATGCCTCGATGGGAATGGCTGTGGACGGGATCAGCGGATCAGCGGAATCGACGGCAAAGGTTGCCACCGAAGTCTCAAAGGCGCATGAAAATCTGACCGCAACCATCATAGAGGTTTCTGACGAATCCGGTAAAATCATGGAGGATATCCGCAGCTGTGAAAATGAGCTGACATCGATCTCGGGCCTGTCATCCTCGGCGATGGCAACAGCGCAGGAGATGAAGACAGATATCGGCGGATTGATTGATACGATCCGGGACATGACAGATGCCATTGCCGCGATCAATGCCATCTCCGCCCAGACGAATCTCCTGGCGCTGAACGCGTCGATAGAAGCCGCGCGCGCTGGGGAGGCTGGCAGGGGCTTCTCGGTGGTTGCAGAGGAGATTCGAAGTCTTGCAGAGGAGGCAAAAGCGCTGACAGGACGCATGGGGGCGTTTGTTGCAAACATTCAGGAGGCTTCCCGCAAAAGCTCTGACAGCGTGGACACCACGGTCAGCGAGCTTGTACATATCAATGAGAATATTCAGAATGTATGGAAGATTACCGGGCAGAACCGCAAGGGCGTGGATCACATTGCAGATTCCGTATCTTCGCTTGCAGCAGTCAGTGAGGAGATCAGCAGTTCGATGCATGAGCTGGACAATCAGATGCAGCATATCAATGAGGAGTGTTTAGACTTGCGGGGCAATATGGATTTGCTGGCGGCTTCAAGCAGTTCGATTGCTGATTTGGTGGCCCCGTCAAAGATGATCGAGAAGCATCTCGAGGAATCTACCCAGATTATGGGCAATATGGCTCAGGACGCGTTTTACATGCTGGATAACCAGGTGCTCCTAAACTGCTTAAACAGCGCGGTTGACGCGCACCGCAGGTGGTTGGATACCCTAGGAGAGATGGTGCAGACAGGGACATTGAAGGTTCTGCAGACCGATTGCACCAAGTGCGGGCTTGGCCATTTTTATTACGCATTCAAACCTGCCAATGCGCAGTTGACCGCTCTCTGGAAAGGGCTTGAGGGAAAGCATAAAACATTTCATTCCTATGGGACGGAAGTGATTGACGCGATACAGTCTGGCCGCAGCGGCGAGCTACAGCATATTTATCGGAAGGCGGAGGAGTGTTCTAAGGGGCTGATTGCAGATTTTCAGTCAATTATCCGCATGATTGGCGTTCTGTCCAAAGACGGTATCCGCGTTTTTGAGCAGGAGGGCTACAAAATCAATTAATGTTTACGAAAACAAGTCTATTGCATGGACGACACAGTCGGCATTTTCCATATGGATAAAGCCAGATAATCCATGAATGATAGACTTGTTTTTGTCTATTCATAGGCATGGTCTATATTCGTTTCGTCTTGGAGCCTATGATGCAATAGTGGAAAAATCAAGCCTTGTTCTGTTCATCTGCGCTTTGTCTTGCAGTTTCCATCACATCTAAAACAATCAGCATATGAGGATAAATCAAAAATCTATGAGTAAAAGTCATTGTATCTGGCGCATTTGCAAAATATAATGATTGTATCGGTTTTTGTACAAATCATATGAAACGGTCAGTTTTTGGACTGACAATATAAAAATGGCGCAAATAAGCAGGATGGAGGAGAATATGCGAAAAGAAAAAAGGATTGTGGTAAGTAAGGATAACAAGACGCCTTTTCACAATAATGTGGACTTTTGCATCGGTACGGGGCGCATGGGGCTTGCCCTGACGCAGGAGTACCAAGAGCAGCTTAAGCTGGTGCAGGAACAGATCGGCTTCCGGCACATCAGGGGGCATGGGCTGTTCTGTGATGACATGGCAATCTATCATGAGTACGAGCAGGACGGCGTAAGGAAAGCGGAGTACAATTATACATATCTTGACCGGGTGATGGATTTTTACAGGAGTGTTGGGCTGCGGCCGTTTCTTGAGCTGGGCTTTATGCCAGGGAAGCTCGCGCGCGGCACACAGACGATTTTTTACTGGAAGGGAAATACAACACCGCCGCGTGATTACAAACTGTGGTGTGAGATGGTACAAAACCTGCTGCGCCATCTGATGGACCGCTACGGTGCAGATGAGGTCGTGACATGGCCCGTCGAGGTGTGGAACGAACCAAACCTGTGCGGCTTCTGGGAGAATGCGGACATGCAGGAGTACTTCCGGCTTTTTCACGAGGCCTTTCATGCGGTAAAGGAGGTGGATTGTAGATTTCGCGTAGGTGGCCCTGCGGTCTGCGGTGGCACGGACGAGGTGTGGATCCGCGCGTTTATGGAATATTGCAGTGAGAAGAAGCTTGCGGTGGATTTTGTGACCAGACATCACTACACGATCGAGCAACCAGTGCGTGAGGGGCATTATGACTATGTGAAGCTGATGAAGCCAGAGGACGGTTTTGACAATCTGAAAACGTCGCGGGACATTATTGATTCCTTTGAGGTGTATAAGGACTTGCCCATTCATATCACGGAGTTTAACACCTCCTACACGCCAAAGAGCGTGATTCACGACACAAACCTCAACGCGGCGTTTATCGCGCATCAGCTGTCACGGCTGGGTGATGGTAATGAGTCATATTCATACTGGACGTTTGGAGATGTGTTTGAGGAGCAGGGCGTGCCGTTTACACCGTTTCATGGCGGATTCGGGCTGGTGGCAGACGGCTGCATTCCCAAGCCAACCTTCTGGACGTTTGTATTTTACAAAAAACTGCAGGAGAGCGCGGGAACATGTGTTTATAGAGATGACAACATGGTGGTGCTTAGAAAGCCGGACGGCAGCTATCTGGGCGTGGGCTGGAATCCGGTGGAATTCGGCGCGGGAGAGGAACAAAGCATCACGCTTTCCTTGGCGGCGGGTGATGGTGTGTACAGCCTGTTGACAGAGACGGTGGACGAGGAGACCTGCAATCCGCTGAAAGTGTGGCATGATCTGGGCGAGCCAGCCAACCCGTCAGACGGACAGACCAAACTTTTGCGGCAGGCAGCACAGCCCTTTGTGCAGACATGCAGGGTGGCATGTGCAGCGGCGGAGGTAGAGATAACACTATTATTAAAACGCAACGCAGTCGTCTATTTTGAACTCCGGAAATGTGGAATACAGTCTGACCGCGGCTATGACTATGAGCGTGCGGTCGGCGGAAATGACGGGGAGTGATGGATATGCGGGGACAGGATATGCAACAGCAGGAGGAAGCATCTATAAAGGCACAAAAAATAAGGCGATGGAAAGGTGCGGCGCTTCTGGCTGTGGGTGTGATGATGTTTTGCAGCGCCTGCGCTGATACACCTTCTGATGGAGCGGACAAAGAGACCTTTGCGGAGCAGGCTTCGGACGACATGGCGGCACGAAATGAGGCATCAGCGGGCGGACAGGACGGTGCGGCACAAAAAGAGGTTCCGGCAGGCGAACAGGACAGCGCGGCACAAAAAGATGCGACAGAGGCAGGCGGCGATCAGGAAACAGGGCAGCCAGGGACAGATTCAGGTGAGTTACAGGAGGAAGGAAAGGATATGGGTACAGAGAAAATTGCGATAACAAAAGGTTTTAAGGGTATGGAGGACACCAATCCGCTGATGACACAGCGGTTCGGTGCGGATCCGTATGCGATGGTTTACAAGGACCGCGTGTACATATATATGACCGCGGACGCGTTTGAGTATGAAGCGGACGGCAGTATTAAAGAGAATACATACAGTAAGATTCACCAGATCAATGTGATCTCGACAAACGATATGGTCAATTTCACTGATCACGGCGCTGTCAATGCAGCTTCGCAGACGGGAATTGCAAAGTGGGCGAGAAACTCGTGGGCGCCTGCTGCGGCGTGGAAGGAGATTGACGGAAAGGACCAGTTCTTTCTATATTTTGCGGACGCGGGTGGCGGCATCGGCGTATTGCAGGCGGATAGTCCTACCGGACCATTTTACGATCCGCTAGGAAAGGGGCTGGTTACAAGGGAGACGCCAAACTGCGCAGATGTGCTGTGGCTGTTTGACCCGGCAGTGCTGATGGACGATGACGGGAGAGCCTATCTGTATTTTGGCTGCGGCGTTCCCGAGGGCAAAGTGGCTGCACCCGGAACGGCGAGAGTGGCACAGCTTGGCGCGGACATGATCAGTATTGTCGGTGAGCCAAAGACGATTGATGTGCCGTATCTGTTTGAGGATTCCGGCATTCATAAGGCAGGTGAAAAATATTACTATACATACTGTACAAACTGGCAGGTTGACGCGGAGGGCACAAAGCAGTATGGTTTTCACAACGGTGAGATTGCCTGTATGGTCAGCGACGCGCCAATGGGGCCGTTTGTGTACCAGGAGACAATCTTAAGAAACCCGGGCAGTGTATTTGGGCTGAGTGGCAACAACCATCACTGTGTTTTCCGTTTTCAGGACCAGTGGTATATCGCATACCATACGAGGGTACTCGAGAAGGCAATGGGCGTGGAGAAGGGATACCGTTGTACGCACATTGATGCATTTGAGATGCAGGAGGACGGCACAATCGGGGAGATCAAACAGACCTTGCGCGGCAGGGAGCAGCTTCGTTTTGTGGACGCTTATCAGCAGAATGTGGCGACATGCTTTGCCGTTATGGCAGGTGTGGACACCGTGGAAAATAAGGGTGACGGCGCGGATATGGTGCTGACAGGTATTGACAGAGGTGATTTTGTCAAGGGGGCAGGTGTGGATTTTGGCGGGGAATCGCCGAAACTGTTTGCGGCAAC
>CAJUQZ010000018.1:21599-21955 GCA_910588755.1 uncultured Lachnospiraceae bacterium | reverse complement strand
GCGGTGAGCGATTGCCAAAATTGCGAAGGCCCCGTTCTGCTGATCGAAGAAAACGACGGCTGGGATGAATGGTATAGTGTTGCGGCAACGCTGCGGTGCGCAGAAGAGAAAACAGCGGACGGCGCGGTACAGGTGCGCGTTGACAGTCCCGAAGGAGAACTTCTTGCAAGCCTTCCGGTGAAGGAGCTGACGGACAGGGAAAAATTTGTGAGATGTGAGACACAGCTTCTGGCATCGGTGCAGGGCGTGCATGACCTGTATCTGGTATTTGACGGAGAGGGCTATGAGATAGATTGCTGGCAGTTTGAAAAATAAGAAAAGTAAGGAACGGCAGAAACGCAAGATATGGGCACATT
>CAJUQZ010000018.1:0-21589 GCA_910588755.1 uncultured Lachnospiraceae bacterium | reverse complement strand
CTTAAAAAAACAATTTGTTTTATTAATTTGAGTTAGGAGGCACACGGGATGGAATTGTTTCGGAATAAGGAAAAGACTGCGGCGTACCGCAGGCGCGCACAGGAGCTGGTCGCGCAGATGACACTTGAGGAGAAAGTGATGCAGACGGTTCACCAGTCGCCGGCGATTGAACGTCTCGGGATCAAGGCGTACAATTGGTGGAATGAGGCACTCCACGGCGTGGCGCGCGCGGGCACAGCGACAGTGTTTCCGCAGGCCATCGGCATGGCGGCGGCGTTTGACGAGGACATGATGGAGCAGGTAGGCGATGCGGTTTCCACAGAAGCGCGTGCAAAGTTTGCGATGCAGCAGGAGGGGGACGACGAGGACATTTACAAAGGACTCACCTTCTGGGCGCCCAATGTCAATATCTTCCGCGATCCGAGATGGGGACGGGGGCATGAGACGTTTGGCGAGGACCCATATCTCACAAGCCGGCTCGGCGTGCGCTATATCATGGGACTGCAGGGACACGATGAGAAATATTTAAAGACAGCGGCGTGTGCAAAACATTTTGCGGTGCACAGCGGCCCGGAGGCCGTGCGGCACAGTTTTGACGCGCAGGTGAACGAACAGGATCTGCGCGAGACATATCTTCCGGCCTTTCAGGCGTGCGTGCAGGAGGCCGGGGTGGAGACCGTGATGGGCGCGTACAACCGCACCAACGGGGAGCCATGCTGCGGGAACGAACGCCTCCTGAAGGAGATTCTGCGGCAGGAGTGGGGGTTTGAGGGACATGTGACCTCGGACTGCTGGGCCATCAGGGACTTTCATGAGTTCCACGGCGTGACGGCGACGCCGGTGGAATCCGTTTCGCTTGCCATGAACAATGGGTGCGATTTAAACTGTGGTTCTCTCTTTTTGCACTTAAAGCAGGCAGTCGAGGAGGGGCTTGTTGATGAGAAGCGTCTTGACGAGGCGGTAGTAAACCTCTTTACTTCGCGCATGAAGCTGGGTGTGTTTGACGAGAAGGGGGAGAACCCATATGACAAGATTCCGTATACTGTCGTAGATTCGCCCGAGATGCGCAGATTAAATGAACAGGTGGCGGAGCGCTGTGTCGTCCTGCTCAAAAATGACAACCATACGCTGCCACTGCAGAAGGATAAGATTCATACCATCGGCGTGATTGGCCCGAACGCGGATAACCGCCGGGCGCTTGTCGGCAACTATGAGGGAACCGCATCGCGCTATGTGACCGTGCTTGAGGGGATTCAGGACTATGTCGGCGACGAGGTGCGCGTCCTCTATTCCGAGGGCTGCCATCTGTACAAGGACAGGACAAGCGGGCTGGCGCAGGCAAATGACCGCGCTTCCGAGGTACGCGGCGTATGCAGGGAGAGCGATGTTGTCATCGCAGTGATGGGACTAGACGCTTCCCTCGAGGGGGAGGAGGGCGACACCGGCAATGAGTACGGCAGCGGTGACAAGCCCAACTTAGACCTGCCTGGGCTGCAGCGGGATATCTTAAAGATTGCAAAGGAGAGCGGGAAGCCAGTAATTCTGGTGCTGCTGACAGGCAGTGCGATGGCGGTGACATGGGAGGACGAGAACCTTGATGCCATCGTGCAGGGTTGGTATCCGGGCGCACAGGGCGGCGCGGCGATCGCGCGGATTTTGTTTGGCGATGCAAACCCGGAGGGAAAGCTTCCTGTGACGTTCTACCGTACTGTGGAGGAGCTTCCAGCGTTCGAGGACTATTCAATGAAGGGCAGGACATATCGTTATATGAAACAAAAAGCGTTGTATCCGTTTGGCTTTGGGCTGTCATACACGGATTATGTATATGAAAATGCAATGCTTGTATCGGACGATATCCGTGGGGAAAAGGGTGTTGTCCTGCGGGCAGATGTCAGAAATACCGGGGCAGTGGACGGTACAGAGACGGTTCAGATCTATGTCGGTCTCGAGCGTGAGGATGCGCCAAACCCACAGCTCAAAAAGATCGTGAAGGTGACATTAAAGGCGGGCGAGACTAGGAAGATCGAGGCAGTACTGCCCAAAGAGGCATTTATGCTCTGTGATAAATACGGAAAGCGCGTGTTGTATCCTGGAACATATCACATCTATATGGGCGGCTCACAGCCAGATGCGCGCAGCCGGGAGCTGACGAAAAAGGAAGTGTGTCATTTCCAGATTTCGTTGGATTAGATAAAAAGGCACCTGATGTAAGGCATTACAAAGCACTGCATCAGGTGTCGTTTTTATGCACACGAATTATTTTATACAGGGAGGAGAGTTGAAAATGGTTCATAAAAAAAGGTTGGCACTACGGCGGCTTGGGGCTCTTTTGGCGGCGGCTGTAGTGGCAGGATCAGGGATTGTGCAAGGAGGAGGGAGCTGCGTGGCGGAGGCAGCGCAGGAGGACAAATATGCGGATATCAGCGGATATGAGCATCTGGACGATCTGTACCAGGATTACTTCCGCTTTGGGGCAGCCTGTGAAGCGATCAGCCACTGGAATGATAAGAATAAGGAAATCGGCAATCCGGCGAAGGAGGAGCTGATCAGCACAGTCTTTAACAGCATCACCTGCGGCAATGAGATGAAGCCGGCCTATAATTTTGACCCGGAAAGCGAGTCGCTGCTGTCGTTTGACCATGCGGCGAAGGAGATGCTGGACTGGGCGGTGGCGCATGACATGGGTATGCGCGGGCACACGCTGCTCTGGCACAGCCAGGTCAATCCGGCGATCTTTGCCAAAGATTTTGAGGCGTATGAGGACGGGAAACTGACGCGCTCGGACAAGGCGGAGCTGGACGAGGAGTGCCTTGTGGACAGGGAGACGCTGCTTGCGCGGTTAAAGACATACATATACAGCGTGATGGAGTACACATACCAAAATGGGTATGCCAGGACGATTTACGCGTGGGACGTGGTGAACGAGGCGGCGGACGAGAGCAACGAGGACGGCCTGCGCAGGAGTTACTGGTACAAGATCATCGGGCCGGATTATCTCTATTATGCGTTTCTGTACGCGCGGGAGGCGGAGACCATCTATGCGAAGCAGTATGCCGCGGACTATGGGCTTGATGCGGAGACGGACGATCTGTCGGAAATTATGCCAAAACTTTTTTACAATGACTACAATGAATGGTTCGAGGACAGAAGCAATAAGATTGTGAAATTTCTGACACAGGACAAGTGGAATGAGAACCATTCGAAAGTGCAGAGCGATGTCATTTTGCCGGACGGAGACGGTACGATTTACGGGGACGGGCTGATTGACGGCATCGGTATGCAGGGGCATTTAAGCGACACGCAGGACATTGACCAGTACATGCGCGCGCTGCAAAAATACAGCGCGGCGGTGGATCAGGTTCACATCACGGAGCTTGACGTGGGATGCAGCAGGACGGACGAGACGGCGTGGTATTACCAGGCGGAATTTTATTATGAATTTTTCACGAGGCTGATTGCGGAGGTGCAGAACGGTGCGAAACTCACGTCCGTGACAGTATGGGGACTGACGGACGACGCGTCGTGGCGCGTGGACGCAAACCCGCTCTTATTCTATGGAAATCTCGAGAAAAAGCCGGCGTTTGACGCGGTGGTGATGGCGGCAAAGGGCGAGGCGTTTAATATGACGGTCGCGGATACGCTTCCAGAGGCGGGTGACGTGCTGATTGATTTTGAACCGTATGCGGAAGGCGGAAAGGTGAAGAACGTTGAGCTGAAAGAGGCTGGCATTCTCGGCCGCGGCACAGGGCATCAGGCGTCGTTAAAGATTGAGCAGAAGGTGAACCACACGGAAGGCGCGCCGATCGGATTCGCGCTCAAAGTATCGCGAAATGAGCAGGATGCGAGTGTGAAGTTTGACGTGTCGCGCTATGCAGGGAAGACCATCACGGTCACGATGCACGTCAAGACGGAGGACAAGACAATCCGCATGGGACTGGACACAGGAAGCGACAGCGTGCTTGTGGAGACAGACGCTGCCGGGGAGTGGACAGAACTCTCGACAGTGTGCGCGATACCAGAAGATGTCAGGGCGGCGTTTATCTTTATCGAGACGGACGGGGCCGCAGACTTTTATGTGGACGACATCGCAATCGTGATCGGCGGCAGCGAGGCAGAACAGCCAGGCGAAGGCCAGACAACAAAGGAAGCGTCTGATGAGGGTCAGACAGAAGAAGCGCTTAATGAGGGCCAGACAGAAGACAGCGCGGGTGACCCTGCCCAGAACGCCGATGGCAATTCAGGTACACAGGCGCAGGAGCCAGGGAAAACGGGCGGCATGACAGTGGTTCTGGCAGTCGCAGCCGTGGTTATCTGTGCGGCGGCAGGAATTGTTTTTATAAGAAAAAGAAAATAAGGGACTTGGATTATAAAACAGAATACAGATGATGGAAAAGTTGTTATAATAACAAGCGTAAGTAATACGAGAGGGAATAAAAATATGAGAGTGTTATGTTACACAAGACAGCCCAAGGAAGATATCCTCTATGCGAACCGTCTGGCGTACAGTATGCACCTGGCGTGGGAGTCAGAGACAGGCGCGTATATACCGTTTCACCACAATGAGGGGATTCTGTACGCAAAGGCGACACAGGATATGCAAACTGGTGTTCTATGTGCCAAGAGCCTAAAAAATCCGTGGATTTTCCATACGGAGGGCGGTTCGTATGGCATTGCAGCCGTTCGGACAGGCGCGGATGGGGAGCCGGATACAGAGAGTGAGGGCTGTATCCTGGTTTTCCGGAGCGATGATTTGGTGCATTATGAGGAAGTCGGTCTCTGGCGTGTCCAGCAGACGGGGTATGTCGGAGAAATCCGGTGTGCTTACGACGCAGCAACAGGGACATATCTGATTTGCTGGAGCGGAGAGGACGGCAGCTGGCAGGAAGGACGGGGGCGTCTCTTTGATGCGGACGAAATTGCGCTAGAAACAGTGAAGACGACAGAAAAGCCAGCCATCAGCAAACATGAGTTTTGCGAAACGGCGTCAACGAAGATGGAGCAATGGCTGGCAATAGAAGGAATCTGTCCGGGAAACGCAATTGAACTGCCAGATGAGCAAGGGGCGTATCTGATCAGGAAGCTCATGACACCTGTCTGCGGGAAGGTGACACTGTCCAGCCAGGGGGCGCTTTCAAATGAGGTGTTTTCTGATGGAGCGTTTTGCAGCGGGAGGTCTTTTGATGGAGTCCTTTCGGACATTGTATTTTCCAGCAAGGAAGACCTGCTTCAGGCGGAGGCTGTCGCAGTCTACAGTGACGGCACGGTGGTGAGCCGCAGAATTGACTGGAATTTGGACACATCAGAGGAGTCCGAGGACGGCAAATACATGCTGTTTCATGGTCGGGTACATCAGGAGCATTTCGATTCCCCCTTTGCAGTCAACCGCGCTGATCCGTGCTGTATGTACTGGCACGGAAAATACTATTATATCGCCACAAACGATGCGGACGGCAATAAGACGCTGTATATCCGCTGTGCAGACACCCTGGAGGGAATTATGGAGGCCGAGGAGGTGCTGATCCTGGACGCGGAGACGCATCCGGGAATTGGCGGTCTGTTGTGGGCGCCGGAATTTCACGAGATTGACGGAACGTTATACCTGTTTCATGCAGCCACCTCGGGCGAATTTTTCTGTGAGGAGTCCCGCGTGATGAAGCTGAAAGACGGGGGAGACCCGATGTGCAGGGAGGACTGGTCAGCTCCGCAGCTGGTGGTCAGAAAGGACGGGACACCGCTGTGCGAGGAAGGGAAGGTCATTTCGCTGGATATGACGACGTTTACATATCAGGGTGAGACTTATGCCATGTGGTCACAGCGCCAGTTCCTGCCGGTTGACCAGGGCGCGTGGCTGTATCTGGCACAGATCGACGCGCGCGAGCCGTGGAAGCTTGTCAGCGATCCGGTATGCATCGCAAAGCCGGAATACGGCTGGGAAAACAATCACACGTTTGTGGTTGAGGGGCCGTATGCGCTAGAGCGCGGTGGGCAGCTGATGGTGACATACTCGGGTGCCGCCGTTGACGCCACTTACGCCGTCGGTATGCTAAAGCCCCGGATGGGGAGTGATATCCTGAAGCCCGAAAACTGGGAAAAGTGCAATTATCCGCTGTTAACGTCCCGGAGTGCGGAGGGAGAGTACGGAACAGGGCACAACGCCTATCTGACAGATGAGCGCGGAATGGTATGGAATTTTTACCACGCAAGGCCCGGTGTGGACGCGCCGCGTTCGTCCTTTGCGCGGCGGGTGCATTTTGACATAGACAATGAGCCGGTGCTTGACGTGCTAGAAGCGCTGGATTTGCCGGAGCAGCTGCGCCATGTGGTGGGGAGAGTCCGGCAGAACGGCTGACACAGTCAGCATGATATATAGGAGGTATTGCGATGGGAAAAATACGGGCAGAGGGAAAGAAACTGATATTCGAGCGCAAAGATGAGCTGACGGTCATCGAACCGTACGGTGAGAACTGTCTTCGGTGCAGGAGTACCAAAAACGGAAAAATTTTAGACGAGAACTGGACGGTTCTGCCAGCGGCGCCGGACTGTTGCGTGATCGAGGGCGACGCGGAGAAAATGAAGATCTCAAACGGCCTGATCAGCGCGGTCGTGGAGGCCGGAAATCCGTGGTACGGCGGTATCATTACTTATTATAAGAGAGAAAATGACAAGGAAGAAAAGCAGATTCTGCGCACGAAGTTTGAGGGGGATTACACGAACCGCAACAGGCATGTGGAGGGAGACCACTACCAGATTCAGGTGATCTTCGAGGCGAATGAGGGAGAGCATTTTTACGGAATGGGACAGGAGCAGGAGGATTTGTTTGACAGAAAGGGCAGCACCTGCCAGATCATTCACTATAATACAAAGTCCACACTTCCGGTGCTGTATTCCTCACTGGGCTATGGGATTTTCTGGAACAATCCGGCGCCGGGACGGTGCGAGACGACAAGGAATCATACGATGTTCGTTGCGGACAGCGCCTACCAGGCGGATTATTTCATATACGCCGGAAAGACCCCGGCCGAGACGGTAAAGCGCTACTGTGACCTCACAGGATATGCGCCGAAGTTTCCGAGGTGGGCAGCCGGCTTCTGGCAGTGTAAGCTGCGGTATGAGAGCCAGGAAGATCTGCTGGAGACCGCGCGGGAATATAAGCGGCGCGGAATACCAATCGATGTGATCGTCATTGACTTTTTCCACTGGACACAGCAGGGCGAGTGGAAGTTTGACCCAAAATACTGGCCAGACCCGAAGACCATGTGCCAGGAGCTGGAGGAAATGGGCATCCGGCTGGTGGTGTCTGTCTGGCCCACGATCAATCCGGCGAGCGAGAATTACCAGACGATGAGCGAGGCAAATATGCTGGTGCGCACGGAGAACGGGCAGTTCGGGACATTTGATTTTTACGGACAGCAGACTTTTGTGGATGTGATGAACCCCAAGACACGGAAGTTTGTCTGGAATAAGATCAGGGAAAATTACTGCCAGTATGGTATCAAGTCCTTCTGGCTGGACGAGGCGGAGCCGGAGGTACACCCTCAGCAGCCCGCACATTTAAAATATTATCTGGGAAATGGCGCCCAGGTGGCGCAGCTCTACCCGTTTTACTATGCGCAGACGTTCTATGACGGGCTTCGCGAAGAGGGGGAGACGGAGATCATCTCTCTGACAAGGGCGGCCTATCCGGGCAGCCAGCGAATGGGCGCGCTGGTGTGGAACGGCGATATCATGTCCCGTTTCCAGAACCTGAAAATGAGCATCAAGAGCGGGCTGTCGATGGGAATGTGCGGAATCCCGTGGTGGAACTCTGACATCGGGGGATTTATCAATGGCGACATCGAGAGCGATTATTTCCGTGAACTGATCGTGAGATGGTTCCAGTTTGGCGTGTTCTGCCCGGTAATGCGTCTGCACGGCGCCAGGCTGCGTCCGTCTGACCACAAGATGCGGCACCCGGAAATAATCGAGCCAAGCGGCGGGGACAATGAGATCTGGCGCTTTGGTGAGCGCAATTATCCGATCCTGAAAGCGCTCATTGAGCTCAGGGAACGGCTCAAAGACTATACCTGTCAGTATATGGACATCGCCAGCGCTACAGGGGCGCCGATTATGCGTCCGATGTTCTGGGATTTTTACCAGGACGAAACCTGTTATACGCTGGAGGATCAGTACATGTACGGGGAGGATATTCTGGTTGCGCCCATCTATGAGGAAGGCTGCATGCAGCGACGGGTGTATCTCCCGGAGGGAAGATGGATTCCGGTCAAAGGCGGCCAGATGGACAGCGCACCGGATGCGGTGGACGGCAGCAGGTGGGTGGACTGCAGCGCACAGCTGGATGAATTTATCGCATTTATCAAAGAGGGAAGCGATGTGCTGAAATGTTTTATGAAAGCGTGAAGCAGTAACGCCATCAATTTCGTATGTGCATTGCATGGATAATAGAAAGTGAGATGATGTCAAATGAACACATTTACCATATTTGAAAATAACAGACAGACACAGCTCTTTGTAGAAGCGGAGGCTTACGAGGGCGTAAAGCGGATTGGCGCGCGCGTGGCGTGCGATATTGGGCTGGTAACAGGCATCGCGCCTGAGATCATAACGGCGCCGGAGCAGTGCAAAAGTGACAGGATTGTCATATTTGCGACACTCGGAAAGAGCCCGTTTCTTGCGGCGCTCGAGGCAGCGGGGAAGTGGAGCGGCGCGCAGATTCAGGGAAAGCGCGAAGTCTACCAGATGCAGGTGGTGAGCGCACCTTTTTCAGTGTTACATACAGAAGGCGCGTCGTCCGTGAAGGAGGCGCTTGTCATCGCGGGAAGCGACAAGCGGGGAACGATCTATGGCATGTTCCGCCTGTCAGAGCTCTGCGGCGTGTCACCGCTCATTTATTGGGGCGATGTCGTTCCGCAGAAGAAGGATACGGTGATTCTGCCAATCGGTGAAGGTTTTGTCTCAAAGGAGCCGTCCGTGAGATACCGCGGTTTTTTTATCAACGACGAGTGGCCCGCCTTCGGGAACTGGTGTATGGAGACCTTTGGCGGTGTCAATGCCAAAGCGTATGAGGAAATTTTTATCCTGCTGTTGCGCTTGAAGGGCAACTACATGTGGCCCGCGATGTGGGATTCAATTTTTTCCGAGGAGGGGCCGGGACTTGCGAGCGCGGAGCTTGCGGATATGTACGGCGTTGTCATGGGAACCTCGCATCATGAGCCGCTGTGCCGCGCGGGTGCGGAGTGGCAGCGGATTTACCAGCAGTACGGCACGGATAACACATGGAGCTTTGTGTCTAACAGAGAGGCAATCACGGAATTTTGGAAGGATGGTATTCTGCGCAACAAGCCGTTTGAGAACGTGATTACGATTGGAATGCGCGGAGAGAGCGATTCCATGTTGCTGCCAGAGGACGCGGGGCTTGCGGACAATGTGCAGGTCATCAAGGATGCCATCGTGGCGCAGCATGCGCTTCTGCGTGAATACATGGATAAGGATTTAAAGGACATTCCGCGGATGCTCGCCATCTACAAGGAAGTGGAGGACTATTATTACGGCGATGCGACTTGCGAGGGCTTAAAGGGCTGGGAGGAGCTCGATGATGTGATTCTGTTGCTCTGTGAGGACAATTTTGGCAACACGAGGGGGCTTCCGGACGAGACGGACAGAAAACACCCTGGCGGGTACGGCATGTACTATCACTTTGATTACCACGGCGGGCCGATCAGTTATGAGTGGCAGAACACGGCGCGTCTGACCAAGACGTGGGAGCAGATGACGCAGGCTTATGAGTACGGCGTGCGCGAGCTCTGGATTGTCAATGTGGGAGACTTAAAGGGCGCGGAGTACCCGCTGTGCTACTTTATGGATTTGGCATACGATTACGAGACCTACAGCCAGAAAAATAAGACCGAGGAATATGTAAGGACATGGATAGAACAGCAGTTTGGAGACCGCTTGGGCAAAGAGGACAAAGAGGACCTGTATGTGCTGCTGGACGGCTATACCAAATGGAACTCGGCAAGGCACCCCGAGGCGATGGCGCCAGATATCTACCACCCCTGCCATTTCCGCGAGGGGGAGCGTGTCTGGAACGAGGTGCACGGGCTGATGGAGACAGCAGAGCGGCTAAAAGAGCATATGCCAAAAGAGTGTATGAACGCGTATTGCAGTATGATTTATTACCCGGCGATAGCGTCCCTCAACCTGATTCTGATGCACATAGAGGCAGGCTGCAACGCTTTTTATGCCGCGCAGGGCAATCTTGCTGCAAACGCCTGTGTTGCAAGCGTAAAATGGCGTGCGGTGAAAGATCGCCAGTATGTGCAGGAATACCATGCGCTGGCAAACGGTAAATGGAATCATATGATGGATTCCGCGCACACTGGTTTTCACAGCTGGGATGCCCACAACTGGACATATCCAACCGTACAGGAGGTGATACCGCTACCGATGGCAAAGATTATTGTCGGATTTCGCGGTGGGGAAGCATATCACCTGGGCGCACACTGGCAGGACAGCAGCTATCCGTGCAATGATGATTTCACCAGACCAGACACCAAGGATGTGGTCATCGAGATCGGCAGCCGCGGGGATGTGGATTTCTCCTACCAGGTGCAGTGCGACAAACCGTGGGTGTGCTTTGGCAGGACCGAGGGAACCGTCGAGAGCCTGACCAAAGGAAAGGACAGCATCGTGATCACCTGTGACAGGGAGAAGCTAAAGGGCAGGGAGAGCGCGCGAATCGAGCTTCTTGTCACCTTTGCAAACGGGGAGAAGACGGTAGGACGCCTGGAGCTTCTGGCGGACACAGCTGTCGAGGCGGCGTATGCGCCGGGAACGTACATTGAACGACAGGGATATATCGCCATGAACGCGGATGGCTTCACAGAGAAAAAGGACATCGGGGATGAGGGCTTTGCGGTCATCGCACACCTTGGCAGAATGGGTGCTGCGGCAAAGGCTTTTCCGGTCACAAAGTCATGGATTGACGCGGCGGACGCACCCTATCTGCGCTATACGTTTGTGGCGGAAAAGGAGGCGGATTATATCATACGGTTTTACCTGCTACCCAGGAATCCTGTGGTGAAGGGAGCGCGCATGCGTCTTTCCTACGCTGTGAACGGGGAGCGCAGGAAGGTACTTGACACCGTGACAGATTCTTTCCATGCGGACTGCGCGTGTGGTGAGTGGAACCGCGGCGTGCTCGACAATATCCGTGTCGTAGAGTCCGTCGTATCGGTGAAAAAAGGCGAGAACCAGCTGTACTTTTATGCGGCTGACCCGGGGATCGTTTTGGAACGTATTATTTTGTATCCAGATAACACCAAGCTTCCGAAGTCCTATCTGGGGCCTGTTGAGAGCTGGCGGATTGCAGGGAATTAGAATATGGTTGTAAAAGTTTTGATATAAAAAAGGAGATATGAAAAATGGCAGGACCAAAAGCACCAAAAGATCCCACGCAAAAACGGCAGGGATTTTACATCATGAGAAACAAGCAGGTTTCCGGCTTACCGCAGCCGGACGGAACCGGAGTGCAGTTCATTTTTCTAAATGACGGTCGCATGCTGTCGAGCGCGAAGATCGTGGGAAATATCACGGATGACGAGATGCTCGAACTGCTCTCGACGACGGAGGGCTTCCGCCGCCTGGTGCACAGCATTGGCGTCAGCGTGGAGATGGACGGCGCGGACAAGAAGGCGGAATTTGTGTTCCAGATGTACGGGAAAGCCGATCTGTACGGTTCGGGCACAACGCTGCACATGGAGGTGCCGGCGGACGGAATGGAGTACATGCTGAACCTGTCGGAATGTGACTGGTCGGACGACGATGACATTCCGGGGCAGATTCGCTTTGTGTTCGACGAGCCGCAGAAGGACGGTGCGGGCGCACAGGCCCTCGTGTCAGTGAAGCTTTATCTGAACGACGGTTTTTCGGCGCCGGAGCCAGAGGAAGAGGAAAACGTTGACTTTGCATGTGACAGTTATCAGGAAATGCTGCGAAAATCCGTGGTGCAGACGGGGAACAACGCGCGCTTAAAGGCTGCGATCGAGCGGGCAAAGCGGGGCGAGGATATCACAATCGCCTTTATCGGCGGCTCAATCACGCAGGGCGCTGGCGCGGTGCCCATCAACTCGAAATGTTATGCATGGCAGACTTTTGAGGGGCTCTGCCGCCTTGCAGGAAAAGGTGTGGACGAGAACATTCACTATGTAAAGGCGGGAGTGGGCGGAACGCCCTCAGAGCTTGGCATGATCCGCTATGGACGCGATGTGTGCAGGGACGGCGCGGTGAAACCGGACATTGTCATTGTGGAGTTTGCGGTGAACGACGAGGGGGACGAGACGAAGGGCGTCTGCTATGAGTCGCTGGTCAGAAAGATTCTCGCGGCGGAGAACAGGCCTGCTGTCATACTGCTGTTTGCAGTGTTTGCCAACGACTGGAACCTGCAGGAGCGGCTGGGTGTTGTGGGAGAGCGCTATCATCTGCCGATGGTCAGCACGCGCGACTGCGTCGTGGAGCAGTTTTACAAAAAGGCAGGAGAGGGCAAGGTCGTGACGAAGAATCAGTTCTTTTACGACTGCTATCACCCGACAAACATTGGGCACCGGATTATGGCGGACGGCCTGCTTGCCTTGATGCGGGAGGTGGACCAAAGCCCGATGGACGAGGACACGCTCGATCTGGCGTCAGTCCAGGCAGTGATTGGTGACGCGTTTGAACACGTATGGCTGTATGACAGGAACAGCGAGGCGGACGCGGTAAAGATTCTGTCGGTTGGTGATTTCACGGAGACAGACGAGGAGCTTCAGGGCGTCGAGATGAACAGGGATCTGACGCAGACGAAGGAGTTTCCGTATAACTGGAAGCATGTAAAAGGAGCAGAGCCTTTTGTCATGGACGTCTGCTGTACCGGCCTTGTGATGGTGAACAAAGATTCGGGCGCGCCGGACGCGGGCTGCGCGGAAGTGTTTGTGGACGGGGAAAAGGTGCTTTTTGCAGATCCGAAGGTCAATGGCTGGACGCACTGCAATCCGCTGATCTGCTTCCAGGACAGGGAGCGCAGGACATGGCGCGTCGAGGTCAGAATGCAGCCTGGCGATGAGGACAAGGAATTTACAATACTCGGGTTTGGTATCGTGAGCTGATCAAACGGATTTTTTGATGATGCGGTATCAGGAATTTGTGTATTTCCGACCTGAAACTGAAATTGTGAACTGCCTGCTTTGGTCAGGCAGTTCACAGCTTTCATTTTTATAGCTCATAACATACGAAACGGAATGTGTGGGCAGGGGAGATTTGGATGGATGAAAAAGGTGCGAAATAAGAAAATAAAAAATGAAAAAAAGGAAGAGGAAAAAAATCCGCTGCATGTGAACTATGGTGTGCTGAGCAATGTCAGGTACATATTCAAAAAGATGGTGCGGACGGACAGTCATATTCTGCCGATTATCGTGATGGGGGTTGTCTGCGCGCCATTTATGCAGTATCTGTGGGGATTTCTCTCCAAGCTGATCGTGGACAGGATCACAGGAGTGAACGCAGGGGAAAGTCTTGCGGCTGTGATCTGTGTATTCTGCGCGGTCCGGCTTGTGACGGCGCTGATGCAGACCTATTACAACGGCAACTGGTGGCGCTATATCGGTGTGCGCATGAAGATGATACAGGAGAAGAATCTCAAGATCATGCACATCGACTTTGAAAATCTCGAGGACAGCGATGTGATGGACTGCTGCCAGAAAGCGGAGCGGGCTGTGGCGAACAACAATTCAGGGCCGGAGGGCATGATGCATGAGATGGCAGACCTCCTATGCAACCTGAGTGTGGCAGTGGCGGGGCTGTTTATATTGGGTGTTGCCAATCCGCTGCTCATCACGCTCGCGGTGGATTTCTGGCTGTTCAACCGCATCTCAAAGGCGGATAAGGAACAGGTGTGGGACGCGCTCTCCACGTGGTGGCGCAAGAACCGCTACATGGAGAACATCACGACGGATTTTGCGGCGGCAAAGGATATCCGCATGTTTGGGCTGACGGGGTGGCTGATGCACAAATACCGGGAGCTGATGGCGGAGCGCTATGAAAAAGAGCAGCTTCACCAGCGTCTCTGGCAGCGGCAGCGGCTGATGACATGTATCACGATGCTCGTGAGTCAGGGACTGATCTACGCATGGCTGATCTATGCCGTGGTAACAGGCAGGATGACGCTCGGCGGCTTTACATTGTATGTTTCCTCCTATAATACTTTTGCAGGTGCGGTCTGGATGGTTATGCGCGGGATCGCGGAGCTGCTCGCAAGGAGCAGGGAAGTGGACGATTTCCGCAGTTTTATGGATTTTGACGGCGGGGATGAGGACGTGGGCGGCATACCGGTTCCGGAGTCAGCGGACTATGAGTTTACCTTCCGCGATGTGTCCTTTCGCTATCCCAAGGCAGAGCAGTATGCCTTAGCGCACCTGAACCTGACGCTGAAAGCGGGGGAGCGGCTTGCCGTGGTCGGGTTAAACGGCGCGGGAAAATCGACCTTTATCAAGCTGCTGCTGCGTTTGTATGAACCGACGGAGGGCGAGATTCTGTTAAACGGCGTCAATGTAAAAGAATACAACAAGCACAGCTATTACAAGCTGTTTGCCCCGGCGTTCCAGACGGTGGAGTTGTTTGCGTTTCCGCTGGCCGAGAATGTGTCCATGCAGCCGCCGGAGGGGACAGACTGTGCAAAGGCCGAGGCGCGGCTGCGGGACGCGGGGCTTTCGGAGAAGCTTGCATCGCTGCACGACGGCGTACACACGCAGATGCTAAAGGTCATCTACGACGATGGCGTTGACCTGTCAGGAGGCGAGCGGCAGAAGCTGGCGCTCGCGCGTGCGCTGTACAAGGACGCGCCGATTGTGGTGCTCGACGAGCCGACGGCGGCGCTCGACGCGCTGGCGGAGAGCCGGCTGTACGAGGATTTTGACAAGCTGATCGGTACAAAATCAGCAGTCTATATCAGCCACCGCTTAAGCTCGACGCGCTTCTGTGACAGGGTGGCGATGTTTGTGGACGGGAAGCTTGCGGAGCTGGGAACGCACGAATCGCTGCTGGAACAAAACGGGAAATACGCGGAAATGTTCCATATCCAGGCGCAGTACTATGTGGAGGAGGTGCAGGAAAATGCGTGATGTAAAAAGGACACTTGCTTTTATGCTGCGCGTTGCATGGCGCGAGAAGCCCGCGCTCTTTGTCAGCTATTTGATTCTGTTCGTGGGGGACGCTGTCACCGCCATGAAAAATGTGCTGATTCCAAAGCTGCTGCTCGATGAGCTGATGTTGGTGACGGAGGGGGCGCCGCTGTCCGCGCATCTGCGCCTGATCGCCTTATACGCTGCGCTGCATGTCGTCATCGATGTGTTGGTGCGGGCGTCAAACGGCGTGGCGGAGCGCGCAAAGGGAGAGATCAGCCAGTGGTTTCAACAGTACTGTGACATGATGATCGGCGAACACGCGATGAAGATGGATTTCGAGCACACGGAGGACCCTGATGCGCTCGACCAGCTCAACAAGGCGCGCGAAGGTATGTCGTGGTACAGCGGGGGTGTGGTTGGGATTCTCGACCGCGTTTATCAGATTGTGTTGAATGTGGCAGTGCTGGGCGGTGTGACGACGCTTATTTTTACCAGATGCCCGCTGCTGCTGCCGATACAGGTGGCGGCCCTCGTGGTGATATCATGGCTTACGGCGCGCAACAATGAGATTGAAACCAGGAGCTTTATCGGGCTGTCCAAGATCAACCGCATATTTAGTTATGTGCTTTTCCAACTGGCATCGTTTCAGTATGGAAAAGATATCCGCCTGTATGACAGCAGCCGCATGATGGGCGACAGGGCAAGGAGGCAGTCGGACGAGATGACGGACATCTGGAAGAAACGCGGGATTGAGCAGATACGCTACACCTGGGGAATCGACCTTGTAAATGTGCTGCGGGACGGTGTCAGTTATTTTTATATCGGCATGCTTGCAGTCCGCAGAGTGATCTCTGTGGGTGATTTTACTATGTGTGTGATGTCGGCGACGCAGCTCTATAACAGTCTGCAGAATATTATAATCAATGTGATGGAAATTAAAAAGCGCTGCAACTATGCTTATCAGTTTGTGCTGTTTCTGGATTATCCGGCGGCGATGCAGACGGGGGACCGCAGTCTGGTGGACACGGGCAGCGAGGGACATGTCATCGCGTTCCGCGACGTGAGCTTCCGCTATCCGCGTTCGGAGAAGTATGTGCTGCGCCACTTAAACCTCACAATCAGGCAGGGGGAGCACCTTTCGATCGTGGGCTTAAACGGCGCGGGAAAGACAACTTTCATCAAGCTGCTGTGCCGTCTGTACGAGGTGACGGAGGGCGAGATCTGCATTGACGGCGTCAATATCATGGATTACGCGGACGAGGAGTACCGAAAGCTCTTTGCGGTGGTGTTTCAGGATTTCAAGCTCTTTGCGTTCAGCCTGCGGGAGAATGTGGCGCCGGGGCTTGCGGCTGTGGACGAGGAACGGCTCAAGGAGGTGCTCACACAGACCGGGCTGTACGAGGACGCGCAGAAGCTTCCCGAGGGGCTTGACACCATGATTTTCAAGAGCTTTGAGGAAAAAGGCGTGGAGCTCTCCGGTGGACAGCAGCAGAAGACAGCGATCAGCCGGGCGCTTTACCGGGACGCACCGATTGTGATTTTGGACGAGCCGACAGCGGCGCTTGACCCGATTGCGGAATACGAGATTTACAGGCAGTTTCACACGCTGGTCGGCGGCAAGACGGCGATTTACATATCGCACAGGTTATCAAGCTGCCGTTTCTGCGACCATATCGCGGTCTTTGCGGAGGACACCGTCAAAGAATACGGCACGCACGACGAGCTCGTGGCGCGCGAGAACGGAATCTATGCGGAGATGTTCCGGGCGCAGGCGCAGTATTATGTGGATTAGGGAGGATGCAAAGAAACTGAAATTGTAAAAAGTGCAAAGGAATGTAATTTTGAGAATGAACTTTTATTAAGGAGAGAAGATACGAAAATGAGTTTGGAAAATAAATTATTGAGACAGGAATCAGAAGTTAACCCAATTACAGGGCTGGACTATCCGGACCCCGACGTGATACGGGTTGGCGACATTTACTACATGGTTTCAACGACCATGCATTTCATGCCGGGCGGGGAGATATTGCGGTCGTATGACCTGGTGAACTGGGAGCACGCCGCCTTTGTGTATGACCGCCTGGACAGCACGCCCGCGCAGCGGCTGGAAGACGAAGAAAACATATACGGCAAGGGCATGTGGGCGGCATCCCTGCGCTTTCACAAGGGTGTATTTTACGTCTGCTTTGTCGCAAACGACACGGGAAAAACTTACCTGTACACGTCAGAGTCCATCGCGGGGCCGTGGGAAAAGCATCAGATCGAGGGATTTTATCATGATTGTTCGCTGCTGTTTGACGGCGATGAGGTGTATATCGCGTATGGGGGCAGGGATATCTATATCACACAGTTAAACGCCGGGCTGACAGCGCCCCTTGAGGGCGGGCTGCACCGTCTGGCGGTCAGCGATGCAGGGCACCCTGGGCTTGGGTATGAGGGCACGCATTTTTATAAAATCAATGGAAAGTATTACCTGTTCTTTATCCACTCGCTGCGGGACAGATGGATGCGCACGGAGGCATGTTTTGTGGCGGATTCCATCGACGGTGAATTTACTGGCGGCGATGTCCTGGTCGATGACAGGGGCTACTGCGGACAGGGCGTGGCGCAGGGGGGAATCGTGGACACGCCTGACGGAGAGTGGTACGCAGTGCTGTTTCAGGATCACGGGGCAGTCGGGAGAATACCAGTTCTTGTTCCCGTGACATGGGAGGCCGGGTATCCTGTATTTGGAGGGGGGAAGCGGATTCCCCGGCAGTTTGAAGTGCCATCGCCGTGCGGAAAGACGGATTACAGGTATGAACCGCTGGTACAGAGCGACGATTTCAGAAAAGTGCCGGGACTTTCGGAAAAGGAGGAACGCGAGCGGTACGGCTGCTTTGGCCTGAAAAGCGTGTGGCAGTTTAACCACGAACCAGACCTGCAGCTCATCAGGCAGGACACACAGCATGGTGTCCTATGGATAAAAACCGGAAAGATATGCCGGAGTCTGTTACAGGCGCGCAATATACTGACACAGCGTATGCTGTTCCCTCGGTGCGCGGGGGAAGTGACTGTGGACGCCTCCTCGCTGAAAGTGGGCGATTATGCGGGAATCTGCGCGCTGCAGGGGTGTTATGGTATGGCTGCGGTGACGCGCAGGGACGACGGCTTTTATATCGTGATGCGTGGCAGGACAGCCGAAAATGATTCCATGCAGGCAAAACCAGAGGAGGTTCTGGAGGGAACGGAATGGGAGGCCGTGCGGCTTGAACAAGGCACGGTGCGCCTCCGCATCGAGGCGGACTTTGCACAGATGAAGGACGAGGCGCGGTTTTATTACTGTGAGGAAAAACTTCATGAAAGCGCTGGGCAGGGCGGCGCATGGAAGCAGATTGGCAGGACACAGAAATTATATTTTCGGTTAGACCATTTTACAGGCTGCCGTATCGGGCTGTTTGTCTATGCCACGAAGGAGACCGGCGGCCAGGCCGGATTTGCTGGGTTTGGGTATGACGCTTAAAGATTCAAATTACGTCAATCTTTTTATATCAAATAAATTGTTTTGATTTTATCTGTGAAAACATTTTAAAAGACATAGCGAAAAAAGCTATGTCTTTTAGAATGCGTAAACTTATGTAGAGGAGATGCAGTGCATTATGATTATCGCTTTGCAAATGAATGTACGGACAACTTGCTGCGGTATTCGCTTGGGGAACATTTCTTGTATACCCGGAACAGGCGGTTGAAAGTGGAGATGCTCGAGAAGCCAACCTGCATCGCGATCTCTGTAATCGGCAGATCTGCGCGCAGTAGGTCTTCTGTCGCCTTAATGCGCCTGTAATTAAGATAATCACAGAAAGTATAGCCGGTGTAATCCTTAAACAATCTGGAAAAATGAAATTTGCTAAAACCCATCAGCGATGCCATGTCCTCAAGCGTGAGCGCGTCCATGTAATGCTCGTCAATGTAAGCTAACAGGTCGTTAAACTGATTAGCGTACTCACGCTGTTTTCCAGCCTGCAGGTTGGCGGTGGCAAGCCTGTTTGAGTAGTTGGTGCCAAGCTTTACAAACATGGTCATCAGCAGTGAGTATACAGTGAGCTCGCTGTAGAGATTTTTGCGGAAATACTCAAACTGCATCTGCATGAGCAGGTTGAAAATATCCTGGTAAATCTCAGGCGAATTGTCTCTGTTTATAAGAAACGGTGCGGAGAGCATGGGCTGGATGCCGGCAAAATCCTTCAGGTGTGTCATGACACTTAAATCAAACAGATAGACAAAACGAACGCCCTGTGAAGCTGGGGGTGGGTATAATGAATGCAGCTCGCCCGGCGGTATGAAATAGATTTCGCCCTCCTGAATGCAGTGTGTGGTGTCATTTGTAACAGCATAATAGCAGTCGCTGACTGGCAGTACGATTTCAAGGGAATTTTGCCAGTGGAACGGATAGTTTTCTGGCTGTTCATTGTACCAGATACGCACTGTCGAGCTGTCGCGGTAATTGACAATCTCATGGTTTTTGTTGACCATCGTCATGCCAAGATAATCGCTGTTGGCACTGTAGAAATCAAAGTTACTGCCGTTGATCTGTTCTAGGTCAATGTGTTCCATGTGCTCCGCTGGGGCAGGACCAGTCTGGCGGTCCTGATATTTTTTGTTTTTTAGTTCTTTATTTGTCATATACCCATCAATCCTTTGTTTTAAACTTCATAATTGATTCCACTCGGATTTAAAATTGTATTAGCAGTATAGGCCCGTTCACACCTGCTAATACCGGAACACCTTTTGCGTTGTTCTGGTTGAAAGTAAGAGGAAAAGGCTGTGAAAGTTTCTTCTACAATTATTATAAACGAAATGGCATAAAAATGAAAGGGGTTTTGGTAAATAGGAATAATTAGGCATTGTTTTTGTTATTGTTCACACAGGGCTTCTTTTGGTTCATTATGTCTGCTGATACCGCGCTGTCACAAGTTGGCAGTCGCGGCAGATCTGGATATAGTGTGTACCGCAGTCCGCCAGGTTTATACCCAGCTGTGCGAGGTGCATCATGCGCTTGCCGCATTCCGGGCAGATCGTGTAGTCCGCATCATCGATATAGGCCGGCCGGCCGCCGACTGCGCATCGCTCAAACTCATCACAGTAGCTTTTGGGCACCATTTTTTGGAGAGGACAAAGGGCGTGCGCTCGTCAAAAAATTCCTCGTCTTCCTCGTCATATTCTTCAGAGCTTGTATTGCCGCCCTCATGAATAATGACTGTGCTTTCGCCGTCCACAGTGTAGCGGCAGAAGATGGCGTCCGTCCACGGGAGACAGTCAGGACAATATCTGACCTTAATTTTTCCATCAATGCCAAGAAATGACAGACGCTCGTCCCTTCCGTCGAGCACCAGCATGTCTATGTACTTTAGACCGCAGTGGGGACATTTTTCCGAGGAGGCGCCGCCGTACAGGTTTTCTTCAGGTGCGGCATCTTCTGACTTTTCAAGCGCATAGCATTCCTCAAAGATCAGGGGCTTTCGCCTGCCGTCCTCGATACACCAGCCGCCTTCCAGCGCGTAATCCAGCGGGCCAACAAACAGCAATTTACGCCACGGTTTGGGATTTTCCTCCCATTTCTGGAAGCAGGCTGCCACTGTGTCATCTCCGATCATGGCGAGTGCGGTGAGATAATTATTGATTTTTAGATGGGGGACGTCCTCCGCTGCGTTTTCCAGAAAATCAATCAGCTGGTCCCTGATTTCCGGTGCTGCGTCCTGATACAGAATGGTGGGGCGGAGGATATCAGCCTCGAAAGCAGCTTGCGCAATGGCGGGGCTTTTGATGCCCTGGGTGCGGATCAATTCTTCGCAGGGACTGGTATCCTCCGATTCTAGTAATTTTTGGATAGCATTATCAATTTGTTGTTCTAACATCGCTTCCTCCTTTTTGGTGTAAGTGAAAAGGTTTTTGTGCACACGGGCACCCAAGGAAATATGTCAGCATAGGCTGACAGGTGTCTACGCTTTTTCCTGAATGTGCCATTCGTCAGCGATTCCATTCCGGTCAGCGGTATATCCGCAGGGCATACCGGCCAGCCTGACAATCGAAGGATCCTGTACACAGATCCCATGCAGCGAAACGATTCGCCCCTCCGATGTATCGTGGGAGCTGCCGCACAAAAACTGCCACATGCCGTCCTCCATATCATGGGAAACATGTAGGATCGGCTGCTTCTGTTCTAAGACATGACAACAGGTGATCACTGCTGTATTTGGCGCGTCATCAAACGGAAAATCCATACTTGTCCATCTCCTTTCTGTCAGAATAAACGCTCAAGGGTTTAATACTATTATAGTACATTTATACAGTAAAAGATAGGATTTTTTTGCTATACTATACAGTTATTTAGTACTTGCGATACGGTTCAAACAGGATTTAGCATTTACTGCTAAGTATGGTTTTACAAACCACGTACG
>CAJUQZ010000017.1:17157-40855 GCA_910588755.1 uncultured Lachnospiraceae bacterium | reverse complement strand
CGCTATGCGCCCCTCATTTGGCACAAATCTCCCACAAACTGTGGCGCACATCTGATGGAAAGCATTTTTGAAACATGCCCTAGGGGAAGAGAAGGGGGCAGCAGGTGGAATCGTATCGTGTACGACTAAGTGACAGGCAATGTTGTGACCGATCTGGTGTTCGGCGAGTAGGGGCGCGTATAATTGCAGCGATATTTACAATAATAAAGAATAGATTTTGACGTTTTTTTAATTATATGGTAATATATGTTAGATGCACAAAATCTGGCGGAAGGTCATTTGGATGGAGGTTTCACAATGCTATTGGATAATAAAACGATACTGATTACAGGCGGTACGGGCTCTTTTGGACGCTGCTTTACCGAGTATGTGCTGACGCACTACAACCCGAAAAAGATTATCATTTATTCGAGGGACGAGTACAAGCAGTGGGTGATGGCAAACGATTTTGCGCAGTACAAGGACAGGCTGCGCTTCTTCATAGGCGATGTGCGCGATTACGAGCGCATGAAGCGCGCGTTTGAGGGCGTGGATTACGTGATTCACGCGGCGGCGCTCAAGCAGGTGCCTGCGTGTGAGTACAATCCGAATGAGGCGATCAAGACAAATGTGAACGGCGCGCAGAACATCATCGACGCGGCGCTGAACACAGGTATCAAGAAAGTGGTTGCGCTCTCCACGGACAAGGCGGTCAACCCTGTGAACCTGTACGGTGGTACGAAATTAGTATCGGACAAGCTGTTTATCGCGGCAAATGCCTACTGCGGCTATAAGGACCTGAACTTCTCGATCGTGCGGTACGGAAATGTGGCGGGAAGCCGCGGTTCGATCATTCCGCTTTTCCGGAAGCTGATCGACGAGGGCGCCAGCGAGCTTCCGATTACAGACTATAGAATGACGCGCTTCTGGATCAGCCTGACACAGGGGGTTGAGCTTGTGATCAAGGCGCTCGAGGAAGCGAAGGGCGGTGAGACCTTTATCAGCAGGATTCCTTCGTTTAAGATTACCGATCTCGCGGAGGCGATGGCGCCGGGCATGAAGACGGTGGAAGTCGGGATTCGTCCGGGCGAGAAGCTCCACGAGGTGATGATCACGGCGGAGGATTCCATGACGACGTATGAGTACGAGAAGAATTATATCATCTACCCGCAGATGTTCTGGCAGGAGTCCAAGCGCCCGAATCCGAGCGGCAGAAAGGTGGAGGACGGCTTTTATTACTCGTCGGGGAACAATACGGAGTGGCTTTCAGTGGAGCAGATCCGTGAGCTTCTAAAGACAGATCTGCACGAGTAGGAGTTCTGGTATGAACGCTCGCTGAGGCGGCAAATGGAGGTTTGTATGGAGAAACCAGCGATTGCCGGAGGTGCTCCGGTCAGGGATACAAAATTGTACTATGGACATCAGTACATTGACAAGGCGGATGTGAAGGCGGTGGAGGAGGTGCTCATCAGCGACTATCTCACCTGTGGGCCAAAGGTGTCGGCGCTCGAGCAGAAATTGTGCGAGCTGACAGGCGCAAAGTACGCGGTGGCAGTCAGCAACGGTACGGCGGCGCTTCACATCGCGGCGATGGCGGCGGGAGTCGGTGCGGGGGATGAGCTGATCACAACGCCGATCACCTTTGCGGCGTCGGCAAACTGCGCACTCTACTGCGGCGGCAGGCCCGTTTTTGCGGATATCCGGTCGGACACCTACAATATTGATCCCGAAAGTGTGCGGGAGAAGATGACAGATCGCACAAAAGCGGTGGTGGCGGTGGATTTTACCGGACAGGCGGCGCAGCTCGACGAGCTGCTTTCGTTGTGTCATGAGAAGGGCGTCGTACTGATCGAGGACGGCGCGCACTCCATCGGGACGAAATATAAGGGAAAGCCTGTCGGCAGCATCGCGGACATGACGACGTTTAGCTTTCACCCGGTCAAGACGGTGACAGGCGGGGAGGGCGGCGCGGTGCTCACAGACCGCGAGGACCTGTATGAAAAGCTCCTGCTTGGCCGTTCCCACGGAATCACGAAGGACGAGGCCTTTTATGTGAATGAGAGTCACGGCGCATGGTATCACGAGCAGATTGACTTAGGTTATAATTACAGGCTCACGGATATCCAGTGCGCGCTGATTTTAAGCCAGCTCGACAAGCTTTCGCAGTTTGCAGAACGGCGCGGCGCGATCGTGGCGCGGTATAACGCCGCGTTTTCACAGATACCGCAGCTCTTTGTGCAGCAGGAGATCCCGGAGTCCGAAACGACAAGGCATCTCTACATACTGCGGATTCGCCCCGAGCTGCTGACGATCGACCGTAAGTTCTTCTTCGATGCGATGGCGGCGGAGAACATCTGTTGTAATGTGCACTATATCCCGGTGTACTGGCACCCGTATTACCAGAAGCTTGGCTATCAAAAGGGGCTCTGTCCGAACGCGGAAAAGCTCTATGAGGAGATGATGAGCCTGCCGATTTATTATTCACTGACAGACCGGGACGTCGATGACGTGATCACGGCGGTGACGAAGATTGTGGATTATTATAAGAAGTAGTTTTCTCATATATATTCTAAGCCCGGGGTTAGAACCGGGCTTTTGGTGATTGGAGACGGAAAGGAGTTTAAGATGAGGAGCATAGCAGTCATAACGGCCCGGGGCGGAAGCAAGCGTATTCCGCATAAGAATATCAAGCCGTTTCTGGGAAGACCGATTCTGGAGTACAGTATCGAGGCGGCGCTGCAGGCAAAGCTGTTTGATGAAGTCATGGTGTCTACAGACGACAGGGAGATTGCGCAGGTGGCAGAACGGGCGGGGGCAAAAGTCCCCTTTTTCAGAAGTGAAGGGACATCGAATGACTTTGCCACGACAGCTGATGTCATCGAGGAGGTTCTGGCAGCGTACAGGCAGCTTGGGAGGGAGTTTGACACCGTGTGCTGTATCTATCCCACGGCGCCGTTTGTGACGCCAGAGGCCCTTAGGAAAGCCATGATGCTGCTAGAGCAGGAGCAGGCGGACTGCGTGATTCCGGTGGTGAGATTCTCCTTCCCGCCACAGAGAGGCGTCGTGGTCCGGGAGGGAAAACTTTCGCCAAAGTGGCCGGAAAACATGGCGAAGCGCTCCCAGGATCTAGAACCGCTCTACCACGACTGTGGGCAGTTTTACTGTCTGAATGTGGAGCGCTTTTGGCGGCAGAAGGCAGTGTGGATGGAGAACGCGGTGGCGTTTATACAGGACGAAAAATATGTGCAGGATATCGATACGCCCGAGGACTGGGAGATCGCGGAGATGAAATACAGATTCTTAATGGGCGCAGGCATGCATAAAACGGATCAAAAGGAGACGGGAAGATGAGCAGTACTTTTAGCATTCAGGGCAGGACAGTGGGGGATGGCAGTCCGGCTTATATCATCGCGGAGATGTCCGCAAATCATGCGGGGAGCATGGAGCGCGCGCTGGAACTGATCCATGCGGCGAAGGAGGCGGGCGCGGACTGTATTAAGATACAGACGTACACACCGGATACCATGACAATCGACTGCCACAATCAATATTTTCAGATTGAAAAGGGCACATGGGAGGGGGACCATTTGTATTCCCTGTACCAGAAGGCCTATACGCCGTGGGAGTGGCAGGGGAGGCTGCGCGACGAGGCGGCAAAAGTCGGCATAGACTTTCTGTCAACCCCGTTTGACAGGACATCGGTTGACTTTCTGGAGGAGCTCGGTGTAGGCTTTTATAAAATCGCCTCGTTTGAGCTGGTGGATCTTCCGCTGTTGGAGTACATTGCCTCTAAGAATAAGCCGATTATCATGTCTACGGCGATGGGGACACTGGAGGAGATCAACGAGGCTGTTGCGGCGATCTATGGCACGGGAAACCGGCAGCTGGCATTGATGAAGTGTTCGAGCGCTTACCCGGCAAAAAGCGAGGAGATGAACCTCTGTACGATTCGTGACCTGAAAGCGCGTTTTGGGATTCCGGTAGGGCTGTCCGATCATTCTATGGGATTTTTCAGCGCCGCGACTGCGGTTGCCCTGGGGGCAAACATTATCGAAAAACATTTCTGCATCAGCCGAACAGTCAAGAATCCGGATTCGGCTTTTTCGATGGAACCCGAGGAGTTTGGGGAGATGGTCCATCAGGTGCGCGAGGTGGAGAAGGCTATGGGAACGGTGTATTATGGGGTCTCGAAACAGGAGGAGAGCAACGCTGTTTTTCGCCGCTCGCTCTTTGTCGTCAGGGATATAGCGGCAGGCGAGGCGTTTACGCCGGAAAATATCAGAAGTATTCGCCCGGCATATGGATTGAAGCCCAAATATTATAAGGAAGTGCTTGGCAGGACGGCAAAGCGCGCGCTAGAGCGCGGGACACCGCTTGCATTTGAAGATATTGAGGGGATGGAGGCGCACGAATCATGAATCTGCGGTTGAGGAAGGCGGACAGTGCGGATATGGAGCTGCTCTTTGCGTGGGCCAACGAGGCCGCTGTCCGGGCAAACGCCTTTCACACGGAAAAGATTTCCCATGAGGACCATGAAAGATGGTTTGAAAAGATGATGGCGGACGCGGAGGCATATCAATATATCCTGTGTGAGGGCGGAAGGCCAATCGGGCAGATCCGGCTCAATGTCAAAGGCCGTGAGGCGACGATCGACTATAGTGTCGCGTCCGGCGAGCGCGGAAAAGGATACGGAAGCGCAATGCTCCGACTAATACAGGAGCAGCTTGCCGCAGATCATATTCAGCAGATCGCAAAACTTTCCGGGCAGGTAAAATATGGAAATCGCGCCTCTTCTAGGGCTTTTGAGAAGAGCGGGTTTCTCAAAAAGGAACTGCCGGAGTCTCTGTTGTACGAAAAGGAAATAATTAGATAAAAGGTGTTATTGTATGAAGATTATTGTGGCGACAATCAAATCGTGGAATATCGAGCGGGCGAAGGAACTGCAAAGAAAGTATGCGGGAATACATGAGATCGTTGTTTATACAGATAAGGAAGGATTTTCTTTGGAAAACATACGCAATTTTGGGCCCGATTATATTTTTCTGCCGCACTGGTCCTATATCATGCCGCGCGAGATCACGGACAACTGGGAGTGTGTGGTGTTTCATATGACAGACCTGCCGTATGGGCGCGGAGGAAGCCCGCTGCAGAATCTCATCGTGCGCGGACATCAGGAGACAAAGATTTCCGCGATCAGGGTGACGGAAAACCTCGACGGCGGCCCGGTCTATATGAAGCATGCGTTATCATTGGAGGGGAGCGCGCAGGAGATTTTCGTGCGCTGTTCGGATATTATTTTTCAGGAAATGATACCGCAGTTTTTGGACGAAAACAGACAAAAAATGACACCGGTTCCACAAGAAGGGAAACCAGTGATATTCAAGCGCAGAAAGCCGGAGGACGGGCGCATAACATCTGATATGAAAATAGACCGGATTTATGACTATATCCGAATGCTTGACGCGGAAGGGTATCCCAGGGCGTATATTGATTTTGGCGAGTACAGGCTGGAGTTTGAACAGGCGGAATTTTTGTGTGACGGTAATGGTCATGACAATGGCTCTGAAAACCAGGAAAAGGAACTTTCGGCGCGGGTGGTGTTTCGGCGGGTGCGTGAGAAGTAGTGTCAAGAAGTAGTGTTTTTAAGCGGAAGTTTTTAAGCGGAAATAGAGATGGATGAGCATGCAGGAGGGAGCAAGATGAAGACAGTTTTGGTGGTGGCGGCGCACCCGGACGATGAGATTCTGGGCGTCGGCGCAACGGTGGCAAGACACGCGGCAAAGGGCGATATTGTCTATGCCCTGATTCTGGGGGAGGGGCAGACCTCGCGAGGCGTCCGCCGGGAGGATACGGACAGGGAGGTGGTGGAGGCGCTGCACAAAAACACTTTGGAGAGCGCGAAAGCGGTAGGGTATCGGGACGTGTTCTTTGCGGATTTTCCGGACAACCGTTTTGACCATGTTGACCTGCTCGACATCGTGAAGGTGGTAGAGCAGAAGGTACAAAAGCTGCGGCCGCAGATTGTCTACACGCATTACAGCGGCGATCTCAACGTAGACCATCAGTACACGGCGCGCGCGGTGCTCACGGCGACGCGGCCGATCGGGGATTATTGTGTGGAGGAGATTTACGCGTTTGAGACACTCTCCTCGTCGGAGTGGAATTTTGACTACAGCGCACAGCCGGCCTTCTGCCCGAATGTGTTTGTGGATATCACCTGTTATTATCCGCAGAAGGAACAGGCGATGAACTGCTATGTCTCGGAGTTGTGCGCGTTCCCGCATCCAAGGAGCCTTGCCGGAATGGACGCGCTGTCGCGGACGCGCGGCATGGCGGCGGGCATGGAACGCGCGGAGGCGTTTATGCTGATACGCAGGACAGTCAGGGCATGAGGAACTGATATTTTTCAAACACGCTATCGATTAAACGCTTTAGAGCGCCCAAGAGGGAGATAATATGTTATATATTCGTGCAGATGGCAACACGGAGATTGGCATGGGTCATGTGATGCGCTGTCTCTCTGTTGCGGAAGCGGCGGCGGATATCGCTCCGGCATATCCGCCTGTTTTTATTACGGCAGATGAGGGATGCCGTACAATGATCGAGGACAGGGGTTTTCGCGTCATTGTGCTGAATACGGATTACAGCGATATGATGGGGGAGTTTCCGGTTATTGAAAGGGTGCTGCGGGAGCAACCAGACAAGGACAGGCCCGTAGTGTTGGTAGACAGCTATCAGGCGGGCAGGGAATATTACCTTGCACTCCAGAAGCTTGCGAAAGTGGCGTGTTTTGAGGACATGGGGCTTGCGTATCCTGTTGATTTGCTGATCAATTACAATATCTATGCGCCAGCGCTTGAGGGACAATATATCGCACCAACGAATAGGCGGGATAAAGAACCAAATCAAGCGTGGAGTGAAGAAACAAATCGAGAATGGGATATAGAACAAAATTTGAAGGGCCGCACAAAGGGGCAGTATCCAAAGAAAGTACTGCTGGGAGCAAGGTACGCACCGCTTCGAAAGGCATTTCAGGAAGCGGCGGAATATACGGTACGGGATAAAGTGACAGATGTTATAATAACGACAGGCGGGAGTGATCCACACTTTGCGGCAGGCGCTTTTGCAAACGTGCTGTGCAGCGATACAATGATTGCGGAGCAGGGCATACATCTGCATATTATCAGCGGGCCGTTTAACCGTTTTGCGGACGTGTTAAAACGAAGATACCAATGCGATATCGTGCGGGAATGGCAGGACCACAAAATAGCACAATCCTGTAATAGTGTAGTACCGATAACCATTCATGAAAATGTAAAGGATATGCGCAGCCTGTTCCTGCAAAGTGATGTGGTGATCACGGCGACGGGGAGTACGATCTATGAGGTCAGTTCCCTTGGCGTTCCGATGATTGTGTTCTATTTTGCAGAGAACCAGCGGCAGGGCGCGGAGGCGCTAGGCGCGTTTACGGACATCGTAAATGCAGGGTGTTTTGCCGCGGAGCAGGACGCAGTGGCAAATAATATGAAAGAGGCTCTGAAACGATGTATTATAGATAAAGAATACAGAAAATATTTACACAGGCAGGAAAGAGTATTGGTAGACGGTCAGGGCGCACGGCGCATCGCGGAACAATTGATGGCTGTATCCAAAACAGACAGTGGAAACCAGCAACAGAAGATGCCTGTATTAGATACGGATAGCGGCAGAAGATAACTGTATCGGAAGTATGCGGTGGAAAAAAGAGACAGAAATGAGGGAAGATCATGGCTGCAGGAAAAAAGAGACAATTGAATTATGAGCTGCTGCGCGTCATCGCGATGCTGATGATCGTGTGTCTGCACTATCTGAGCAAGGGCGGGCTGCTTGGCGATCCGGCGCGGGCCGATATGAACGCGACAGGATATGCGGTGTGGCTGGTGGAGGCCTTCTGCCTGGTGGCGGTCAATGTGTATGTGCTGATCAGCGGGTATTTCGGCGTAGATGCACAGGAACCTTTGTTCGGAGGAGCAAAAATCACGCTTCGGGGCGTGCTGGGAAGGCCGTTCAAGATATGGAAACAGGTGTTTTTTTACTCGATGCTCTTTGGCTGTGGCGCGCTTATTATCGGTGTGCAGGAGTTTGATCTCTACCAGTTTTTTGCCTATTGTTTTCCGCTGGTGACAGAGCACTATTGGTTTGCAACATACTATGTCGTTTTGTGCCTGATGATGCCGTTTCTGAATGCGGGGATTACGTATCTGGAACAGAAAGAGATCCAGTATCTGCTGGCCGGTCTTTTGCTGTTTTTCTGTATCTCCAAGACAGTCCTTCCAATGCAGCTTCCGTGGGACAAGTACGGGTATGATGCGCTTTGGTTCATCGTAATGTATCTGACGGGCGCCTATCTGAAACGGTATAAGAGCGCGATGATAAAGACAAGGGGGCGGGCGGTGGCGCTGTATCTCGGAAGTACAATGGCGATCTTTGCCTCCTTTTTTCTGATCAGAATGATTTATCTCAAAACAGGAAAGCTCGAGGCGATGATCCACTATGGATACACGTACAATTTCCTGTTCTGCTATACGGGCGCGGTTGGTCTTTTTCTTGCGTTTCAGGCGTATAAGGCTAGAGAGGGGAAGCTGGAGCGTTTCCGGAAGCCAATCGAACTGTTGGCTGGCGCGTCGTTTGGGGTGTACCTGATTCATGAACATATCAATATCCGCTATGTATGGCCGAAGTGGCTTCATTGCGGGGAGCAGATTGGAAGCTCTGTGGCGGGTTTTCTGTGCCATATGTTTGTTAGCGTAGTATGTGTGTATCTGGTCTGCACGGTGATTGAATGGATCCGGCAGAAGGGCAGCCTGACAATCCTTCCGGCTTTGATTCTGTTGCTGTACCCGCTGCGCCATGCCTGCGTCGGACTGGATCTGATGGACGCCGGTTATGCGCTGGGCAATTACCGCTTTTTCGGGGTGTTGAACCAGACCTGGAAGCTTGCGACATATCTGGCAAACATTACAGGTGTTATTATATCAAAACTGCCATTTGGGAATTACTGGGTGGGCATGAATGTCTACTGTGGCCTGCTGATTGGTGCGACGGCGGCAGGTGTATATCTGTTTTTGTGGAAGCGTTACGGACAAAACCGAAGGATATACAGTGTGCTGCTGTTTGTGTCGGAGCTGACAGCGCTCTCGTTATGCTGGGCGCCGAATGTGATTTTGTATCATTATATGGGATATCTCCTAATGACTATTGCTGTTATGGTATTGTTCACGGCAGTCACAAAGGAGCAGGAGCGGCAGAAAAGGAAATATTTTGTTATTGCAGGCATGATTTTAGGGCTTTGTGTGGCGGTGCGAATGCCCAATATTACGTATATGGCGCTGATTTTGCCCGTGTGGTGCGACTGCTTCTGGAACCGCAGGAGATCAACGAAACCAGTTAAAGCTTCAGATGATACAGAAAATGAAGATCATGCAGGAAATGCAGATAATCTCTACAAGCCGGTGAATACCGCGAGTAAGGTTTCAAATGTTTCAGACGATGCAGCTTGTGTGGACAAGCCGGCGAATTTGAATCATCTGGATATGAAATCGCAGAAGCATCTACAGAAAAAAACAGGAAACAGCGCATGGTTTAGGCTGCTGATGACGCGTACCCTGTACTGTATAGGCGGCTATCTGGCAGGGCTGCTTGTGCCGCTTCTGGTCATCTGTGTGCGATACGGCGCGGCGGCCTATCCGCAGATGATTTCCTCATTGTTTGGAATGACAGATCATGCGGCGGACTACAAGCCCACCTCGATGGTTACGGCAATGTTTGCGGATTATGTCCAATACAGCGCATGGCTGTTCCTGTTTGCAGGATATATGATGGTGGGACTGTTCTTTTTCTATCTGCTGGACAAAGTGAAGAAATTAGCGGCAAAGAAAAAAATAACATATGCCTTTGAAGTGCTGTATGCGCTTGGATTGTTTGTGGTGCTTCGCTTTTGCTATGGCAGGGGACTGTTTGATTTTGATTACAGTGATTATTTTAGCATGTACAAGTGGGTTACAGTCTATCTACTAATTGTGATTATGCTATGCATAGGGGTGTTATTTTATAAGGCGGCGGGAAGGGACACCAAATTATGGGCAGTATTTTTGCTGGTTATGATTTTTGTGACGCCGCTCGGCAGCAATAACGGGCTGTATCCGATTATAAATAACCTGTTTCTGGTAATACCGGTCTCTGTTTTAATGATTGGGGAGCTGTTTGGAAGAAGCTACATCTTTGAGTCGAAAAAATATGCTTTTCGAATAACGCTGGGTTTTATTCTCGTGTGTACCGCGGTACAGTGCGTCCTGTTTGGCATCGAGTTTGTGTTTCATGATAAGGGCGTGCAGAATAATGACACTCGTGTCAGAATTAAATTGCAATGCAGTGACGCAGCGGCAGGGCTTGTCACGACAGCGGCTAAGGCGCAGGCGCTCGAGGAGCTTGACGGATTCCTGTATCAAAGCCACTTGAATGAAAAGCAGGTGATATTGTATGGCGATATCCCGGCTTTATCCTACCTGCTTGATATGGAGCCGGCGATCTTTACGACATGGGCGGATCTGGATTCAAACAGCATGGAGGCGCTGGAAGAAGATCTGAACCATCTGGCCGGCGAAGAGGCGCCGGATGCATGCCCTGTGATCATACTAGGACGTTCCTCCATTGAAGGCCTGACAGAGACAAAAGTGCTCCCCGGCCAGAAGCTGCAGCGCATCATGGATTTTGCGGAGGAAAATGGATACTGGGAGTGCTTTCGCAACAGTGAGTATGTTGTGCTGCTTGCGGATTTTTAATGAAGCTGTTTAACAATAGAATTTGATTTCGTCAACTTTGAAATGTTTTTTCCACTCAGCGCATATGATGAAATAGTGTGCCTGAATGATTTCAAGTAGTTTGTCCAAGTCTTTACCCAAAATACGGTCTTTGTTGTTTGCCACAATGCAGCCTCCATTTTTGGTGAGCCACACTTTGGTGGAGGCTGCATTCGGTTGTCCTTTTGTAATGTGGACATGAATCGGTTCGTTATTTTCATTTGACCAAAAGAAAACTTTATATCCTCCAACAGTAAAGATACTAGGCAATCTGAATCCCTCCATTAGCACCATATTTATAGAACAAATGTGCATGACTGTGAACAATTTGATTAAACAATGCCATTTCTTCTTCCGAAAATCCATCTTTGGTCAGCCATGTATAAGAGGGCAGCTGACACCTGGCTGTATCAAATCCAGACGGGGTAGGACGCTCAAAATGAACTTCAACTTTCTGTACACCATCTTCTTCAAAAACCTGCGTGTGCACGATCTCTGTGCCATCATTCAAAACCATATATGGATAAATCATAGTTGCATTCCTTTCTTTGAAATTGTTGCAATGAAGTTATAAGAATATTGTATCATAAGCGCAGCGGGGAATACTTTATTCTACCATAAACAGCGCAGGGCTTCAATAAAATGAAAAGATTTTGCACAGCTTAACCTGACAAATAAGGAAAAAGAATTACACTCACCTTGAATACAAAAAAACAGAAAATCTTGTTTTATTGTATTGTGTATTTTGTAAATAAAGAACTGGATGGAGCACTGCGCTGCAAATTATGGCTTTACAAGCCACGCAAGAATACGTAAAGGTTGAGATGCATCAGGCCACGGTACGAGGCTTTGACGTCCGCAAAGCGGTTTTTGCATGGCTTGACGCCCGTAACAGGAAGCCGAAGGCCGAACTGTTACAAAAGCCCATGCATATTAATCCCAAAACCTTGCCAAAATCTTATGAAAAGAGTACAATAAAGCGAGAAATTAATTTCCAGTATCAGGAAGCACGGGGAAATAACGGGAATCAGATCGCGGAAAGGCATGGTTACGACATGATCAATTTTAATGTACCGCCGTTTACAGGCAGGGAGATGGACTATATCAGGCAGGCCGTTGAGAACCAGAAGATATGCGGGGACGGGCCATTTACACGGAAATGCAGCGAGTGGATTGAGCAGCAGACAGGCACGGCCAAGTGCCTGCTGACGCCTTCCTGTACGCAGGCGACAGAGCTTGCGGCGCTCCTCATGGATATCAAGGAGGGGGACGAGGTCATCATGCCCTCCTACACCTTTGTGTCCACCGCGGACGCTTTTGTGCTCCGCGGCGCCACGGCCGTGTTTGTCGATATCAGGCCGGATACCATGAACATAGATGAAAAGCTGATCGAGCAGGCCATCACAGACAGGACAAGGGCGATCGTCCCCGTGCATTACGCGGGGGTTGCCTGCGAGATGGATACCATCATGGAGATCGCAGGGCGGCACAGTCTTTGGGTGGTGGAGGACGCCGCGCAGGGAATCGCTGCGACATACAAGGGAAAACAGCTTGGCGCAATTGGGGATTTCGGGTGTTATTCATTCCATGAGACCAAGAACCTGAGCATGGGTGAGGGCGGTGCGCTGCTGATACAGGACGCAAAGTATATCAGTGAGGCGGAGATTATCCGGGAAAAGGGTACGAACAGGTCACAGTACTACCGCGGACAGGTGGACAAGTACCGCTGGATGAACTATGGCTCCTCGTACCTGCCAAGCGACATGAACGCGGCGTATCTGTGGGCGCAGATCGAGCTCATTGACGAGATCACCGCAAAGCGTGTGGCGCTGTGGAACCAGTACAACGAACTGCTGCAGCCGCTGCGGGAGCGGGGAATTTTAGAACTGCCCCACGTGCCGGAGGGCTGTGTCCACAACGGCCACATGTACTATATCAAGACGAAGGATCTGGATGAGCGGACAAGACTCATCGATTTTCTGAAAGAAAACGGAATTTGGGCGGTGTTCCACTATGTGCCGCTGCACTCCGCGCCTGCCGGACTGAAGTTTGGCCGGTTTGCGGGCGACGATGTGCACACGACGCGGGAGAGTGACAGGCTGGTGCGCCTGCCGATGTACTATGCGCTCAAGTCCGGCGAGGTTGACTATATTGTAGAGAAAGTGAAGGAGTTCTATCACGTATGATGGATGACCGCACAGGAGTAAAGGCAGCAAAAGTGTGTGGTGCGTTTGTCTATACCCTTTTGCTTGCGCTGCTTTTATCTGCCCAATTTGACTTTTATTATGATCTGAATGACGACACCATGATCAAGGATATCCTGTCAGGCGCTTACACAGGCCAGCCGAGCGGCTACTGTATACAGATGCTGTATCCCCTGGCGTGGTGTATTGCGCTTTTTTATAAGGCCATTCCGGCAGTTCCGTGGTATGGCTTGTTTTTGTGCGTGTGCCAGTTTGGTGTTGTCTTTCTGGTATCGGCGCGGCTCCTTTTTATCATGCAGAGCGCGCGGGCAAGGTTTGTGGCGCTTGCGCTGGAGGCGTTTTTGGTACTTGGGCTGTTTCTGCGGGTGTTTGTGGTGGTACAGTACAGCGTCACTTCAGGTATCTGCATGGCGGGCGCGCTGTTTTTGTTCCTGACAGCGCCCAAGACAGATAAGCCGTCAGTATTCTTTAGGAGAAATCTGCCCGCGCTGCTGCTTGTCGTGCTGTCCTTTACGATTCGAACAGAAGTTTGCATCATGCTGATGCCGTTTCTGCTGCTTGCGGGGCTTGTGAAATGGTGCGGTGAGGACCGTTTTTTTACGGGGGTGAATTTCAGGAAATATATAACATTGATCGTCACGGCGCTCCTGTGTATGTCAGCGGTGTACTCCCTTGACATGGTGGCGTACAGGGGGAGTGAGTGGGCGAGCTTCCGGCGTTTTTTTGACGCGCGGACCAAACTGTACGACTTCTATGGTATTCCCGGGTACGAGGACAACAGGGACTTTTACGAGTCGATCGGCTTGTCCCGGGAGTCCTATACGCTTCTCGAAAACTATAATTTTGCCCTTGACGAGTCGATTGACACCTGGAGGCTTGAGTCGATCGTGGCGTACCAGGAGCAGCTGGCGAAGGAAGGGACAGGGCTCCACGATACATTTGGGTTTGTCAGTAAAAACAGTGTCAGGGAGGCGCTGTGGAAATACAAGGATCTGTTGCGAAACGGCCGCTCCCTGGCCGGTGCAGCCGTCATCGTTATGTATCTGGTGTATGCGGTTTGGTGCATCGTGCCGGCAAAAGGGAAGCAGCGCGCAGGGGCGATTGCCAGGATTCTGGGTGTTCTTGCGGTGCGCAGTGTGCTGTGGCTGTATCTGTGTATGGTGGACAGGGCGCCTGACAGGGTGACGATACCGCTTCTGTTGATGGAGCTTACCATGCTTGTCAGCTTTTTTGTCTGCGACGCGCCCAAGATGGACGGCGGACGGGCATTTTACAGGATCAGGACGCTTGTCGCTGTGGTGTGCGTTGCCGGTGTCCTGGCATCCCTGGCAGCAAACCAGTGGGCGGTGAAGGACGAGTATGCGCGGCGTGCGCAGGCCGATGCGCGCTGGAATGCAATGATGGATTATTGTCGGAAAAATGGAAATAATTATTATATCATCGATGTGTATTCCTCGACTTCCTACCAGGGCGCGCCCTACTCGGAAAAGATGTTTACAGATGTAGACAATTCGTATAAAAACTTTGACATCTGCGGCGGCTGGGCGGCAAAAAGCCCTCTTGCAAGACAGAAGCTTGAGCGGTATCATTTCAGGGACATTCAGGGGGCGCTCTGCGGCGCAAAGCCGGGCAGCCAGGCTCCGGCGTACTTTATCGTCAATGTGGACAAGGACCTCGACTGGCTGGTGGCGTATTATGAAAAACGGGGGATCACGGCCGGGCTGCGGCGCACCGCGCAGATCAGGACTGCGGCGGGGGAGGCTGCGTTTGACGTGTATAAGCTTGCAGGGAAATGAAGTGAACACAAAGTGAAGGAGAGACAATATGGAACCAATGAAAAAAGATTTGCTGATCAGGGGGGCGCGGATTTATCTAAGACCGATCACGGCAGACGACACAAATATGGCGGTGCGCTGGCGCAATAAGCCCTCTGTGGTAGAAAATTTTATCTACCGCAGTCCGATCAGCAGGCAGGATCATGAGGCGTGGCTTGCAGACAAGGTATTCAAGGGACTGGTGCACCAGTTTATCATATGCCGGAACGAGGACAATGTACCGCTTGGCTCTGTCTATCTGCAGCATTTTGAGGAGGTGCACAGCAGGGCGGAGTCCGGCGTCTATCTGGGGGAGGACCAGGCGTATGGAAAAGGTATCGGGACAGAGGCTGTCAGGCTTCTGGCGGACTATGCCTTTGGCACGCTCGGGCTGCATAAACTGTCAGCGCGCGTACTGGCGTACAACAAGGCGAGCATACGCCTGCACGAGAAGGCGGGCTATGTGCAGGAGGCATATCTGAAGGAAGAACTTTTCCTGAATGGAAAGTATGAGGATTTGATACTGTTTGGGGCCATTGCGCCGCACAGCGATAAGGAGATATCGGTTGATGATGAGTAAAGTGAGCTTTGTCATTCCCTGCTACCGCAGCGCGAGGACAATCGGGGGTGTTGTGGCGGAAATACAGGATACAATGGCGTCCATGCCGGAATATGTCTATGACATCTTCTTGGTGAACGACTGTTCGCCAGACAATACGTTTGAGGTCATCAGGGCCCTGTGCGAAAAGCACGGCAATATCACAGGAATCAGCCTGGCGAGAAATTTTGGGCAGCACGCGGCGCTGATGGCCGGGCTTCGCAGGTCGGACGGAGATATCGTGGTCTGTCTTGACGACGACGGGCAGACGCCGGCAGACGAGGTGGGAAAGCTGCTTGCCGGCATCGAGAGCGGGCGCGACGTGGTCTATGCAAGCTATGAGAGTAAGCACCACAGCGCCTTTCGCAACTTCGGGACGTGGATGAATGACATTATGACCAGAATGATGCTGGGAAAGCCAAAGGAGCTGCACCTGACAAGCTATTTTGCGGCGAAGCGCTTTGTGGTGGACAGCATGCTTCAGTATGAGAACAGTTACCCGTATATTATCGGCCTTGTGCTGCGCGCCACCAGAAATATATCCAATGTCCCCGTAACCCACCGCAGCCGCGAGGTCGGGACCTCCGGATACACGATGAAGAAGCTGCTGGGACTGTGGTTTAACGGGTTTACTGCGTTTTCCATCCTGCCGCTGCGAATTGCGACAATAACAGGTGTTATATTTGCGGGTGCGGGTTTTATCTATGGCATCTACACGATTATCAAGAAATTTGTCAATCCGCAGGTGCCGCTTGGGTTCAGCTCGCTGATGGCGGCGGTCGTGTTTATCGGCGGTATGCTGATGATTATGTTGGGGCTGATCGGGGAATATATCGGGCGCATCTACATCAGCATCAACAATTCACCACAGTATGTGGTGAAGGAGGAAGTCGGGAGCACGGGGAAGGAATGTGGTGGCCCAATTGATATCAAAATAGAGGACTTGTAAATGGAGGGAAAAATTGCTGATCAAAAAACGACGGATAAAAAAACTATCGATCAAATAATTTATTTGCCTGTACTGATTTTCGTTTTCACAGCATTGTATGTCAGTCTGATTTTTAACCGAAACATATGGACAGACGAAGCCTACACAATGGAGCTCGTGCGGGAAAATTCGTTTTGGGGGATCATTCAGAATACAGCAATCGATGTTCATCCCCCTTTATATTATCTGATCGTGAAATGCTTTGTGCTTCTATTTGGGGATACGTTTATTGTGTACAAGGCGGTTTCCATTGTTCCAATGACGTTCACAATGTTACTTGCAGTCACACATATAAGGTTCTGGTGGGGAGGGAGGACGGCTACCCTGTTTCTGATTATAGTCAACGCCATTCCCTGTGTGCTTGAGTATGCAGTGCAGATGCGCATGTACAGCTGGGCGTTGTTTTTTGTCACGTGGGCAGGGCTTGGCGCATATGGAATGTGCAGGGCAGATGATGGGCGGCATCGGAGAAGCTGCTGTATACAGCTGACGGTTGCGGGACTACTAGGCTGCTATACACATACCTACGCGATGTTAAGCTGTGTGTGCATTTATATGCTACTGTGTGTCTGTGCACTACTGAAGTGCAAAAAAAACAGGGACTGGACACTGCTCAAGGCTGCTTTGGTATCAGGGAGCATTGTTGCCGTCTGCTATCTGCCGTGGCTCGTTGTCCTGTTCGGGCAGATGCTAAGCCGTGTTGGGAATTACTGGATTAAACCTGTGACATGGGATGTCGTACGCATGTATCCAGCTTTTTTGTTTGAATCACAGCTTCCTGGTTCTACTATAATGTATTTGGTTTTGTCTGGCGCTGCGGTGGTTATCTGCATAGTGCGTTGTTGGAAGCGGTGCGACGAGAAGAAAGACGGTCTAGCAGCGCTGTTGATGCTTGCGGTTCCTCTGCTGACAGCACTGATAGGCATTGCGGTATCTGTCCTGGTGACGCCCTTTTTCATTGCGCGGTATCTGTTACCCTGTATGGGTCTGTTTGCATTATTTCTCTCCATTGCGTTTCAGAAAAAAAGTGGGGCTGTGCAGGCATTGATTGGAATTTTCGGGCTTTTGATGGTGTTTGAGTCCTATCAGGAGAATTTTGAGATGGAATACCGCAACACACATACAGAGGAATTGCTTGTGTTTATGGAGGAGCATCTGGAACCTGACGATCTGATTGTGTATAACTATGAAATCTATGGGTTTATTTACAAGATATATTTTGAGGACAGGGTGCTGTTTTTAAACGATGTGGATTTTGCAGGTGATTTTGGCTCAATCTGGTATTTTGACAGCTGTGTGACGCCCTGGCTTTCCGCACAGGTTTTGGAGGAGAATGGCCTGGAAAAGATATTTGTCATGACAACGGGGATAGAGCAAAATGAGTTTCAACTCTATCAGATTAGACACGAGCAATGAACATGGGGAGGTGTACATTGGGGAAGCAAAGAAGGATAGCCGCGGTTGTCAGTGGCTTTTTGCTAGCAGGGGTATTGGTGGGGCTATGTATCACTGGACGGATTACGAGGGCGGTTGTATCAAAAAGTGGGATAGCATATGAACAAAAAATAGATTTTGTCGCATTTGGATGCCAGTTGGAACAGGATTTTATACCTCAGTATGCATCTTTGGATCGTATCATGATTCATGTAGATGCTTCAGGGTGTGCAAGGGATATTGGTTCGCTGCAGGTTGGCATTGTGGATGAATCAGGGGAACAGGTCTTCTTTACTGCAATCCCTGTTGCTGACTTGCCGCAGTATGATTGGGTGGAAGTTCCTATTCATGTGGAACTGATTCCCGGGCAGACCTGTACTCTTGTTTTGGAGAGTGTCGGCTGTGTGGATAATGGTCCTAGGATTTCTTTTTTGGATTCTAGGCTTGCTGCGACTGCGGAACAGAAAGGTTTTCATCTGGTATATGCGGGAATGGATGTAGAAAATTCCGCGCTGCAGGTGTCGTTTATTTATGCGGTTCCCATTGAAATATATGAGTATATTATATATTATGTATTTGGGCTGATATTGATGATCCTAGTGATACTGTGAGATAAGACCGTGGTTGTATTGCTGTACTGGTTGTGCTATACTTGGAAGATGTAGGAAATGCAGCTGGGAGGTTTATGGGGTTGAATAGCGTATTGCATTATATAAAGAAAGTAATCAGCTGTACTTTTGGCGACAATGAGCATGCCAGAATCCATGCAAAGAGGAATGCGGTTGTTCAGATAATTGTGGTGACAGCTGCATTTGTTATGCTGATGCGGGTATTTCCGGCAGAAGTTGTAGTAAAACATATGTTTTCAGGTCAGCAGGCCCATAAGAAGGCAGCACAGACCGCTTTTTCGGGCGATCCATTTACAGCAGCGGACAAAAAGCTGCAAACGGTATTTTTTACAGGGACACATCTTGATCAGATAACATTATATATGAATTGTGCATTACCTTCGGAGCAGACAGGGCAGGAGCATGTCCTGTTCCGGCTGTATGATGAGACCTTTTCTTGCATCTATGAGGAGAGCGTAAACAGCCGCCAGATTGAGCAGCATGGATATCTAAGGGCAAAACCGGATCTGGACGTGGAGCCAGGGAAGGCGTACTACTATGAAATCATAGTCAGCGAGGAGAGCCAGGCGTCATACATACTGCCGGTAGCAGGGCAAAATGCGCTTGCGCAGGCCGAGAATGGCACGTTGTATATCGACGGTATTATCAATGATGAGGTTAGCTTGATTGCTGATTTTGACTATACAAGGCCACTGTCTGTGGCGGAGCGCATCCTGTATTATGGCTTGATTCTTGTGGCGGCTGCGCTTGTGTACTTCATTCTGATTATCATAGTCTGCTGGTATGATGACCATGTATCATTTTGTGCGGACAGGGTTAGCAGATATCTTTTGACGGGGGTATGCGTTGTCAGTGGTCTTGCGGTGGCGGTACTGTTTATCTACGCGGTAGTGCTTGGACGTTTTGGAGGGGAAATCTGGGATAAGCTCTTTTTTACGATTGGTATGGTAGCTGCATGGCTATGGATGGTGGGTATGATATGGCATAGGACAAAAGGAATCCGACCGGCGCAGCAGTCAAAATATTCTGTTCGTAGTAAAATGTGCCTGGTGTGGAGAAACTATATTCAGACAGTATGCTTTGGACTGTTGTTCTATGCTTTGTGCCAGTATGTCAATGCGGACAGGGAGTACTATCATTATACGAATACCAGGTGGATGCTGATTTTTCTTGCGGTCGCGCTGTTGATGAACTATAGTGAGAAGCAGTTTGTAAACAAATTTAGCGCGATCTGGCTTTTGCTTGGTGTTGTGGGTTCTGTGTCTTACTGCAGGACAGCAGGGACAGACGAAAACACACTTGTCCTTGCGCGCCTTACATGCGGTGTGGTGGTGGCATGGGGACTTTTGGTGCTGAATATGCTGTTTGTGCTGGTGCGAAGCAGCGTGGTTTTGGAGCACAATAAATGGAAAAAGTTCATCAGCCAGGTGGGGACACACAGGCAGCAGACCGTATTTATTGTCTTATGGGTGATCTTTAGCCTGCTGATGTACGCGAACCGTTTTGAGAAGGTGTGGGTGTATACAGCGACACTCCCATTTCTGGCGCTGTTATTCACACCAGATACATTGGTTGCCAGATGCCGGTTTTTAAGGAATTTCAATAATGGAATCCTTTTGAGTTTTGCGCTTGTGACATTGTTTTGTCTTTTGCACAGGCCGCATCACTACTGGATGCTCTATCGTTACGGTGGAATTTTCCACACAGTTGCGTGTACCGGGATGTACTTGGCTGTGGTGCTCGGGGCGGCGCTTGCGAGGCTTTATGGCAGATTAAGGACCAGAAAAGATATCTTTGTTTATTGTTTTCCGGAGTTTTTTGTGACAGCGTGTGTGGCTGGGTTTATCCTGCTTACGATGTCAAGAACAGCATTTTTGACATCGACAGTGACTTTGGCAGCACTTGCGGTCCTGACTGCGGTGGTATATCACAAAAGCGTCAGGAGGGTTTTGATGGAGCTGGCTGTTCTGGCGGTGGTGTGCCTGGTTAGTTTTCCAATGGTTTTCACGGCAGTGCGGATGGTTCCTGCTGTTGTGAATGATCCGGTGCGATATGATCTGGAATTTCAGGATCCATCTTTTATGATTTATGAGGGGGACCCGATTGACTCAGATAAATATATGACTGTGCGCAGATTTTTTAATACATTTCTTGGCAGATTTCAGTCAGACGCAGCTGAGGGAGGAGAGACAGACGCAGAAGCCGCCGGGGAAATTTACTGGCAGGAGGCAGGAGTACTTGTCTATACAGGTGATGGTCTGGCAGGGCTTGATTCATGTTGGTTTTCTATGGATCATGACACAAACAACAGTTCTATAAATGATCAGGGAAATGACATATCAAATGGAAGATTTGAAATTTTTAGTGATTATATAGAGGCGATTGATTTTCATGGGCATCCGTTGATGGGACCGGTGGATAAAAATGGGAATGACCATGCGCACGCACACAATTCCTATTTACAGGTAGCCTATAATTTCGGGCTGGCTGCAGGAATTGTCTTTCTGGTTCTGTGTGCAATGACATTGTGGCGTTCTATCCAATTTGCCCTGGCGTATGGCAAAAAATACAGCATTGTGTTTGTTCCGTTTGTGCTGATTGTCGTATTTGGATTTGTCAGTCTGACAGAGTGGGCGTACCATCCATGCATTCCAGCAGGTTTTTGCTTTATATTGATGCAGGCGGTCATGATGCGCGCGGATACACAGAAAAGATAGGGAGGCCAGGAGGCAGTAACAATATTATGAAATTAAGAAATCATTTCAATTCACAGCTGTTACAGAGAAGAATCGTGCTTGTGATACTCGATATCATGACGGTGTGTGTTGCCAGTATTGCGCCGCTGTGGATTCGCTTTGAGTTAAATTACAAGGATATTCCAGGTATTTATTTAAATTCCGCATGGAATTTTATGGTCTTCAATGTGATTATGACGCTTGCGGTGTTTTATGTCTTTAAGCTCTATCACAGCCTGTGGGCGTTTGCCGGGACGGCGGAGGTGCAGAATATCCTGGCGGCCTGCATTTTAAGCGCGATCCTGGATTTTGTCGGGATGAAGTTTATGCGGTATCCGATTCCGAGGAGCTATTATTTTGTGTATGCGCTGGTCCTTACAGGAATCACGACTTGCACCAGATTTTCCTACCGCATTGTGCGCGGTATGCGCCACAAGGCACTGAACAGGAAAAACGGCATACGCGTCATGATTATCGGAGCTGGAGATGCCGGGAATACAGTGATCAAGGAGATCACAAACAGCAGCTACAGCACTATGATAATCAAGTGCATCATCGATGATGACGAGAGCAAATGGGGCAGGTATATACAGGGCATCCGGATTGTCGGCGGACGCGGCAGGATCGTGGAATATGCGGCGCTTTACGGGATTGACGAGATCTTTATCGCGATACCGTCGGCAAACCGCGCGACGATGAAAGCGCTTGTCGAGATCTGCAAGGAGACAAGCTGCAAGTTAAGGACGCTGCCGGGGATTTACCAGCTTGTCAACGGGGAGGTCAATGTCAGCAAGCTTCGGGATATCGATGTCGAGGACCTGCTGGGGCGCGACCCGATCAAGGTCGATCTGGAATCCATCTTAAACTATGTCAAAGGACAGACAATCATGGTCACTGGCGGCGGCGGTTCGATCGGAAGTGAGCTCTGTCGCCAGATCGCAGGGCATAAGCCGGCGCAGCTGATTATCGTCGATATCTATGAGAACAATGCCTATGAAATACAGCAGGAGCTGCGGCACCGGTATCCGAATCTGGATCTGGTAGTGCTGATCGCCTCTGTGAGAAACACAAACCGCATCAACAGCATCATGAAGCAGTACCACCCGGATATCATTTACCACGCGGCGGCGCACAAGCATGTGCCCCTGATGGAGGTCAGTCCGAATGAGGCGATTAAGAATAACGTGTTTGGCACCTGGAAGACGGCGCAGGCAGCCGTCCAGAACGGGGTGAAGAAGTTTGTGCTGATCTCGACGGACAAGGCGGTCAATCCCACGAATATTATGGGGGCGAGCAAGCGGATCTGCGAGATGATCATACAGACCTACAACCGCCATCATGATACAGAGTTTGTGGCGGTCCGGTTTGGGAACGTGCTGGGGAGCAACGGCAGCGTGATTCCATTGTTTAAGAAGCAGATCGCAGCAGGCGGCCCTGTGACGGTCACACATCCGGATATCATACGTTATTTTATGACGATCCCGGAGGCGGTGTCCCTTGTCCTCCAGGCAGGCGTCTATGCGAAGGGCGGGGAAATTTTTGTCCTCGATATGGGAGAGCCTGTCAAGATACTGGATCTGGCAAAGAACCTGATCCGCTTGTCCGGCTACAAGGTTGATGAGGACATCAAGATTGAGTTTACCGGATTAAGACCGGGTGAAAAGCTCTACGAGGAACTTCTGATGAGCGAGGAGGGGCTTACGGACACGGACAATAAGCTGATCCATGTCGGGAAGCCGATCGAGTTTGACGAGACACTGTTTTATGTGCAGCTTGATCATCTGAAACGGGCTGTGGAGAGCGAGTGTGACAATGTGCGGGAGCTGATACAGGAGATCGTTCCCACCTATGTGCCCCAGAGCGGGGATACGCCACACGACACAGAAGAATGAGAAAAATGGCTGAAGTCAGGGATGGAGGAATATTATGGGAAATAGTACAAAAAAGAGAATCTATTTATCAAGCCCTACAATACACGGGGACGAGCAGCGGTTTGTGGCGGAGGCGTTTGACACAAACTGGGTGGCGCCGCTTGGGCCGAATGTCAACAACTTTGAGACAGAGCTTGCTGCGTACACAGGATGTGGTTATGCGGCAGCGCTCAGTGCCGGAACCGCGGCGATTCATCTGGGCCTGAAGCTTTTGGGCGTGGAACAGGGCGACGTGGTGTTTGTGTCGTCGTTGACCTTTTCCGCAAGCTGCAATCCCATCGTGTACGAGAAGGCCGTGCCGGTGTTTATCGACTCGGAGCCGGATACCTGGAATATGTCCCCTGACGCGCTTGAAAAAGCCTTTGAAAAGTATCCAAATCCCAAGGCCGTCGTCGTGGTGCACCTGTATGGCACCCCGGCAAAGATGGATGAGATCATGCGCATATGTGAGCGCCACAATGTACCAATCTTAGAGGATGCCGCGGAGTCACTTGGCTCTACATATGGCGGAAAGCACACAGGAACTTTCGGGCGTATCGGCGTCTATT
>CAJUQZ010000017.1:0-17147 GCA_910588755.1 uncultured Lachnospiraceae bacterium | reverse complement strand
CTGAATCATCGGCCTCTTTACCAGAGACTGATTCTGGAGCAGGGGTATTGGGAGGAATCCCATCTGACCCCGCCCTCCGAGGAGGCGCTGGTGAAGGAGGCCCGGCTGCTCTCGACGCAGGCCAGGGACCCGGCAAGACATTACCAGCACTCCAAAATCGGCTACAATTACCGCATGAGCAACATTGACGCAGGCATTGGCCGGGGGCAGCTGATGCACCTAGACGAACATCTGCGGTTAAAGAGGGCGATCTACAGGAAATATAAGGAAGCGTTTGCGGACATAGAAGAGATTACCATGAATCCCCTGAATCCAAAGGCAGAGGCAAACAACTGGCTCTCCTGTATGACAGTCAGCGAGGGAAGCCGTGTCACGCCGGACATGGTGATGGACGCGCTGGAAGCGGAGAATATCGAGTCCCGTCCCATCTGGAAACCGATGCATCTCCAGCCAGTCTTTGCGGAGTATGCATTTTTCAATCATAATGAGGGAGTCAGCGTCAGCGAGGATATCTTTAACCGCGGCGTCTGTCTGCCAAGCGATATCAAGAACACGGATGCGGACATGGAACTGGTGATCGGTATTGTGAGGGAACTATTTAACAAGTGACAGGAGTGGAACCTATGTATCAGAAATATATCAAACGGCTGCTGGACATTGTCATTTCACTTACGGCGCTCGTGATCCTAAGCCCGGTCCTGCTTGTCGTCGCGGTGCTGGTGCGTGTTAAGCTTGGCGCGCCGGTCATCTTTCACCAGGACAGGCCCGGATACCATGAGAAGGTCTTTAAGCTGTGCAAATTCCGCTCCATGACAGACGCGTGCGACGCGGACGGAAAACTGCTGCCGGACGAGGTGCGACTCACGAAATTTGGGAAGGCGCTGCGCGCGACAAGCCTTGACGAGCTTCCAGAACTGTGGAATATCCTAAAGGGCGACATGAGCCTGATCGGGCCGCGGCCGCTGCTGGTCAAGTATCTGCCCCTGTACAATGCGTTTCAGCGGCACAGGCACGATGTGAAGCCAGGACTGACAGGCTGGGCCCAGGTGAATGGCAGAAATGCGATCACGTGGGAGAAGCGCTTTGAGTATGATGTGTATTATGTAAACCATACATCTTTTATGATGGACTTGAAAATATTGTTCCGGACGATAGCGGTCGTTCTGCGGCATAGTGATATCAACAGTGCGCAGGATGCCACGATGGAGGCGTTCACAGGGACAGACAGCAAAGCAGACAAAGACAGGAGGGAATCCGTATGAATATATTATTTTGCAGTGTGGGAAGGCGCTGCGAGCTTTTGAAGGATTTTAGGAAAACGCTCGGTGATCAGGTGAGGCTGGTCGTGACGGATAACAGTCTGTACGCGCCAGCACTGGAGTTTGCGGATGTCAGCTACCAGGTGCCGCTGATAAAAGATGTGGCCTATATCCCAACGATCCTGGAAATCTGTAAAAAGGAGCACATTGATGCTGTAACGACGCTGATTGATCCTGAGATTGCCATTCTAGCTGAGAATAGGGAAGCGTTCGAGGCGCTTGGCATCACGGTGCTTGCACCTTATCAGGAGACCGCTAGGCTGTGCTTTGACAAGTATGAGATGGCAAAGTTCCTCACTGCAAAGGGGATTCCTACGATCCGGACATATGGGAGTTTCGCGGAGTTTCGGACAGCATATGATGAAGGAAAGATTCAGTTTCCGGTATTTGTCAAGCCAAGGACCGGCAGCGGCAGTGTCGGTGCCCGGCGGGTGGACACCTGCGAAATGCTCGAGGAAGTCACGGCCTCTGATCCGTCGCTTGTCATACAGGAACTGATGACTGGTGAGGATATGGATGCAGATGTCTATGTTGATACGATAAGCCATGAGCCGGTTGCGATTTTTTCCAAGAAAAAGATATCGACAACGATCGGAGGAGCGAACAAGACCATCTCGTTTAAGGACGAAAATCTGTTTGCGTTTGTGAAGGAGGCGCTGAAGGCGTTTCAGTTTAATGGCCCGCTGGACATGGATTTGTTTTATCAGGACGGGAAATACTATCTGTCAGAGATTAATCCCAGGTTTGGGGGCGCCTATCTGCACGCGTACGGGGCAGGGGTTGACTTTCCGGCATTTATTTATCATAATGTAAAGGAAAAAACTGCCAACGATGACTGCATAGGAATGTACGATGAGGGGATTGTCATGATGATGTACGACAGTGTGGTGATCAGGAAGTTCGACGATATACAGGCAGGGATGGCAACGGTATGAAGAAGCCTATGAAAATACTGATCCTGACAAATTATGCCAACGGGCTCTGGCTTTTCAGGAAGGAGCTTCTGCTGGCGTTTATGGAGGAGGGGCATACGGTGTATGTGTCCCTGCCACCTGACGAAAATGTAGACAGGCTAAGAACCCTGCAGTGTGATGGCAGTTCAGTCCAGATCATAGAGACACCTTTTGAGCGCAGGGGGAACAATCCTGTAAAAGATCTACGGCTTTTTTGGACCTATCTAAGGTTATTGGGCAAGTGTAAGCCAGATGCCGTGCTGACATACACGATCAAACCAAATCTCTACGGGGGACTTGCCTGCAGACTTAGGCGTGTGCCGTATCTGTGCAATGTGACAGGTCTTGGGACGGCCATTGAGGGCGGAGGGATGCTTAGCCAGATTTTGCTTTGGTTTTATCAGATCTCCATGAAAAAGGCAAAGAGAGTCTTTTTCCAGAACGCCAAAAACAGGGATTTTATGAGGCAACGCAAAATCGCAGTGCACAACAGCAGGCTTCTGCCCGGCTCTGGCGTCAATTTGGAAGAACACAAGTTTGCGAAATATCCGCCGGAGACAGAAGGCATCATTTTTCTGGCAGTAATCCGAATTATGAAGGATAAAGGGATTGATGAGTACCTCGAGGCGGTCAGGGCCATGACGCGCAGGCAGGGTGAGACGAAGGTCTTATTCTGGCTTGTCGGGGAGTATGAGGAGGAGTCAAGGGCGCAGTACGAGCCATTGATTCAGTCGCTTGTAGAGCGCGGTATGCTCCGGTATTTCGGACATATCGACAACGTGGGCGAGGTCATGGCGCAGAGTCATGTCATCGTGCATCCTTCCTACCATGAGGGATTATCCAATGTGCTGCTCGAGGCGGCAGCCTGCGGCAGGCCAGTGCTTGCAAGCCGGATCAGCGGCTGTGTGGAGACCTTTTGCGAGGGGGAGAGCGGCTTTGGTTTTGACAGCAGGAGCGCGGACGCGCTTGTCCGGGCGATGGAAAAAATGCTTGCGTTATCGTATGAGGAGCGGGCGCGTATGGGCAGTGCCGCAAGGGCGTGGGTGGAAAAACATTTTGACAGGAAAATTGTCCTGCAGGCCTACCGGGAGGAGCTTGCAGGGATAGGGATATAGTAACATTAATAATAGAAGATAAAGAGACAAGGGAGAAGAAAAGATGAGCTTATATGAAGATATTCTGAGCGGAAAAGAGAAACTGTCACTGGTGGGGCTTGGCTATGTCGGCATGCCGATCGCGGTCGCATTTGCCAGAAAGATTAAGGTGGTGGGCTTTGACCTGAACGCGGCAAAGATTGACCTCTACAAGTCCGGTGTGGACCCCACAAACGAGGTGGGCGACGAGGTGATCAGAAACACGAAGGTCGAGTTCACTGCCGACGCCGCAAAGTTGCGGGAAGCAAAGTTTCATATCGTGGCGGTGCCAACACCGGTCAATGACGACCACACGCCGGACTTAACACCGATTGAGGGCGCAAGCCGTATCCTGGGGCAGAATCTTACAAAGGGCTCCATCGTCGTGTTTGAGTCAACTGTGTATCCCGGTGTTACAGAGGAAATCTGCGTGCCGATTCTCGAGAAGGAGTCCGGTTTAAAGTGCGGCGTTGATTTTAAAATCGGGTATTCGCCGGAGCGCATCAATCCGGGGGACAAGGTGCACCGCTTAGAGACCATCACAAAGATCGTATCCGGCATGGACGAGGAGACGCTTGACGAGATTGCGCATGTGTACGAGCTTGTGGTTGAGGCAGGTGTCTACAGGGCAGAGTCGATCAAGGTCGCGGAGGCCGCAAAGGTTATCGAGAACAGCCAGCGCGATATCAACATCGCCTTTATGAACGAGCTTTCCATCATCTTTAACAAGATGGGAATTGACACGAAGTCCGTGCTGGCGGCGGCGGGCACAAAGTGGAATTTCCTGAATTTCCAGCCGGGACTTGTGGGCGGACACTGCATCGGTGTCGATCCGTATTACCTGACCTACAAGGCGGAGCAGTTAGGATATCACTCGCAGATCATTCTCTCCGGGCGCCGCATCAATGACGATATGGGCAAGTACGTGGCGGAGAACCTTGTGAAGAACCTGATCAAGGCGGATATCCCGGTCAAGAGCGCCAAGGTGGCGATCCTTGGCTTTACCTTCAAGGAGAACTGCCCGGACACCAGAAATACCAAGATCATTGATATCTACAATGAATTAAAGGAGTATGGCATCACGGCGCAGGTAGCGGATGACAACGCGGATGCCGACGAGGCGAAACGTCTGTACGGCATCGAGTTTACCCCGATGGCACAGATCAGGAACTGCGACGCGGTGATTCTTGCCGTGGCGCACGAGTCTTACAAATCACTCCAAATGGCGGACTTAGACGCGCTCTATGCAGATACGGGCAAGGCAAAGGTACTGACAGACTTAAAGGGCGTGCTGGACAAAAAGGCGTATGTTGACGCAGGATATTTGTACTGGAGACTGTAGTACTGGAGATTGTAATATTGGATATGTTAAAGCGCTTCGACAAACGAAATTTCATATTTTTATTCCTTTTCACCGCTTTTTTCGGCTATCTGTTTCTAACAGGCGAACCGGTGTATGTGGGTGATACCTTTCAGTATGAGAACCAGATGATCATGCGTGAACCTGTATATGCGCTGCTGATGCAGCTCTGCCGTTTTATCACCCCGCAAAATCAGTACTGGCTGATCATATTGCTTCAGAATATACTCGCAGTGGCTGCAAATACCTTCGTTCTTGCATTTATGCGCAAAAGGTTCCGGTTGAATATGGGTGTCTCGCTGCTCTTTGTGGGGCTGCTGCTGGCGCCGCATATTATGACGCCACTGTTTGCCAGCACACATCTGACGCTGACCAATGCCCTGATGACAGAGGGGATTTTGTTTTCATTGTATCCGATGACCTTTGTCTGCCTGCTGGATATGATGTGGTCGGAAAGACCTGTCAGCAAAAAGAGTTTTGGTACACTTGCGTTCTTCTTGCTGCTGTCATTGATCCGGGGCCAGATGATGGTGTTGTTTGTGGTGTGGTTTTTGGTGGCATATTTCCTGGTGGTGAAAAATGCTGTTGCAAAAACCAGGAGAATGCAGGAACATAAAAACACATTTGTGCTTGCGGAAAATATCGGGAAACAAGGGCTTGTCCCAATTCTGACCGCATTCGTGCTTGCATTTGCGGCGAGAAGCATGATCATCCATGTATATAATTACTGTGAACAGGGATTGTTTGTGGATACAGTCTCGGGGAAGGCGATGTCGTTTGCAAATGTTTTGTATGTGGCAGACAGGGAGGATGGCGAGGCGATCACGGACGACGGGCTGAGGGGGTTGTTTTATGAGATGCACGACTTGGCAGACGCAGACCAGATGAATTACAGGTACGCACCGTCTGGGATACTTGGCAGGGCGGCGTACCATGAAACGTGTCACGATGAGCTGAATTTTACTTATTTTGGGGTGCCTGCAAAACGCTATGTTGAGGAGACACAGGGATTAAACACAGACCACTATCAGGAACTGATGCTTGCGGTTGACGAGGTGGCAGCCAGTCTATCCTCCGCCCTGATGCCACAGGTAATTGGCAGGTATGTGGTGAATTATATAGATGTAATAGTACTTGGGTTTATCAGGACGGTCGCGTATGAAACGGTATTTCTTGCGTGGTATTCCGTATTTATTTATATGGCGGCGGTGATATTGACGATTTTGCTGTGGAGACGCGGCAATAAAAGCATGGCAGCCTCCTTTATGGCAGTTGTGCTACTTACAATTGTGGGAAATGTCTGCGCGACAGCGCTGATGATACAATGTATATCCAGGTATATGATATACAATCTCCCGCTGTTTTATATGGCAGGATTTTTGGAGTTAAGGGAAATGATTCAGGAAAGGCATGGTTTGCAGGATGGGATATAAGGAGTTGAAATTTGACAAGGACAGTGTGTTTGTAGTGACAGGTGGCGCCGGGTTTATCGGTTCGAACCTGTGTGAGGCGCTGACAGATATGGGGTATCAGGTGAGATGTCTCGACGACCTCTCCACAGGTAAGAGAGAAAATGTGGAGATGTTTCTAGACAGGCCAAACTACACGTTTATCAAGGGTGATATCAAGGAGCTGGACATTTGCATGAAGGCGTGTGAGGGCGCGGATTATGTCCTGAACCAGGCGGCGTGGGGATCGGTTCCTAGAAGCATCGAAATGCCGCTGTTCTATGAGCAGAACAATATCATGGGAACGCTGAACATGATGGAGGCCGCCAGGCAAAACGGCGTGAAGAAGTTTGTCTATGCGTCGAGCTCTTCTGTCTATGGCGATCACCCTATCCTGCCCAAGAAGGAGGGACAGGAGGGCAATCTGCTGTCGCCCTATGCACTGACAAAGCGCACCAATGAGGAGTATGGCAGACTGTACAAGAAGCTCTATGATCTTGACACCTACGGACTGCGCTACTTCAATGTCTTTGGGCGCAGACAGGACCCGGACGGGGCCTACGCGGCGGTCATTCCAAAGTTTATCAGGCAGTTGCTTTGCGGCGAGGTTCCAACGATCAACGGCGACGGGAAACAGTCGCGTGATTTCACCTATATTGACAACGTGATCGAGGCCAATCTCAAAGCCTGTCTGGCGTCAGGTGATGTGGCAGGAGAGGCATTTAATATCGCTTACGGTGGCAGGGAGTACTTGATTGACATTTATTATGACCTGTGTAAGGCGCTTGGCAAGGAGGTAGAACCCCATTTTGGGCCGGACCGGGCAGGGGACATCAAGCATTCCAACGCGGATATCTCCAAGGCAAGAAAGCTGCTTGGCTATGACCCGGAGTATGACTTTGAGCGCGGCATTGCGCTCGCCATCGACTGGTATAAGGAAAATCTATGAAAATAGCAATCAGGATGGATGATATCACGCCAGATATGGACTGGGCAAAATTTATGCGGTTTAAGGCGCTCTGTGACCAGTATGGTATCAGGCCGCTTATCGGGGTAGTGCCTGACAACAGGGATGAAAACCTGCATAGAACCGCGCCAGAAGCTGCGCCGGTCAGTGATTTCTGGCAGTATATAAAACAACTTGAAGCAGAAGGCTGGTGCATCGCGCAACACGGCGTGATGCATGTATATACGACAAAAAAGATGGGCTGCTTTCCACTGAACCGGTTCTCGGAATTTGCGGGAATTGAATGCGAACAACAGTACGGTGTACTGGAGCGGGGCAGAAGGATTTTTGAAGTGCATGGAATCCAGACGGATTGCTTCATGGCGCCTGCGCACTCCTTTGACCGCAATACGATAAAGGCGTTAAAAAAGCTGGGATTTCGCAGGCTGACAGACGGCTTTGGAACAGCGCCATACAGCCGGTGGGGTATGGTGTTTTATCCGATTTCATTCAGGCAGGGCAGTGTCCTCAAAAGAATCAAAAAAAAGGGGTACACAACCTTTGTCGTGCACACAAACACCATGAACGACAAGGATTTTGAGCGCTACGGGCAACTTTTTGCCGCACACAGGAGCAGTCTGATTTCATATGCGGATCTGCTAGAGCTACCCATTAAAAAGCGCGGTGTGATGGGAAATATAATGGAATACTTGATGGCAGTCACAAAGTTTTTGCTGGTTTGGCTTAGAGGGTTAAAGATATGATGCAGACAGATCCGGTGAGGGTATTGAATGTGCTTGGCACGACAAATCTTGGCGGCGCGGAGAGCAGGGTGATGGAGCTCTACCGTGCGCTTGACAGGGACAAGGTACAGTTTGATTTTCTCGTCCATACACAGAAGGAAGGCCAGTACAGTGAGGAGATACGGCGTCTGGGCGGCAGGATATACAGTGTCCCGAGATTCCGTCTGCTGAATTTCCTGTCTTATAAAAAAGCGCTGCGGAGGTTCTTTTGGGAGCATCATGAATTTGCAGCGGTGCAGGGGCATATGACCAGCACGGCGTCCATCTATCTGCCGATTGCGAAGCAGGCGGGGATTCCTGTGACGATTGCCCATGCCAGGAGCGCAGGGGTTGACAGGGGCGTGAAGGGACTCGTTACCAGAATCATACGCAGACCGCTAAGATATAGGGCGGATTACTGTTTTACCTGCTCGGGGGAGGCTGCAAAGGCAGTTTTTGGCAGGAAGTGGGTTGGACAGGGAAAAGTAAGGACAATCCCTGATGCCATTGATTCAAAGCGTTTTGTCTATAACCCTGCAGTCCGGGCAGAGGTCCGGGCAGAGCTTGGGATAACAGATCGGTTTGTCATTGGCCATGTGGGCAGGTTCAGCTTTATGAAAAACCATGCTTATCTGGTTGATGTTTTTGCACAGCTGTGCAAATTGCGGGATGATGCGGTTCTTATATTGATTGGACGGGGGGAACTAGAGGAGGAGATCAGGAAGAAGGTAAGTGGGCTTGGGCTTGCGGACAGAGTACTTTTTCTGGGAAGCCGTTTTGATGTGGAGAAGTATTATCAAGCGTTTGACTATTTTGTCTTTCCGTCTATATTTGAAGGGCTTCCGGGAAGCGTTACGGAGGCGCAGGCGTCAGGGCTTAACTGCCTTGTTTCCGACCAGGTCACTAGAGAGGCTGCGATAACAGATCTGGTGTCCTACAGGAGTATTAGGGAACCAGCGATAAACTGGGCGGAGGAGATTATGCAAAGCGCACAGGCAGTACCAAAACGGAAGGATATGCGTATGGCGATTGCGGCAAAAGGGTTTGATGTGCATGAACAGGCGGTCAGAATGGAGCAATTCTATATCAGCGGGAAGAATCCGCCGGGAACAGTGACAAGGGTGTTGTAGAGAGGGGTATCAATTTGGGGAAGGCTAAGGATCAAAAGGGCAGTAAAAAGCGTATTATGCTGATTACGCCAATGCTTCACCAGGGTGGGTTTGAGCGGATATGTGTACTTACAGCGAAGCTTCTAAAGGATCTGTATGATGTCTATCTGGTAGTGTTTACCACAAGAGATGCTTTTTATGATGTGTCAGGATTAAATCTGGTCAATTTGGAGTTGGGTGCGGTAGAGGGCAGGGCTGGCAAGTTTGTCAATGTACTAAAACGGGTGAAACGTCTGAAACGCCTGAAAAAAGAATTGGATATTGACATGAGCTACAGCTTTGGCACAACGGCAAATCTCGTGAATGTGCTGTCTAAGGATAGAGATACGATCTGGGCAGGGATACGCGGATATAGTTCACTGGCCGACGGGGCAATCGGACTGATCTGTCGCAGGGCCGACTGTGTTGTGAGCTGCACTAGGACTATGGAGGATGAGATCAGCAGTGTCTTTCGGACAAAGAAGTTGTGTACGCTCTATAATCCCTGCAATCTGGAAGAAATCAGGGCACTTTCCAAGGAGGAAGCAGAGGGGGGCTGGAAAGCTTTTGCGGGCGGCAGCGGTGCGTTGATTGTATCGATGGGCCGTGAGGATGACAGAAAGGGCTTCTGGCATCTGCTGAAAAGCTTTGCAGTGGCCAGAAAAAAGATGCCAGACGCCAGGCTTGTGATTATAGGGGACGGCAGCTATGCGGAATACAGGAAACTGGCCAATGATCTGGCAATCTCAGAATCCGTCTGCTTTACAGGGGCGCTCAAAAATCCATTTCCGCTGCTTTCTAGGGCTGATGTGTATGCGCTGACTTCCATCAGCGAAGGATTTCCAAATGCCCTGATTGAAGCGATGGCGTGCAATCTTCCGTGTGTTAGCGTCAACTGCAAGACTGGCCCAGCTGAAATATTACACGAGGATTACACGGCATGCAGTGATCAGCACCAGGTCTACCATGCGGATTATGGGATCCTGGCGCCCATATTTCAGGGGGACAAGGATCTTAGGGCTGACAACATTGCGGCCGAGGAGGAAATATTTGCGCGGGAGCTGGTCAATCTGCTGACAGACAGGGAGTTGTATGACCATTACCGTGCGCGCGCTGCACAGAGGGCAGGCACATTTGGAACCGAAAGGTATATGGACAGTATCATAGGAATGATCGAGGGACAAGGAGATAGATGATATGAACTATAAACTGGTAGTATTTGGTGTGAAGGATACTTCGGAGAATATTGTGGAATTTATCCACGGTACGATCTGTCCGGTTGACCTTGTGATCACAATAAACAGTGAGGTGTTAAAAAAGAACCAGGTGTCGGGCTTTAAGGGGCTTTCCGTACTGACACAAAGACATGGGATTCCCGTGTTTGAGGCAGACAGCTATTTTCTGACAGATGAGAAGACAAGGGCGTTTATGGAAGAAAATACGTTTGAGATTGCTGTCTCTATGGGCTGGCAGCGCCTGATTCCAAAGTATGTGCTAGACAGGTTCAAGTACGGTGTGTATGGATTTCATGGCAACAGCGGCTATCTCCCGTTTGGCAGGGGCAGGTCGCCGCTGAACTGGTCAATGATACTAGGGGATACGCGCTTTAATTTAAATCTGTTTCGGTATGATGAGAAGGCGGACAGCCCCAATGTGTTTGCCACGGAGATGTTTTCGATCACGCCGCATGACAATATCCGCACCGCACAGTACAAGAATATGATCTGTTCAAAGAACCTGATCAGAAAGCTGCTCAAGGCATACCAGGATGGGAATATCACAGTGCGGACGCAGTCAAAAGATTTTGATTCGTGGTATGGCAAACGCACAGCGGCGGATGGGAAGGTGGACTTCCACGAGCGGACGAGAAATATCTATAACCTGATCCGGGGCGTGTCCGAGCCGTTTCCGGGGGCTTTTGCAATGTGTGAAGGACAGACCGTAAAGATATGGGAAGCGCACCCATTTGATGAAATGATCGATTTCTCGGGGTACAGGCCTGGGGAAATCGTGGACATCTTTGACGGGAAGCTGATTGTGCGGACAGTTGACGGCTCCCTGCTGGTTGACCGTTATGAGTGTGTGCGAAAACTGGCAGTGGGCGATGTTTTGGAGTGAGTGTGACAGGAGAGGGACAATGTTTTCATATGATGATTACAGGGAAATTATAAGAATTATCAAATCGACGGGGTTACAGAGTGATTATGCGGGCGCATTGCACAAGGATAAGTTTATCATCATGCGGCATGATGTGGAGTACAGTGTGGAGCGCGCATATGCGCTTGCCAAGGTGGAGACCAGCATGGATTTTACATCAACCTTTTTTTTCCAGTGGACCAATAACTCCTATAATCTGTTATCCAGGAAAAATAGGGATCTGATCTGTGATATGCATGAGCGGGGCCAGAACATCGGTCTTCACTTTGCGCTGAACGGAATGACGGATATGCAGGAGGTGCGGCGCCAGATTGTGAGGGAGATGCACATGTTAAGCGAGATGCTTGGCTTTGAGATATCCGAGTTTTCCGTGCACCGTCCGTCCCCGTCCGTGCTTGCAGAAAATATTAAGCTTCCGGGCATCATCAATGCCTATCAGGATGAGTTTTTTACCTTTTCAGAGCACGTGGGAAAGGATTCCGTGCTTGCGGTAAAATATATGTCAGACGCGAACCATATATGGCGGTACGGCTATCCGGATGAGGCAAACATACTAGGGCACGACAAGGTGCAGATTTTGACACACCCATTTGCATGGACCAAAAAGGGGTATGACAATTTTGATAATTATAAGGCACTGGTGAGGGAAAAATACATTGAGCTAATCGACAGCATCGACAATGAATGTAAAGATTTCGGGGAGTACAGGGATTACTTTGTGGAGTCTATAGGATAGGGGGAAACAGGCTAGCGTGATGAAAAAAATAATATTCCACTTAAATTCATTGGAGAAGGGCGGAGCGGAACGGGTTGTGTCCAATCTGGCGGGCCAGTTTGTGGCACACGGTTATGAGGTGTATATTGCAACAGAGTGGCAGGGCGAGGATGAGTATGAAATTGACCCAGCGATTCACCGTGTGAATGTGGGATTGACACCAGAGCAGGAAAATGCAAATCGAATATCCCAGTTTGTTGCAAGAAGACTGAATTTGAGGAAATATATCAAAAAAGTGCAGCCAGATGTGGTTATTGCGTTTGCAAAAAAAGCAAATTACAGAGCATTGACCGCGACAATCGGCACGCGCTTTCCAGTTGTGATATCAGTGCGAGCTACGCCTGTGGGCTGCTATGACTTTCCGGCAGATAAGTTGCAGATTCCTGTGTTATTCCGGCGGGCAGCCGGTTGTGTTTTTCAGACACAGGAGCAAAAGGAATTTTTCCCGGTACAGCTACAGCAAAAGTCACGCATTATTTTAAATCCAATCAATCCAAGGTTTATTGGAAACCCAATTCCAGCGCAGAGGGAAAAGGTAGTGGTTCACTTCGGGAGAATTGTGGATTTTAAAAACCAGAAAATGCTGATCAGAGCCTTTTATGCGGTGCACAAAAAACACCCAGAGTATTGTTTGAAAATATATGGTCCGGATTCGCATGACGGGACATGGCAGGAGTTGGAGGCGCTGATTGATGAGCTGGGCGCGGGAGCGTTTATTTATTTAATGGGCGGGAGCAATCAGCTGGAAAAGGATTTGATCGGCGCCGCACTGGCTGCGTTTTCGTCCGATGTCGAAGGGATGCCAAATGCCCTGCTCGAGGCGATGGCGCTTGGTCTGCCGGTTGTCTCTACGGATTGTCCATCGGGTGGACCAAGGATGGTCATAACACATGAGGAGAATGGGCTGCTGGTTCCAGTCGGGGATGCAGTGGCAATGGAATCAGCTATCAACAGGCTGATAGAGCATCCTGATTTTGCGGACAGGCTTGGCAGAAAGGCAGCAGAAATTGGAAACTTAGCAGGGGCAGATAAGATATTTGGAGAGTGGGAGGCATATCTCAAAGAGATATGCGACAGATAAAACAGGAAATAGTTGGCAGGAGGAAGCAATGAGTGTACATCCATTAAAACGGTTTTTATATCATCATGCGCTGACGGCATGGCTGTATAATATCATCCGGAATTACAGGCACGACAGGTATAACAAGATGTCAGATGAGCAGTTTGCCCAGTTTGCATACCAAAGGCATAATGGCAAAGGCCTGGATCTGGAGCATCCCCAGACGTTTGATGAAAAGGTATGGTATCTCAAGCTTCATGAAAGGGACCCGCTGCAGACAAAATGCACAGATAAGTACAGGGTCCGTGAGTATGTGAAGGACTGCGGACTTGGGGAGCTTTTAATTGAGTTGTATGGGGTGTACGACTCGTTTGGGGAGGTAGCGTTTGATAAGCTTCCCAAACGGTTTTTCATGAAGTGCAACCACACTTCCGGGTCAGGGGCCAATGTGATCTATGACAGGGACAGGCCATTTGATTTTCGATATCAGAAAAACGAGTTTGATTTCTGGATGAAAAGGAATTACTTCTGGGGAAGCCGCGAGTGGAACTACAAGGATATTGTTCCAAAGATTATCTGCGAAAGGGTTTTAGTGGACAAGGAAGGACGGCTGCCAATGGACTACAAGTTTATGTGCTTTGGCGGGGAAGTAAAGCTCTTATTTTTAAATATCGGGCTGGCAACCGAGACGGGGGATCATGCAGTGGATGCCTGCTGTAACATCTATGACAGGGACTTTCGACTGCTGCCAGTTAAGGATGAGAGAGAAAATTATACGGAAAAACCAATTCCAAAGCCAAATAACTGGGAGGAAATGATACAGTGTGCAGAAATATTGTCCAGACCGTTTCGGCATTGCAGGGTAGATTTGTACAATGTTGACGGCAAAATATACTTTGGTGAAATCACGTTTCATCATGGGGGTGGTTGTAACGGCATAGAGCCAGAGGAATGGGCGTATAAAATGGGGAGCTGGATTTCGCTTGATGCGATATAGTCTATGGAGAGGAAATGGTATGTGCGAAACCAGGCACAGCAGGCGGGAATAATGCTTCAGGAAATTGGGAGTCTATAATGAAAAGAATAGCTTTATTTATCAGTTCCCTCCAAAAAGGAGGAGCTGAGCGGGTTATGGTGAATCTGGCAGAGTACTTCCACGCCAAGAAATATGATGTGATTCTAGTGACACAGTATAAATCGGAAAATGAATACAATCTTCGACCTGAGATACGGCGCGTTTATTCAGAGCCAGATGAGACACTGCTGCAGGGGGGGCGTATCAGGAACTTCTGCGTCCGGTTTGGCACTCTACGCGGGATTTGGAAAGCGTACAAGCCAGACGTAATCCTGGCTTTTCTCGGAAAAAATAATCTCATGGCAGTGGCGACAGCGGCTTTTCTGCCGGTGAAGGTAGCAGTCTCCGTGAGGGGAGAGCCGACGATGGAATACGAGGGGAAGCTGATGCAGAAGCTCGCGCGGTTTGTCTTCCGGTTTGCGGATGGAGTGGTATTTCAGACAGAGCAGGCAAGGGCTTTTTTTCCAAAATCAGTTCGAAGGAGAAGTGCGATTCTGTCAAATCCCCTGGATCCGCAGTTTTTGGGCCGGAAGGTCTGTGAGGAGCGAAAAGATCTGATTGTGACGGCGGGCCGGCTTGATGAGAACAAGAATCATGCCATGTTGATCCATGCCTTTGCCAAGATTGCGGAGGAATATCCGACAGTAAAGCTTGTGATCTATGGCGAGGGTGTACTTAGGACGGCGTTGACAGCGCTTGTGGAGGAAAAGGGACTTGGGGACAGAATTGCCCTGCCGGGAAATGTCAGCGATGTCGCAGGGCATATCTGCAAGGCAAGAATCTTTGCGCTGACCTCCAACACAGAGGGGATGCCAAATGTTGTCATGGAGGCGATGGCGCTCGGGATTCCTGTCATATCGACAGACTGTCCCTGCGGAGGTCCGGCGGCGCTGATTGAGAACGGAACAAACGGGTTGCTGGTGCCGGTGGGGGATGCCTTTGCGCTTGCAGACGCATTTCGCAGAATTTTAGAGGACAGGGATTTTGAATTAAGGCTGCGTGAAAATGCCTGCAGAATCACGGAGAGACTGGCCCCAGACAGAGTGAACCGGGAATGGGAAGAGTACTTGAACAAATTATAAAAAAATAATAAAATAAGAAGTAACTATTCATGAACTTTTGGGATAGTTACTTTTTTTCCTATAAACATAGTAAATAAAGTATTAAAAAACAAAAATGACCATAAGTCATTATTGAAAAAACAAAAGTGATGTAATATACTATACTACACACGAACACGAATTATTTTCTTGTGTAAAGGAGAGGATGAACTATGGACGAACAACCAAAGAAGGGCGGTGAAGATGGCGGTTTTATGATTAAGGTCGCCACCTTTATCGTTGACAGACGCAACCTGTTTTTTCTGCTGTTTGGCATCGCATTGATCTTTTCAGTGGTGTCCATGAACTGGGTATCAGTGGAGAATGCACTCTCGGCGTATCTGCCAGACACCACGGAGACGAGCCAGGGGCTTGACCGCATGGAGGAACAGTTTATCACCTACGGCACGGCCAAGGTCATGGTGATGAACATTCCCTATGATGAGGCAGACAAAATCTACGAGGAATTGTTGGAGCAGGACAGTATCATCATGCTGGATTTTGACAACTCGAAGAAGCATTACAACAATTTCTCGGCGCTGTACAGTATCACGTTCGGGTACGAAGAGACAGATGACAAGGCACTTGCGGCGCTCGATGAGGTGAAGCAGATGCTCGACGGGTATGATATCTATGTATCCACCTCGATGGGGGATGCGTCGGCGGAGCAGCTGGCAAAGGAGATGTCCGTAATCAGCGTGCTTGTCGCGATTGTGGTTGTCTCGGTGCTCCTGCTCACATCGCAGACATGGGCGGAGGTGCCGGTCCTGCTCCTTACATTCTGCTCCGCGGCACTGATCACAAAGGGAACGAATTTTATGATGGGTACGATTTCCTTCGTGTCGGACTCCGTCACCATCGTGCTGCAGCTGGCGCTGTCGGTGGACTATGCGGTTATTTTCTGTAACCGGTACAAGGAGGAGCACCAGACACTTGGCATCAGGGAGGCGGATATCGTGGCACTGAGCAAGGCGATACCGGAGATTTTCTCGAGCTCGCTGACGACGATGGGCGGTCTGATCGCCATGATGTTCATGCAGTTTGGCATTGGCAGCGACATGGCGCTATGTCTGATCAGGGCCATTCTGCTTAGCCTGCTCGGCGTATTTTTGCTGATGCCGGGGCTGCTTATGCTTTTTGGCAAAGCGATGGATAAGACAAAGCACAAGAGCTTTATCCCGGACATTCCGTTTGTCGGTAAGTTCGCGTACAAGACGAGGTTTATCATACCGCCGCTGTTTGTCGTGGTGCTGGTCGGCGCGTATCTTGTTCAGTCAAATTGCCCTTATGTGTATGGCTATACACAGCTGGAAACGCCGGTGCAGAGTGATGCGATGGTCGTGGACGAGATGATTGAGGAGAGTTTTGGGGCAGAGAATTTCGTGGCGCTCGTCGTTCCGGCAGGCGACTATGAGAAGGAGAGCCGGCTGCTAAAGGAGCTGGATGCCAGGCCCGAGGTCGATCACTCGCAGGGACTTGCCAACACCGAGGCGATGGACGGCTATATGCTGACCGACAAGCTGACAGCGCGAGATTTCTCGGAGCTTTTGGAGGTTGACTATGAGATTGCAGAGCTTTTATATACGGCCTATGCGGTGAATGATGAAAATTACGCCAAGATTATCAATGGGTTTTCGAACTACAGTGTGCCCTTAATTGACATATTTATGTTCCTCTACGACGAGGTTGACCAGGGGTATGTCACGCTTGACGATGAGCTGATGGATACATTGGAGGACGCGCACACCAAGATGCAGATTGCACTCGACCAGCTGCAGGGTGAGGAGTACAGCCGTATGCTGATCTATCTGACACTGCCGGAGGAGGGCGATGAGACGTTTGCCTTTCTCGATGAGATGCACGAGATTGCCGGCCAGTATTATGACAAGTC